>CACWZI010000010.1:0-68665 GCA_902765305.1 uncultured Eubacteriales bacterium
AAGAAATCCGTCAGGATTTCTACCTTCCCTAACACCTAAAACCTATAACCTAAAACCTAAATACTGATTTGTCGCAGCGCGACAAATCAGTATTTGTCTATCTCCCGACACGCCTGCCCCACTGGGTCGTTTTCCATGTCCAGCCAGATGATGTCCCTGTCCCTTCTGAACCAGGTCATTTGCCGCTTGGCGAACTGCTTGATGGCGGTGGCCAGCAGCTCGGTCATCTCTTCCCGGCTGGAGATCTCGCCGGTCAGGTACCGGGTGATGAAGCGGTATTCCAGGCCCAGCTTCTTCAGGAATTCCACGCTGACGCCGCGGTCGATGAGCCCCCTGACCTCGTCGATCATGCCGGCGTCCAACCGCCGCTGCAGGCGCTCGTCGATGCGCCTTTTCAGCGTCTCCCTGTCCCAAGTGACGCCCAGCTTCAAACAGTCGTAGCGGGGCGCGTTGTGGGGAATGTGGTCGTCCCCGGCGTGCAGCTTTTCCAGCAGCCGCATCACCCGGTTGCGGTTCTTCGGTTCCACGTCGGTGTCGGGGATCGCCTTCAGGAGCATCCGGTACAGTTCAGGTGTTTCAAAGGTTTCCAGGTAGGCCCGGTATTCCAGGTCCGGCGGGCTGTCGCTCATCACGTAGCCCTCAGTGACACAGGCCACGTAGAGCCCCGTGCCGCCCACCAGGAAGGGCAGCCTGCCCCGGGCGACGATGC
Organism: uncultured Eubacteriales bacterium; assembly: GCA_902765305.1. Lineage (GTDB taxonomy): Bacteria > Bacillota > Clostridia > Christensenellales > Aristaeellaceae > UBA2862. Next base: position 710 of record CACWZI010000010.1, read on the forward strand.
CGTCGATGGCCTCATAGGCCATGCGCTGGAAGTCGTGCATCGAGAAAAAATCGCCGGGTTCGCACACGTCGATCAGGTGATGGGGCACCCCCTGCATCTCCTCCGGCGCGATCTTGCCGCTGCCCAGGTCCAGGCCGCGAAACACCTGTCGGGAATCGGCGGAGACGATCTCCCCGCCGAAGCGCTGGGCCAGCGCCACGCCCAGGCCACTCTTTCCGGAGGCGTTGGTGCCGCAAACGACGATCAGCTTGTCCATCTGCTTCCTCATTTCACGCTGAACAGTATATCGGTATAGCTCGGATACGGCCATTGTTCGTTGGGAATCATGGCCTCGCAGGCGTCGCAGGCCTCCCGCAGGGCGTTCATCGCGCCGATGACGTCGTCCTTGTAGCGCATGGCCCGCTCCAGCGTGTCCTCGGCGGAATCGGCGTGGTGCATGGCCTCGCCCAGGGTGCTGTAGATGGCGTAGATCGTGTCGGTATGGCGGGAGATTTCCCGGCAGCGGGCCTTCTCATAGCCGCAGGCCACGCCGGCGACCTCCGCCTTGACCTTCGCGTTGTCGCACAGCTTTGCCGAGAACGCGGAGACCGCGGGCAGTATGTTGCGGCTGACCATGTCCATCATGGTCTCGGCCTCGATGTGGATCACCTTCACGTAGTTTTGCAGCAGTATCTCATAGCGGGAGCGCAGCTCGGCCGCGCTGAACACGCCGTGGCGCTCGAACAGGGCTACGTTCTTTTTATCCAGCAGGTGGGCCAGGGCCTCCGGCGTGGTGCGCAGGTTCATCAGGCCCCGGCGCTGGGCCTCCTCGGGCCAGTGGTTGTCGTAGCCGTTGCCGTTGAACAGTATCCGCTTGTGGGCCTTGACGGTGTCCCGGATCAGGTCGTGCAGGGCCTGGGTGAAGTCCTCCGCCCCCTCCAGCGCGTCGGCGAACTGCCGCAGGCTCTCGGCCACGGCGGTGTTGATGACGATGTTGGGCTTGGCGATGGACTGGCTGGAGCCGGGACTGCGGAACTCGAACTTGTTGCCGGTGAAGGCGAAGGGGGAGGTGCGGTTGCGGTCGGTGGAATCCCTGGGGATGCGGGGCAGCACGTCCACGCCGATCTTCAGCTGCTCCTTGTCGTGGCCGCCGTAGGGCGCGTCGTGTTCGATGGCCTCCAGCACCTCGGTCAGCTCGTCGCCCAGGAACATGCTGATCACCGCCGGCGGAGCCTCGTTGGCCCCCAGGCGATGGTCGTTCCCGGCGGTGGCCACCGAGATGCGCAGCAGGTCCTGGTAGTCGTCCACGGCCTGGATCACCGCGCACAGAAACAGCAGGAACTGGGCGTTTTCAAAGGGCGTCGCGCCGGGGTCCAGCAGGTTGACCCCCTCGCTGGTGGAGATGGACCAGTTGTTGTGCTTGCCGGAGCCGTTGACGCAGTTGAAGGGCTTTTCGTGCAGCAGGCAGACCATGCCGTGGCGATGGGCCACCTTGCGCATCAGCTCCATGGTCAGCTGGTTGTGGTCCACGGAGATGTTGGTGGTGGTGAATATCGGGGCCAGCTCGTGCTGGGCCGGGGCCACCTCGTTGTGCTCGGTCTTGGCGAGGATGCCCAGCTGCCACAGCTCGTCGTTCAACTCCTGCATGAAGGCCTGCACCCGGGGCTTGATGACGCCGAAGTAGTGGTCGTCCAGCTCCTGCCCCTTGGGGGGCTTCGCGCCCAGCAGCGTGCGGCCGGTGAGCATCAGGTCCTCCCGGGCGTCCACCATGCCCTGGTCCACCAGGAAGTACTCCTGCTCCGCGCCGACGGTGGTGATGGGCGTCACGTTTTCGTGGCCGAACAGCTTCAGCACCCGGCTGATCTGGCGGTTGATGGCCTCCATGCTGCGCAGCAGCGGCGTCTTCATGTCCAGCGCCTCGCCGCCGAAGCTGCAGAAGGCGGTGGGGATGTACAGCACGGTATCCTTGATGAAGGCGAAGGAGGTGGGGTCCCACGCGGTATAGCCCCGGGCCTCGAAGGTGGAGCGCAGGCCGCCGGAGGGGAACGATGAGGCGTCGGACTCGCCCCGCACCAGCTCCTTGCCGGAGAACTCCATGATGACGCCCCCGTTGCCGTCCGGCGAGATAAAGCTGTCGTGCTTCTCGGCGGTGATGCCGGTCATCGGCTGGAACCAGTGGGTGAAGTGGGTCGCGCCTTGCTCGATGGCCCAGTCCTTCATGGCGTTGGCGACGATGTTCGCCACCGCGATGTCCAGGCGCTTGCCGTCTGCGATGCAGCGCAGCATCTCCTTATAGGTGTCCTTCGGCAGCCGTTGGCGCATGGTGGTCAGGTTGAACACCTTCGCGGCAAAGCGGTTAGCGACATCCTTCATGGGCATCACTCCTTCGCCGCCCTGGCGGCCTCGCAGATCAGCTTCACGCAGGTGTCGTAGCCCAGCAGGCCGCTGTCCAGCATCAGGTTGTAATTGTGGTAGTCGCCCCAGTGGCGTCCCGCGAACTGCTGGTAGTAGCTGCGGCGGGCGGCGTCGGTCTTTTTCATGGCCTTCTGGATGTCCGACGGGTTGTTGCTGCCGATGAGCTCGCTGACGCGCGCCGCGCGGTGCAGGTCGTCGGCATAGATGAACACGTTCAGGCAGTCCACGTTGGCCTTGTCCAGTATGGCGTCGGCGCAGCGGCCCAGTATGATGCAGGGACCCTTGGCCGCCAGCATCAGTATGACGCGCCGCTCGATCTCGTGGATGGCCTCCCGCCGGTCCACGTAGGCCGCCGGGGTGATCGCCCGCAGGAAGGCGTCCATCCTGGAGATCTCCTCCTCCTCATGCTCGATGACGCTGGTGTCCAGACCGCTGTCCTTGACGGTGTCGCGGATGATGTCCCGGTCGTAGATCTCGATGCCCAGCTCCGCCGCCACGCGCTTGGCGATGGAATGTCCGCCTGCGCCGTATTCCCTGCTGATGGTGATGATGCCGCTCATATTATTCCTCCTGACGGTCGTCGCGCCCATAAGGGCGAAGATATTCCTCCTGGCATTATAGCACATATCGGGCAGGATTGCCACAGTTATTTCACGCGGTCCTTGCCTTTTGGATACCGTTATGATAATATTGCCTTGGTCGCTCGACAGAATCACGTCCTGCCCTACGGCAGGCGATCCAAGGAAGTGTCTATATGTCTACGCTTACGCAGTTCATGGAAGCCGCACGATCGGATCGGCCCGTCTACATCAGCGACGTCAGGGACGCCTTCCAGCGGGAGGGCACGCGCCCGTTTCACTTCCATGTGACGCTGTATGACGACAGCGTCCGACGCTTCGCGCTGAAGGTGCCCCGTTGTGAAGGCGCGGAGGAATCGGCGTTCGTGGCGTCCTTCCTGAACGCCATGCTCTACAATGCCCTCTCCTCGTTGGGCGCAAAGCGGATCGACGTCTATATCGACGGGAAGGACGCCCCCCTCGCCGCCTGGGCGAAGGGATTGGACGAAGCCTTCCAGGTCAGCCTGCCCCTCGCCGAACGCAGCGGCTATGGCAAGTGCCTGAACGTGAATCAGCGCACGCTGGCCACGCTGTGCGGCCCGGAGGCGCGGTTCGCGTTCCGGCTGTCCGACATCGCCGATGAGCCTGAAGTCCCCGAACCTCATCCCGCACCCACAGCCATCCCCGTCTTCGCCGCCCTGCCGGAAAGGGCGAAGCGCGGCATGCTGATGGGCATGGACATCGGCGGCACCGACGTCAAGCTGGTGGCCGCCCTGGACGGCAGGCTGGTCGCGTTCAAGGAGTACGACTGGAATCCCGCCGCCTGCGCACTGGCGGAGCAGCTGATCGAGCCGCTGTGTCTGCTGACCCGCCTGATGCGCGCCGCCGTGTGCATGGAGGCTTCCGGGATGGGGGATCGGGTTGCCGCGCAGGTCTTTGACAGAGCCGCCACCGATGGGGAAATGGCATCCGCCGTCACTGAAATGGAGGCGCTGTTGGGCGACAGGCTGCGCGGCTTTGACGGCATCGGCCTTTGCTTCCCGGACGTGGTGATCCGAAACCGGATCATCGGCGGCGAGACCCCCAAGACCTACGGCATGCGCATGAACACGGCTATGGACTATGAAGCGCAGTTCGGGAAGATCACGAACCTGTGCGACGTGCTGAAGGCCTACGCGACGCCGGAGGGCGTGGTGATGAACACCAACGACGGCCCCATGGCCGCGTTCACCACCGCCGTGGAGCAGGCCGCCGCGGGCACGGACCTGTCGGACGGCTTCTTCGCCCACACCCTGGGCACCGATCTGGGCACCGGCTGGATCCTGCCGGACGGCTCGATTCCCGAGATCCCGCTGGAAATCTACAGCTTAATCATCGACCTCGGCAGCTTCGACCAGCGCCGCTTTCCCGCCCCGGACGTGCGGAGCATCAACAACGTCAATACCGGCCTGCCCGGCACGCTGCAGAAGTACGCCAGCCAGTCAGGTGTTTTTCGCCTGGCCGCGAATTCCCTGCCCGATGCGGCCCCCAAAGTGTTTCAGGGGGCGCTCGACAGGGGCCTGTTCGTGAAGGAGGACGAGCGCCTGATCGTGCCCACCTCGCCGAAGGACATGCGCAAGCCCTGCCTGGAATACTTCATGCGCGAAGCGGAGCGGCGGGATTCCAAATGCGCCGACATCTTCCGGCAGATCGGCGAACACCTGGCCGTGACCTGGCGGGAGACGGAATACCTGCTGCGGCCCGCCTGCAAACAGCGCACGCTGTTCGGCAGGCTCGTCAAGACCCCGGCCTGCTTTGATTTGATGTGCGAGGGCGCGCGGCGAATCGTGCCGGATATCGAGCAGGCCGTCGCGGACGAGGGCCTGGCCAATACCGGCCTGATGAAGCAGCTGGCCGCCCACCCCGTCTACACGGTGGCCCAGTTCGCCCAGGCCGTCGGGGCGGTTTATTACGCTTGCGTGGGGCTGCTACAGGCCCCCAGTTCACGCTCGTAATACGCCCTGTCCTCATTTTTGAACACGTTGAAGATCACGCGGTCCACCCCATCCGGGTGGGCCGTCTTCCATTTGAGGACCGTTGACACGGCGATCTGCGCCGCCCTCTGACCGGGGAAGCGGAAGACCCCGGTGGAGATGCAGCAGAACGCCACCGAGCGCAGGCCGTTTTCCGCGCACAGCTCCAGCGTATGGGTATAGCAGTCCGCCAGGTCCCGCTCCAACCCGGGCGTCAGGCGCTCCTCCACGATCGGGCCTACGATGTGGATCACCCGCTTCGCAGGCAGGTTGTAGGCGTCCGTCAGCATCGGCACGGCGGTCGGCTGTTCGTAGTCCGGGCCAAACCGGGCGCGCAATCCGTCCATTTGCCGGGCGCATGCCTCGCGAAGCTGGATGCCGGCATAGGTATGGATGCAGTTGTCGATGCAGGTGTGCATCGGTACGAAGCAGCCCAGCATCTGTGAATTGGCCGCGTTTACGATGGCGTCCACGGCCAGCCGGGTGATGTCCCCCTGCCAGAGGGAGAGACCGTCCCGGATCACGGGAATATCCTCGAGCGACACAACGCCCTTCTCCGCCGCCCGCTCCCGGAGGTATTCATCCTGGAGGCGAAGGGCGTCCCCGGGCAGCGGCCCGGGCCTGCGGATGTTCATCAGCGAGCGCAGTATCCTGCGCCGGCCCTGGGTATCCCTTGGGGTTTCGATTTGGCTGTATTCTCCCGAATCCGCCTTGAACACCTCGACCAGACGGGTCAGGCGCTCGTCCTGCGTCAGCGTATGATTCATGTGCATCATTCCTTTATAAGCGATCGGTCACAGCAGCGCCTCGATCACCGCCGCCACGCCGTCTTCGTCGTTGGTTGCTGTGACGATGTCCGCCACGCGGCGTACCTCGTCCACGGCGTTGCCCATGGCCACGCCGACGCCCGCGCTTTCAATCATGCTGATGTCGTTGAGGCCGTCCCCGAAGGCCATGACCTGTTCCCGTTCAAGGCCCAGGTGCTTCGCCAGCGCCAGCAGGGCGCGGCCCTTGGTGGCGTCCTCGCGGTTGATCTCGATGTTGCGCGGCACGGAGGAGGATACGGCGATGCCTGAAAAGGGCATGTGCCCCAGCAGCCGGCGCTGGGTTTCATCGTCCCGGCAGAACGCCTGTATCTTCTGGATATCCCAGCCCTTCTGCCTGAGAAAGGCCTTCAGCTCCGGCACGGGGGTTCGTATGGACTTCATGTAATCCACGACGATGGGGCTCCAGGCGTATCGATCGATCTGGTTCCACATGGCTTCGGTCATGAAGCCCCTGCCTTCAGCGTAGCAGTCGTAGATCACCGGCTGTCCGTCCAGCCAGGCCATGATATCGAGGGCCTGATCCAGCGGGATCTCGGCGCGGCAGAGCAGGCGGTCGTTGGCCACGTCGTAGACGGACGCGCCGTTGGAAAGTATGGCGTATTTCAGGCAGGGAAGCCCGAGCACCGACCGGGGCAGGCCGTTAAATATCCTGCCCGTGACCGGTACGACGGTCATGCCCTTTTCGCCGGCGCGCAGCAGCGCGGTCCGGTTGCGGTCGGTCAGTCGCTTGTCAGTGGTCAGCAGCGTGCCGTCCAGGTCTAGGGCGATCAATCGTATGTCTTTACGCATACTGCTTGTCCTCTCTTTTAGTGCGAATTCGGATGATCCTGAAGCCGTTGACCGGCAGCGTGGCGGGCCCGCCCGTCTTTTCACCGTTGAGCAGGTCCGTGCCCTCCGGAAGCGCCACCTCGACCGGCGCGCCGGCAAAGTTCATGACGAAGGCGATGTCGCCGCGCCGGGTGGCCTGTACGCCCGTGGGCAGGTTGGATACCACAGGCGTGATACACAGCTCGGAAACGAGCATCCTGTAAAAGTCATCCAGGTAGTCGGCGTCGGGGCAGGTGGCGATGTAGTAAGCCCTGCCCTTGCCGAAGCGATTGACGGTGACGCAGGCCCTGCCCGCATAGAAATCGTCCGTATAGGTCGCCAGCGTCTGGGCTCCTTCGGTGTGGATCAGGTCGCAGAGGGCATCGCAGGCGTAGGTTTTGCCGTCTCGGGTGCGCAAGCCGTTGCGCTCGTCGTCCCAGAGGGCGTCGGTCTCTTCGATCCAAATGCCCAGAAGCTGGCGCAGCGGCCCGGGGAAGCCGCCCAGGAAGCACAAATCGTCCGCATCCACCCGTCCGGTGGGGCAGGTGCACACCAGGGTGCCGCCACCGGCCACGAAGGCCGACAGGCGCTCTGCGACGCCGGGGCGAAGCAGGTACAGCATCGGCGCGGCGACCAGCCGGTAGCGGTCGAGGTCGCGGGTCTGGTCGATGATGTCCAGGTCGATGCCCCGGCGCTTCAGCGCCCTGTAGTGGGCCAAGACGGTCCCGTCGTGGCGCATGTCCCTGCGGGGGCCCTGGCAGTCCGCCAGCGCCCAGCGGTTTTCGGCGTCGAAGAGTATGGCGGCTTTTGAATCGGGCATCGCACCGAGGACATCCTTCAGCTTGGGAAGCAGTGCGCCCACCGCCTGCACGTCCCGGAAGGTGCGGGTGTGCTCGTGGCCCGCATGGTCCACCACCGCGCCGTGGAACTTCTCCGCCGCGCCGCGGCTCTTGCGCCACTGGAAATACTGCACGGTGTCCGCGCCGTGGGCGACGGCCTGGAGGCTGGAGAGCATGTGCATGCCCGGCTTTTTCAGCTTGCACACGTCGTGCCAGTTGACCTGGGAGGGCGTGGATTCCATCAGCGCGAAGGGCCGTTGCTTCAGCGCGCGCATCCAGTCGTAATTGAAGGCCGCGCCGAGGGCGGTCTGCTCCCCGTCGCCATGGCCCCACTTGGGATAGCTGTCGAAGCTGGCGAAATCCAGGGCGTCGGCGACCGCACGGTAATCCAGTCCCCCGAACATCTCCATCAGGTTGGTGGTGACGGGCAGGTCCGGGGTCAATTCGCGCAGCGGCGCGATCTCAGCCCTGATGAAATCGACGGTCTGGTGGGTGACGAAGCGCTTCCACGCCAGGTTCAGGCCGTGGATGGACGTTTCGCCGATGGCCGATGGACTGTGCAGCTGGTCCCAGTCGGTATAGCGCTTGCTCCAAAATCCGGTCCACCAGGCGTGGTTGAGGGCGTCCAGCGTGCCGTAGCGCGCCTTCAGGAAGCGCCGGAAGGCCTGTTGGCACAGCTCGCAATGGCATTCGCCGCTGTATTCATTGGATATATGCCAGCCCACCACCGCCGGATGACGGCCAAAGCGTTCGGCCAGGGCGCGGTTGATCCGCCCCACGAAGGCCCGGTAGGCGGGGGAGGTGAAACAGTGGTTGTGCCTGCCGCCGTGGAGGTTGCGCCCGCCGTCCTCCCGCACGCGAAGCACCTCGGGGTACCGCCGGCTCATCCAGGCCGGGCGCGCGCCGCTGGGCGTGGCCAGGAAAACGGAGATGCCTGCCCCGTGCAGGCGATCCAGGGTATCCGCCAGCCAGTCGAAGGTGAAATGCCCCTCCTCGGGCTCCAGGGCGGACCAGGCGAAGATGCCCACGCTCATCAGGTTGCAGCCCGCCAGCTTCATCAGCCGGATGTCCTCCTCGAGTATATCGGGCCGGTCCAGCCATTGGTCGGGGTTGTAGTCACCTCCGTGACCGATAAACGGCAGCTTCAGTTCGGGCATGTCGTATTGCTCCTTTTATCAAATTTGGTGAATCCTGTATCCACCTTTTCAGCGGCTGATCGCGTGCTCCAATTATACCAGAAATCTTCCGACGGTTCAACCGGCGTGAAATGTATCTTTTATTATAGCTGTTCAGACGCATTCCCAATTGAATACAAATTCGCAATTACCGAACTTTTACTTGCAATTTTCTGAAAAGCAAGGTATCATAATCGTGAACAGGCCCATGGGAGCCGGGTCACGCAAGTGATAGCGGATGCATCTGATCCGCGGGACAGTCGTAGAATGACTTGCCCGCGGTCTTTTTATATCTGCGGGCTGAGGAGGAATATCATGCAGAACCAATCTCAGCAGGCGCTCAGGGTCTCAAGCGTCAGCATACTGGTCAACCTGCTGCTGTCCGCAGGAAAGCTGGCGGCGGGGCTGATTGCCCATTCGGGGGCGATGGTCTCGGACGCGGTGCATTCCGCTTCGGACATATTCAGCACGCTCATCGTGATGATCGGCCTGCGGCTGTCCGGCAAGGCGCCGGACAGGGAGCATCCCTACGGTCACGAGCGCATGGAATGCGTGGCCGCCATCGTGCTGGCGGGGGTACTGCTGGTGACGGGCCTGCTCATCGGCTACAACGGGGCCCGGGAAGTGCTGAGCGGCCGGGTGGGCGACAGGCCCGTGCCCGGGCTGCTGGCCCTGGCGGCGGCCATCGTCTCCATCGCCGTGAAGGAGGGCATGTTCTGGTACACCCGCGCCTACGCTCGCAGGCTGGCGTCGCCGGCGCTGATGGCCGACGCATGGCACCATCGCTCCGACGCCCTCAGCTCCGTGGGCGCGCTGATCGGCATCGCCGGGGCGCGCCTGGGCGTGCCGATGATGGATCCCCTGGCCAGCGTGGTCATCTGCGCCTTCATCGTCAAGGCCGCCTTCGATATCTTCAGGGATGCCGTGGACCGCATGGTGGATCACAGCTGCGATCCGAAGACCGAGGGACAGATCCGTCAGTGTGTGCTGGCCCACCAGGGCGTGCGGCGCATCGACGTGCTGCGCACCCGGGAATTTGGCAGCCGGCTGTATGTGGAGCTGGAGATCGCCCTGGACGACGCGCTGACCCTCAACGCGGCCCATGCCATCGCCGAGGGTGTGCACGACGACGTGGAGAAGGCCTTTCCCCAGGTCAAGCACATCATGATCCACGTCAATCCGGCGGGGGAGGGCGCATAGTTTTTCCTTCGATCGCGTTGACATCGGTCGACAAATGCGGTATAGTTTTACAGAGGACCTATGTAATTAAATCGAATGATGCGAGGAGTGTAGGATATGAAGATTGCGATCGGCAACGACCATGGCGGCGTCGAGCTCAAGCGGCACCTGGTTCAGTATTTGGAGGGAAAGGGCTTCGAGGTGGTCAACTTCGGCAGCGATGTCACCGAATCGACCGATTATCCGATCTATGCGGAGCGGGTCTCCAAAGCTGTGGTCTCGGGCGAGTGTGACAAGGGCATACTGATCTGCGGTACGGGCATCGGCATCTCCATTTCGGCCAACAAGATCCACGGCGTGCGCTGCGCGCTGTGCTCTGAGCCCGTCAGCGCCCAGCTGGCCCGCCAGCACAACGACGCCAACATCGTCGCCATGGGCGCGCGCACCATCGGTCCGGTGATGGCCGAGGGGATTGTGGACGTGTTCATGAGTACCGAATTCCAGGGCGGACGCCACCAGCGGCGCGTGGACAAGATCATGATGCTGGATCGGGGCGAATCGGTGCAGTGAGCTGTATGATCCCGAAAAAACGGACGGCGGTTGCCGTCCGTTTTTTTGAGGGATCGTCAGTATGTGCGGCTGCTGTACTCGCTGCGCAGTATGGCGTACAGCTCCACGTCCACGTAGCGCCCCTTGTTGTACAGTCGCTGGCGCAGGGTGCCCTCGTGGCGCATGCCGCACTTGCGCATCACCGCCCCGGAGGCGGGATTGGTGGTCTCGTGCTGGGCCTCGATGCGGTTCAGGTTCATGCCCATGAAGCCGTGATCGATCACGGCCTTCAGGGCTTCGGTCATGATGCCCCGGTTCCAGAAATCCCGGGACAGGGAATAGCCCACCTCCGCGGCGGAATTGTCCGACTGGATCCACATAAAGCCGATGGTGCCGATGATTTCACCGGTCTGCCGCCATTCGATGCCCCAGCTGGCCGGCTCATGGCTGCGATATCGGCGCAGCATGTAGCGCAGATAATCGCGACTGTCGGAAATCGAGCGATGGGCGTCCCAAAGCACATGGCGGGCCACCTCGGCATCGCGGCTGTAGTGGTAGATATCGGCAGCATCGCGCATGGTCAGCCTGCGCAGCCGCAGTCGCGGGGTATTCAGCTCGGGCATGTATACAAAGCTGTCTGTGAAGATCATGGCTGCGCCTCGGTGTCAATACGGTGACTTGGGATCATTCTGACTGGGCTTCAGCGTTGGATTCCGTCTTCAGCACGGGAATCTTGCAGGGCACCAGTACCCAGTTCATTACGGGTTTGCGCGACTTTCCATTGTCGTTGCGGATGACCAGGTCAAAGGAGGTCTCTGTCTTGTTCTTGACGCTGGTCGTAATACCTGCCGTATCGCTTTCAGTGGCGACGATGTACTGGACATTCGCCTGTCTGGGGATCTCGATGGTCTTGGTTACGCTCTTGCCGGCATTTATTCTATCTGGCTCAAAGGCTCCGCAAACCGAATAAGCGCCCTTTGATCCGCCGCTGACCAGCAGCACGATACACAGGACAAGGGCAAGGCAGGCGACGCCTGCTATGGCCGGCACCAGCCACCCGGGCAGCGCCCCTGAGGACTGGCTGCTTGAAACTGTGCGCCTGGCCGGTGCGGGATTCTCGCTCCTTCCGCCCGCTGTATTTTGGCTGCTTTGCGCACTGCGGCGGTACGCCCTGCCGCAGTTGGGGCAGTTGAAGCTGTCCTGCCTGAGTAGCTGGCTTGGAATCGTTGCACCACAGGATTTGCAGATCATATTCGTACCTCACTCAAAAGTAATACGCATGGGTTATTATTTCAAATCCAACCGTATATGTCAATCGATGCAGGCCAAATGTTGAAAAGATGTTTCAATTGTTTCTTTTTTTCTTACATTACCGCAGCGACAGGCGCGCGTCGGGCCGCTGTGAATTCGTGCTTGATATTTCAGGAAAAGTATTGTATAATGAATATGGTTCCACCGATATAGAGAAGGAGTGGATGTATGATGATTAAAGTGATCCTGGGTGACAAGGGCAGCGGCAAGACCAAGCGCTTGATCGATCTGACCAATGATGCACTCAAAACAGAGCATGGCAATATAATCTTTGTCGACGACGACAAGCGCTATATGTATGACCTCCGGCATGAGATCCGCTTTGTGGATGCCAGCGAGTATCCCGGCGCCTACAAGTGCACGGCCCACGAGTTCCTGGCCTTCCTGTGCGGCATGCTGTCCGCCGATTTCGACCTGTCCCTGATCGCCATTGACGCCTTCAAGAAGCTGGTGAAGACCCCGCTGGACGATATCGAGATGGAGAAGTTCTTCGAGAACCTGAAGCTGGTTTCCGATGCCCATCACTGCAAGTTCGTGCTGTCCATCAGCTCTGCCGTGGACGAGGTGCCGGAGTACATCCGGCAATACGCGGATTGAGCAGAAGACGCAAAAGCCCTGCCCAAAGATGGATCGGCATCGGAATGCTGATCGTGACGGCGGTGGTCGCCGCGGCGCTGCTCGTGCTGGTCGTAAGGCTGTTTTCCGGCGCGCTGAGCCTGTCCCGCACAGACGGCGCGGGGATGCCGGACCCCCAGTTTGCCGAGCCGGCTGAAACCGTAACCCGCCCGCCTGAGATGGAAGGGGAGGATGGAAAGGCCCCGATACTGGACGACCCCTCCGCCGGCTGGGCGCAAACCGAGCTCACGCCCGTGGACAAGACCGCGGAGGAGTTGGGCCGCGAGGAAGCGGCGGAAGACTGAGCTATTGAGCCCCCGTTTTGCATACCATGAATGTGAAACGGGGGTTTTGTCATGGAAAAACGCAGCGGAGCGACCGTGGTGCCGGCCATTCTGGCGGCAGTGGCGGGCACTGGGTATGCATCCGGCCGGGAGCTGGTGTTGTTCTTCGCCCAGACGGGCCGGACGGGATGGATCGGCATCTGCCTTGCGTCGGTGGTGTTCGGACTGCTGGTGTCGCTGCTCTGCCGCTGTGGCGGGAGTGCCGGGGCGACCGACTTCGCCCGGTTCTGCCAGCGCATGATGGGCAAGCGGGCGGGGACTGTCGCCGGGTGGCTGCACGCCTTGCTGCTGGCACTGACCGCTGTGGTGATGCTTTGCGGTGCGGGGGAGTTGGGGGCGCTGACGCTGCCTGTACGCTTCGGTTGGCTGTGGGGCGCGGGGAGCGCGCTGCTGATCGCGCTGGTGCTGAACGTGGCGCAGCTGCGCCCGCTGCCCGGACTGGGGTTCATCGTGCTGGCGGCGGGAGCGGCGTTCTACGGGGCGCTGGCGTTGGATCCCCGTCCGGTGCGCATGTGGCTCGAAGGTGCGGTGCAGCTGGCGCTGGAGGACAGCTGGCCCGCGTCGGTCCTTCTGGCGCTGGCCTACGGCGCGATGAACGCCGCGCTGGCGGCGAACGTCGTCCTGCGCTTTGGAACAGGCGCAAAGCCATGGCGCGTGGGACTGGGGTGCGCCCTGTCGCTGGGGGTACTGCTGTCTGCAGCGAACCGGGCCGTAGAAAGGGGAGGCAGGCAGTTGCTGGGCCATGCGATGCCCACGGTGGTCCTGGCGGCGCGGTGGGGCCTGTTCGGGTTCTGGGCCTGTGCGGGCTTCGGATACCTCTGCGCGGTCACCACACTGGCCGCCGCGCTGGGCGGGCTGATCGACGCCATGCGCGGGGGAGGGAGCAAAGGCATGCTGCTGACCGCCCTGGCCATGGCGTCGCTCGCAGGTCTGCTGGGCCTGCGCCGGGCAGTCGGCGTGAGCTACCCTGTGGTGGGCTGGCTGTGCGCGGCGCTGATGCTTTCGCTGGCATGCCGGGCGGACACGCTGCTGTTTCGAAGTGGAAAAGGTTAAATTTCATGGGGAATAGCGCCAAATCTCGGGTTTACAAGGTTCCGTTACGGTAATAAGCACGTAAACAGGCTTGCTTGACGGGTCCAAGTCATGTATAATAGGGGCAGCGATAGAGATATGGCGCTCTTTTTGCGCGTCGGAGGAACCATGCCGGTATACGATTACAGATGCATGCAGTGCGGCCATCGGTTTGACCTGCTGCGCTCCGTCTCCGCCAGGGACGACGTGAAGTGCCCCAAGTGCGGGGGCGACGTTGCACGGGTGTACGAGGGCAAGTGGTCCGCGCTGGGCAGGGTTTCCGGCGGCGGTTGCAGCTGCGGTGGAAATTGCCAGGGCTGCGCCGGCTGTGGGCGCTGACGGATAGATTCGGCTTTTACGGGCCTGCAGGGGCCCGTGCTGACAGCTTCGTTTGGGACGGATGGAGATAAGATGAAGGAAAAAATGCGGATTCATGGCGGCGCGCGCCTTGAGGGCGAGGTCATGGTCAGCGGCGGCAAAAATGCCGCGGTGGCCATCATTCCCGCTACCCTGCTGGGCGATTCCCCCTCCGTGATCGAAAATGTTCCGGATATCAATGACGTACATATCATCATAGAGATGCTGAAGTACCTGGGCGCTCAGGTGGAGTTCAAAGACAACGTGATGACCATCGACCCGCGCACTGCGGACAAATTTGACCCGCCCTACGAGCTGGCCAGCCGCATGCGCGCTTCCTACTATTTCGCGCCGGTGCTGCTGGGCGTATTCCGGCGCTGCAGCGTGCCCCTGCCGGGCGGCTGTGACATCGGCCCCAGGCCCATCGACCAGACGCTGAAGGGCATGCGAACGCTCGGCGCCCATGTGGATACCCCCGGCGGCGTGATCATGGCCTCCGCCGACGAACTGGTGGGCGGCGACATCTTCCTTGAGATGCCCAGCGTGGGGGCGACGGTGAACTGCATGCTCACCGCAGTTTCCGCCAGCGGCACCACCTGCATCCACAACGCGGCCAAGGAGCCCCACATCGTCGACCTGGCGAACTTCCTTTCGAGCATGGGCGCCGTGGTCAAGGGCGCGGGCACCGACGTGATCCGGATTCGCGGCGGCAGGCATCTGCACGGCACGAATTACACCGTGGTGCCCGACCAGATCGAGACAGGCACGCTGATGATCGCCGCTGCGGCCACGGGCGGCGACGTGATCATCACCGGCACCATCCCCACCCACATGGAGGCCCTTTCCGCGAAGCTGCTGGAGATGGGCGTGCATGTCACCAGCGAGGACGACATCATCCGCGTGCGCAGCAATCGCAATTTCCGCTCGGTGAACGTGAAGACCCAGGGCTATCCCGGCTTCCCCACGGACCTGCAGCAGCCGCTGGCTGCCCTGCTGACCGTCGCCAACGGCACCAGCATCGTGACCGAGACGGTATTTGAATCCCGCTTTCGCTACCTGGACGAGCTGCGCAAGATGGGCGCCAGTTCCCGCGTGATCGAGACCACGGCCATCATCACCGGCGTGGATCGGCTGGTGGGGGCGCGGGTCAACGCCACCGACCTGCGGGCCGGAGCGGCGCTGGTGATCGCGGCACTGATGGCTGAGGGCGTCACCGAGATCTCCGGCGTGGAATACATCATGCGCGGCTATGAGCGCTTCGATGAGAAGTTGCGCAGCCTGGGGGCCCACATCGAGCGCGTGCGCGAGGGCAGTCCGGTCCCTGTGGGCGGTTTTCTGCCGAATATATAACATTTTCTGACGCTTTTATGGCGCTTAAGAGGTTGTATTATTCGGAAAAACGTGGTATAATCAGCATTGTTGAATGATTTTCCGAGAAAGAGACTGTTATGTGATCTGGACGGGGAATCATGCAGACGGCGCACTGCGCCACACGTAGCACTGTCAACCGCCGATCATCGGCGGTGTGTTTTTGAAACAGAGCCCGACCGATGGGCGTTTGGGGAGGGGTCTTGTTGCCGAGCAAGTCGATGCCGGTCAGGGAAGCCAGGGAAATTGCACAGAGGATCGCGGCGGAAATGAATGTTGAGCTGGTCGACGCTGAGCTTGTCAAGGAGCCGACCGGTCATTTTCTGCGTTTTTATATCGAAAAACCCGACGGCATCGCCCTGAATGATCTCGAGGCCTTTCACCGCAGGATCCTGCCGCTGGTGGAACGGGTCGAGTACGACTACATGGAGGTCTCCTCTCCCGGCGCGGACCGTCCCTTGAAGACACAGCGGGATTTTGAGCGCTGCAAGGGCACGGTCGTGGAGCTGAAGACCTATCGCCCCGTAAATGGCGGCAAGCAGTTCACCGGCGAACTGGTGGGCCTGGAGAACGGCGACGTGGTCATCGCCACCGAAGGCGGACAAACGCTTCGCTTTCCGCAAAAGGGCGTGGCCATCGTGCGCCCGCTGATCGAATTTGACGAGGAGGACCTGCAGGACGACGCGCCTGACCAGCCCTCGAACTGAGCATAAACCCATCGAGCCGCGACGCAGGCGGCAAACGGAACAGGAGGTATGTTGCCATGGCCAATGGAGGAATCGACTCCAATGAGTTTTTCAGCGCCCTGGATGCCCTGAGCAAGGAGCGGCGCATCAATAAAGACGTACTCTTCGGCGCCATCGAAGCCGCGCTGATTTCCGCCTATAAAAAGAATTTCGGGAAAAACGCCAACGTGCGCGCCACCATCGACGCCGACAAGGGCAGCGTGGAGGTGCTCAGCCGCAAGACCGTCGTGGAGACGGTGGAGGACCCCCAGTGCGAGATGTCGCTGGAGGAGGCCCGGGCCATTCAGCCCCAGTACGAGCTGGGCGATCTGGTGGAGGTCCAGGTGACGCCGAAAAACTTCGGCCGCATCGCGGCGCAGACCGCCAAGCAGGTGGTCGTGCAGCATCTGCGCGAGGCCGAGCGCGGCGTGATCTACGACGAATACAGCCAGAAGGAAAACGAGATCCTCACCGCCATCGTACAGCGGGTGGAGAACAAGCAGGTCTTCGTGGAGCTGGGCCGCACAGAGGGCTTGCTTGAGCCCAGCCAGCAGATGCCCACCGAGGAGCTCAACATCAACGACCGCATCAAGGTCTACGTGCTGGAGGTCTCCCGCCAGGGCCGCGGCCCGCAGGTGTTCGTATCCCGCACCCATCCGGGCCTGGTGAAGCGCCTGTTTGAGCTGGAGGTGCCCGAGATCGTCACCGGCGTGGTGCAGATCAAGTCCATCGCCCGTGAAGCCGGCTATCGCACCAAGATGGCCGTGGTGTCCACCGATCCGCTGATCGACGCCGTGGGCTCCTGCGTCGGCCCCAGGGGCATGCGCGTGGAGAACGTGGTCAACGAGCTGAAGACCGAGAAGATCGATATCGTGCGTTGGTCCCAGGATCCGGCGGAATACATCGCCAATGCCCTGAATCCCGCCCGCGTGCTCAGCGTGTTCGTCTCTGAAAACGAGAAGGCCGCCGCCGTGGTCGTGCCCGACAACCAGCTTTCGCTGGCCATCGGCAAGGAGGGGCAGAACGCCCGTCTGGCCGCCAAGCTGACCGGCTGGAAGATCGATATCAAGAGCCAGAGCCAGGTGGATGCCGAGGTCGACCAGATGAATCAGGACCAGGAGGAAATCTGATGCCTGTCAAGCCGCGCAAGATTCCCATGCGCATGTGCGTGGGTTGCCGGGAGATGAAGCCCAAGGCGCAGCTGCTGCGCGTGGTGAAGCCCCAGGAGGGCCAGGCCCATATCGACCGCACCGGCAAGTCGCCGGGGCGTGGGGCCTACATCTGCGGGCAGATCGAGTGCTTCAAAAAGGCCCGCAAGAGCCGGGCGCTTGAGCGGGCGCTGGACGCAAAGATCGACGAGGCTGTGTTCGACCAGCTGGAGGCGAGCATCCAGCCGCCGTCCGGGGAGGACTGAGCCCGTGAAGGCGATGCTGAACATGCTGGGGCTGTGCGCCCGGGCGGGAAAGCTGATCACCGGCGAAAAGGCCTGCATACTGGCCATACGCGCGGGTAGCGCATGCGTGGCCCTGCTGGACGGCGCAGCTTCTGCAAATGCCGTAAAAGCCATGGGCGACGCCTGCGAAAGCTACGGGGTGCCGCTGGTGCGCACAGGTGGGTATCAGCTGGGCGACGCCATTGGAAAGCCCGGTCGCATGGCCGCCGCGGTCACCGACGCGGGCATGGCCGCCAGAATTATAGAGTTATCCGCCGCCGATTCCATCGGCGATGCATTAAGGCCCAATGACCTAACGGGCCAAAGATCAGACAGAGTGTACGGGGGTGCATTGAGGGAATGACCAAAGTCAGGGTTCAGGATGTCACCAGGGAACTGAGCGCGAACACCGGCAAGATGCTGGAGAATGTGACGCGCATGCGCAAGCAGTCACAGGAGATGCTGAATTCGCTTCGCCGGATATCCGACGGCTTCGCCCGCGAGGAGCGGGAACGCCAGGAGCGGGAGGCCAAGGAGGCACTCAGCAAGCAATACGCAGCCAGCGCACAGTTCATGACTGCCTATTCCAGCGAGCAGGTGCCGGAGATTCCGGCTGCGCCTGCGCCCGATGTGCAACCCAAGCCTGTCGCCGCACCCGCAGCTCAGGAGGCTCCGAGCGCGGCGCGCCCTGCGGCTGCGGCAGCGCCGTCGCGCCCCCAGCAGGGCAGCGCGCCTGCGCCACGGGGCAGCCAGGCTGCACAGCTACGCGGCGGGGATCGCTATCCGCAGGGCCGTGGGCAGCAGGACGGCGCGCCGGGTCAGCGTCCGGCGTACCAGGGCCGTCCCCAGCAGGGCGGAACGCCGCTCCAGCGTCCGGCATACCAGGGCCGTCCCCAGCAGGGCGGCGCGCCGGGTCAACGTCCGGCATATCAGGGCCGTCCCCAGCAGGGCGGCGCGCCGGGCCAGCGCCCGGCGGCATATGGCAATCGTCCCGCAGGCGGTGCGCCCGGTCAGCGCCCGGCAGGCGGCGGCTTCGGCGGCGCGCGCCCCGGTGGCTTTGGCGGCCAGCGCGGCGGCTTTGGCCGCAAGGGGCCCGATCTGACGCCCTCTGTCGAGAAGGAAAGGGTATCGAATTACGATCCGAACAAGAAGCAGTATGTGCGCCAGAACGACCCGGAGCGCAGCCGTGCTTCCGGCCGCACAGCCCAGAAGCAGCGCGGCGGCGCGGGTAACCTGAATAATTATGACGACGATTTTGTGCGCAACCGCAAGAAGCAGAAGAAGGCTGCACAGAAGGCCTCCATCGAGCCGATCAAGATCGAAAAGGCGTTCATGACCGCCGAGACCATCACCGTGCGCGACCTTTCCGAGCGCATCGGCAAGCCTGCCGGCGAGATCATCAAGCGATTGATGATGCTGGGCATCATCGCCACCATCAACAACGACCTGGACTTTGATACCGCTTCGCTGGTAGCCCAGGAGTTCGGCGTCGAGCTGGAGATGAAGCTGGCGGAGACCGCCGAGGACGCCCTGGAAAAGGAGGATGTGGAGGATTCCGAGGAGGAGCTCGTGTCCCGTCCGCCGGTCGTGACCATCATGGGCCACGTCGACCACGGCAAGACCTCGCTGCTGGACTACATCCGCAAGACCCGCGTCACCGCCGGCGAGGCGGGCGGCATCACCCAGCACATCGGCGCCTATACCGTCGACCTGGACGGCAGGAAGATCACCTTCCTGGATACCCCCGGTCACGAGGCCTTTACTTCGATGCGCCTGCGCGGCGCCCAGGCCACCGACATCGCGGTGTTGGTGGTCGCCGCAGACGACGGCGTGATGCCCCAGACCATCGAGGCCATCAACCACGCCAAGTCCGCGGGCGTCGAGATCATCGTCGCCATCAACAAAATGGACAAGCCCCACGCCAACCCCGAGCACGTCAAGCAGCAGCTGACCGAGTACGAGCTGATCACCACCGAGTGGGGCGGCAGCACCGAAATGGTGCCCGTTTCCGCCGTGACCGGCCAGGGCGTGGACGACCTGCTGGAGACCATACTGCTCACCGCGGACGTGAACGACTACCGCGCCAACCCCAACCGCAAGGCCCGCGGCATCATCATCGAGGCCAAGCTGGACAAGGGCCGCGGCCCGGTGGCTACCGTGCTGGTGAAGAACGGCACGCTGTACGTGGGCGACGCCATCGTCGCGGGCACGGCCTACGGTCGTGTGCGCGCCATGGTGAACGATCGCGGCGAGCGCGTGAAGAGCGCGGGCCCCTCCGAGCCGGTTGAGGTCATCGGCTTCAACGACGTGCCCGACGCGGGCGACCAGATCACCGCCGTGGACGACGAGAAGCTCAGCCGCCAGGTGGCCGAGGAGCGCAAGGACAAGCTGCGCGCCGCGCTGGTCAAGACCCAGACCAAGACCACGCTGGACGACCTGTTCAACCAGATCTCCGCCGGCGAGATCAAGGATCTGAACGTCATCATCAAGGCCGACGTGCAGGGCTCCGTCGAGGCCGTGCGCCAGAGCCTGGAGAAGCTGTCCAACGACGAGGTGCGCGTGCGCTGCATCCACGGCGCGGTCGGCGCGATCAACGAATCCGACACGCTGCTGGCCTCCACGGCCAACGCCATCATCATCGGCTTCAACGTGCGCCCCGACAACAACGCCAGGGACATGGCGGAGCGCGAGAAGATCGACATTCGCCTCTATCGCGTGATCTACCAGGCCATCGAGGACGTCGAGGCTGCCATGAAGGGTATGCTGGCCCCGAAGTTCAGGGAGGTCCTGCTGGGCCACGCCACCGTGCGCCAGCCCTTCAAGGTCTCCGGCGTGGGCACCATCGCGGGCTCCTATGTCACCGACGGCAAGATCGCCCGCAATGCCCAGATTCGCCTGCTGCGCGACAACATCGTCATCCACGAGGGCAAGATCGATTCCCTGAAGCGCTTCAAGGACGATGCCAAGGAGGTCAACACCGGCTACGAGTGCGGCATCGGCATCGAGAATTACAACGACATCAAGGAGAACGACGTCATCGAGTGCTTCGTGATGGAGGAGATCGAGCGGTAAACCTGAATACGGTTCCTGTTGGCGGACGTTCGCGATTGAACGTCCGCCTTGTGCTTGGAATGCGCCTGGAAAAATGGCTTGTATTATTCGGAAATGTCGGGTATAATAGGGACGGATGTAGCTGACTGCGTTTTATCTTGAATAGATTGAGGTATTGAGCTAAATGGAGGTATACCAATGCCATCTTTTGACCGTATAGACCGCATCTCCCAGGAGGTGCACAAGGCGATCGACAGCATCATACGCGACGACCTGAACGACCCGCGCATCGGCGGCACCTGGTCCATCGTGCGCTGCGAGGTGACCCGGGACCTGCGCTACTGCAAGGTTCGGGTCAGCATCCTCGAGCAGGAGCGGCACAAGGATATGATGGCGGCGCTGAAGAAGGCGTCCGGCTTCATTCGCAGGGAGCTGGGCCGCAGGGTGGACCTGCGCTATGTGCCGGAGATCCTGTTCGAGCTGGATACCAACATCGAGTACGCCGCGCACATCAACCAGCTATTGAAGGAGCATCACGTCAATGAGCCAGAGAGTGACGATTGAACAGCTGGCCAACTGGCTGCGGGATCGGGATGACATCGTGGTGATGGGGCACGTATCGCCGGACGGCGACGCCACGGGCTGTGCGCTGGCGTTGTGGCATGCGCTGCGCGCCATGGGCAAACGGGCCGTGGTCTGCCTGCCCGGCGGAATACCGCTTCTGTACGTGGGACTGCCCGGCGCGGATGAGATCGTGGATACCGAGGGGGGCAAGCTGCCCTTCGCACCCCAGACCGCCATGGCGGTGGATGTCTCGGAGTACGAGCGACTGGGCGAAAGCGGCATGGCCCTGTTCACGGGCTGCCCCTATCAGGGCGTCCTGGATCATCACTTCACCAACGCGGGCTTCGGCCAGCTGTTCGTGCTGGACGGAGAGGCCGCCGCAGCGGGCGAGCTGGTGGTGGATCTGATCGAGGCGATGGGCGTAGAGCTGGACGCGCGGATGGCGGAGTGCCTGTTTGTGGCCATCTCCACCGACTGCGGCAACTTCAACTATCCCAACACACGACCCCAGACCTTCCGGGCGGCGGCCCGATGTGTGGAGGCCGGGGCGGACGTATCCCGGATCACGGAGGCGCTGTACCGCACACGCTCCGTGGGGCGGACAAAGCTGCTGGGCGTGGTGCTGGCGGGACTTGAGCTTTCCCCCGACGGCACGCTGGCCTGGGCGCGACTGACGAAGAAGATGCTGAAGGACTGCGGTGCGGACAAGGCGGACAGCGAGGGCATCGTCAATTACCTGCTGGAGATGGTCGGCGTGCGGGTCGCGGTGCTGGCCATGGAGCGGGACGATGGGGCAAAGATGTCCCTGCGATCAAAGGCCCCCTTCAACGTGGCCCGGGACGTGGCCGTTCCCCTGGGCGGCGGCGGGCACGATTGCGCGGCGGGCGTAACCCTGCCCATGCCCTTTGAAGAGGCGCTGCAAAAGACGCTTGCCCTGGCGCGGGAAGCGATGAGCAAGGATGACAACGCGGAAACGGATGTACCATGAACGGATTTTTGAATCTCAACAAGCCCACGGGGCGAACGTCGTCGGACCTGGTGGTATTCGTGCGCAAGCGCCTGCCCAGGGGCACGGCGGTGGGGCACGGCGGCACGCTGGACCCCGAGGCCTCCGGCGTGCTTCCGGTATGCGTCGGCTCGGCCACCCGGCTGTTTGACTACATCATCGACAAGCAAAAGGTCTATGTCGCCCGCCTGCGACTGGGCATCGAGACCGATACCCAGGACGCCACGGGCCGGGTGGTCGCAGAGTATCCCGTGGACGCGGGCGAAGCCGAGCTTCGCGCCGTGCTGCCCCGATTTACCGGGAATATCCTGCAGATTCCCACGATGTACTCGGCGCTGAAGCGGGACGGCAAGCGCCTGTACCAGCTGGCGCGCAAGGGGGAATCGGTGGCGCTGGAGCCCCGGCCCTGCCGGGTGGACGCCATCGAATATCTGCGGGATGAGGGCGGTGGCGTTCACGCGCTGAGGATCCGATGCGGCAAGGGCGTCTACATACGCACCCTTTGCCACGATATCGGCAGGGCGCTGGGCTGCGGCGCCCACATGCAGTCCCTGGAAAGGGTGGCGGCAGGCATATTCGATATCGAAAGCGCCCTGACGCCCTGGCAGGTGGACGCGATGGCTGCCGAAGGACGGCTTTCGGAGGCACTGCTTCCCCTGGACGCGCCGCTTTTCCACCTGCCCCAGGTGCGGGTAGGGGAGCGCTGCCGGCACGCTGTGCTCAATGGCAATCCGCTGCGCGCGGCCTGGCTGGATGGGCCCGCGCCACAGGCGGAGGCCGTGAGGGTCTACCTGAAGGATGAATTCGTGGGCATCGGGGCGCCCCAGCCCAATGGGGATGTGAAATTCCGCGCCATGCTGTACAGACCTGGAGAGAACGGATGAAGATCATTTACGATACGACGGAATTCACAGGCCATCGCGCAGCGGTGGCGCTGGGCATGTTCGATGGCGTGCACATCGGTCACCAGGCGCTGATCCGGCGCACGGTGACGCTGGCGAAGGCGATGGATGCCCAGAGCGTGGTCTGCACCTTCGACCGGCATCCGCTGTCGGTGATAAGCCCTGAAAGGGCGCCGCAGGCGCTGCTGCCGCTGCATGAGAACCTGAAAAAGTTCGAGCGCCTGGGCGCGGAATGGGCGCTGGTTCAGGCGTTTACCCCGGAATACAGCGCCACCGACCCTGCTGTGTTTTTGCGCGGACTGGTCAGGGATATGCGGGTCGTGGCCATCGTTGCGGGGGAAAACTACACCTTTGGCGCCCGGGGCCGGGGCGACGCGGCGTTGATCAGGGACATGGCGGACGCGCTGGGCTATCGCGCTGAGATCGTCCCCTCTGTGATGGACGGCGACGTCATGTGCTCCTCCACCCGGATTCGCCAGCTGTTGGCAAGGGGCGAGACAGAGCACGCCCAGAGGTTGCTTAAAATACCGTAACAGAAACCCTGTCAGGTTCGGTCTGCGATGTTCGCCGGATCGGCCCGGCATGAGAAGTCACTGCAAATGGAGGAGATCGCTATGAAGAGATGGGTTCTGCTGATTGCTGTTGCACTGCTGCTGGCTGCGCTGGTACCCTCTGCGCTGGCCGCAAAGGGCGTCGCTTATGTGAACCGTGACAGCCTCAACGTCTACAAAGAGATGGACAAGTCGTCCAAGGTCGTCAAGACGCTGAAGGGCGGCGACAAGGTGGTCATCTTCGAGAAGGTGGACAACTGGACCGGCGTCTTCTACATCAACAAGAAGGGCGAAGACAAGGTGGGCTATGTCCTATCGAGGTACCTCAGCGACGTCATGCCGGAAAAGTATTGCAAGCACAAGTGGTCCCAATGGGAGATCTACCGCGAAGCCACATGCACCAGAACCGGCCTGCGCATTCGCGAATGCACGGTCTGCGGCACCGGCCAGAGCAAGGAGATCCCAAAGCTCTCCCATGAGTACGGCAAGTGGATCGTGGAGAAGGAGGCCACCTGTACCGAGAAGGGCGAACAGTACAGGAAATGCAAGCTCTGCGGCAACAAGCAGACCAAGGAAATCCCGAAGCTGGACCATCAGTTCGGCAAGTGGAACATACTGGAGGATGCCACCTGTACCGAGAAGGGCGAGCGCATGCGCCGTTGCCTGGTCTGCGGCTATCGGGAAGTTCAGCAGATCGAGAAGGTCCCCCATGAGTTTGGCAAGTGGACGGTGACGAAGGAGGCCAGCTGCACCGAAAAGGGCGAGCGGGTGCGCAAATGCGCCGTCTGCGGCTACAAGGAGACCCAGGCGATCGACAAGCTGTCCCACGAGTTTGGCCGCTGGACCGTCACCCGGGAGGCCACCTGCACCCGGGAGGGCAACCGGACGCGCACCTGCGCGGTGTGCGGCTACAAGGATAACCAGAGCATCGACAAGCTGCCCCATGCGTACCAGTGGAAGGTGACGGTGCAGACCACCGACCATTCCGCCGGCGTGCGCGCCAGGGTGTGCACGGTATGCGGCAAGGTGGCCGAGGAGCAGAGCTTTGACCCGGAGGGCACGCTGCGCCGCGGTGCGCGAGGCGACGCAGTGAGGGAAATACAGCAGCTGCTGGCCGATCAGGCCTACCTGGCTGCCGGCGGCGTGGACGGCATCTTCGGCGGCGGCATGGAGCGGGCGCTGATCCAGTTCCAGATGGACCAGGGCCTCAACCCCGACGGCGTGGCCTGGCCCCAGACCGTCAAGCGCCTGCACCACGACTTTGGCCCCTGGTCGGTGGTTACCCCGATGACCCGCACCGTGGACGGCGAATATGCCCGGGTGTGCAAGGACTGCGGCTACGAGGAGCGCAGGACCGTCTCCGCGGGCGTCACCTACACCCGAAGGGAGCGGAGCGAGGAGATCCGCACCCTCCAGCGCATGCTGAATGCCATGGGCTACAACGCGGGCGCCGCGGACGGCGCCTACGGCCCGAAGCTGGACGCGGCCTACCAGAATTTTGCGCTGGAGAACAACCTGGATTTCACGCCTGAACAGCTGCGGCCCTCGGACGTGGACAGCCTGGTGAACGGCTGGCTCGAATCCGTACCGATGTCCAAGCGGATGGGCAGGAGCGAAAAGGATTCCCCGGTCAGGCTGGCGCTCTTCATCACGCCTGTTACAGAGAATGAGGGCGGCGAGCTGGGCGACGTGAAGACCTACAACTGGCGGCTGAGCAACCTGGGCACCCAGCGCTGCCGCTTTGACGCGCTGCTGCTGAGCTTTGGCGACAATCCGGATTTCCAGTCGGGCAACCTGGTGATGGTCGTGGGCAACATGGACCTTCTGAGGGACGGCGGCAACAACGCCATGGGCACCTTCAGCGTGGCCTCGGACTGGGGAACAGGAAAGCTGAACTTCTGCGCCGTGGGCACATCCACCACCGGAGACCAGACCTGGCTGAGCAATGTGCGGTCGTTCGACGCGCCTGCGGCGAGCGGTTCGTTCATATTCTTTGGCGATGACGAGGACCCGAACGGGGCGATATGAAGTTTCTGAAAACAGCCCTTTCGCCGTTTACAAAATCGGGGGCATGTGGTAGAATAAATCTTGTGGCAATGGAGATTGACCACGCCACCGTTTGCCTGGTCCGCCGAGGACTCCGACGGCTCACCCGGCTTGCGGCGTATTGAATGAGGAGGAAAGACACATGGAGATCAACAAGAAGGAAATCATGGAGACCTACGCCCGCCATGAGGGCGACACCGGCTCCCCCGAGGTGCAGATCGCGCTGCTGACCGCGCGCATCAACCACCTGAACGAGCACCTGAAGGTGCACAAGAAGGACCACCACTCCCGTCGCGGCCTGCTGCTGATGGTCGGCCAGCGCCGTGGTCTGCTGGACTACCTGAAGAGCACCGACATCGAGGCCTATCGTGCCCTGATCGCCAAGCTGGGCCTGCGCAAGTAAGCCAGCGGGATCCATCGGTTTTGTTCTGTCGCGCCGCCGCTTCGGCCTGCCGAGCGGCGGCGCTGTGCGGATTATCGGATATGGAGTCGCCGACGGTCCGCAAGGCACATCGGCGGTGTGCGGACGCCAGGATGCGGGAGATTCGCCCGCAGGCGCGCGTCTGTACACCGCGGGATTAAGGGAACAGGGAACAGGGAACAGGGAACAGGAATGGCGCAGCGCGCCCTACCGTTTCTGGCGACCTGTTTATCTGTCCCGCGTAGAAATTGTATTCGTTCACTATGTCATGGATAAACCCAAGGAGGGTTAAGACTAATGTTCAAGAGCTATAGCATGGAACTGGGCGGGCGGACGCTCACCCTTGAATTCGGCAAGTACGCCGAGCAGGCCAGTGGCGCCACCTTCGTGCGCTACGGCGACACCTGCGTCCTGGTCACCGCGACGGTCGCCGACACCCCTCGCCCAGGCATCGATTTCTTCCCCCTGAGCGTGGATTTTGAAGAGAAGCTGTATTCCGTGGGCCACATCCCCGGCTCCTGGAACCGCCGCGAGGGCCGCCCCGCGGAGAAGGCCATACTGACCTGCCGCCTGATCGACCGCCCGCTGCGCCCCCTGTTCCCCAAGGGCATGCGCCACGACGTGTCCGTCGTGTGCACCGTGATGTCCGTCGAACAGGACAACATCCCCGATATCCCCTCGATGATCGGCGCCTCCGCCGCGCTGGCCACCAGCCAGATTCCGTGGGCAGGCCCCATCGGTGCGGTGAACATCGGCTATGTGGACGGCGAGTATATCGTGAACCCCACCGTCGCGCAGCGTGAGAAGAGCCTGATGAACCTGACCGTGGCCGGCACCAGCGAGGCCGTGCTGATGGTCGAGGCCGGCGCGAAGGAGGTCTCCGAGGAGGTCATGCTGGGCGCGATACTGTTCGCCCACGAGGAGATCAAGAAGATCGTGGCCTTCATCAACGGCATCGTCGCCGAGATCGGCAAGGCGAAGAAGGAATTCCCGCTGGCCCTGCCCGGCGAGGACGTGAAGGCCGCCGTGCGCGAGTATGCCCTGCCCAAGGTGGAGTGGATGTTCGAGACCTTCGAGCGCAGCGAGCGCAACGCCCGCGAGGAGCAGGTGAAGGCCGAGGTCGCCGAGCACTTTGCAGAGACCTTTGAAGGCCGCGAGCAGGAGGTCGCCGACGCCCTCTACAACGTGCAGAAGGAAGTCATGCGCCGCCACATCATCGACAAGGGCATCCGTCCCGACGGCCGCAAGCTCACCGAAGTGCGCCCCATCTGGTGCGAGGTCGGCGTGCTGCCCCGTCCCCACGGCTCCGCCGTGTTCACCCGCGGCCAGACCCAGGTCATGACCGTGGCCACCCTGGCGCCGATGTCCGAGCAGCAGATCATCGACGGCATCGGCACCGAGGACCGCAAGCGCTACATGCACCACTACAACTTCCCGGGCTATTCCACCGGCGAGGCCCACCGGCGAGGCCAAGCCCTCCCGCAGCCCCGGACGCCGCGAGATCGGCCACGGCGCGCTGGCTGAGCGTGCGCTGCTGCCCATGATCCCCTCCGTCGAGGAGTTCCCGTACTGCCTGCGCTTGGTCTCCGAGGTCATGTCCTCCAACGGCTCTACCTCCCAGGCCTCCGTCTGCGGCAGCACCCTGGCCCTGATGGACGCGGGCGTGCCGATCAAGCGCCCCGTGGCCGGCGTGGCCATGGGCCTGATCAAGGACGTCGAGAACACCGGCAAGGTGGCCGTGCTGACCGATATCCAGGGCCTGGAGGACTTCCTGGGCGACATGGACTTCAAGGTGGCCGGCACCGCCCAGGGCATTACCGCCATCCAGATGGACATCAAGATCAAGGGCATCGACGAGCAGATCCTGCGTCAGGCGCTGGCCCAGGCCTACGACGGCCGCATGCACATCCTGGGCAAGATGCTCGAGGTGCTGCCCGCGCCCCGCGAGAACCTGTCCAAGTACGCGCCCAAGATCGTGCACTTCATGATCAACCCCGAGAAGATCGGCGAGGTGGTCGGCCCCCGCGGCAAGACCATCAACAAGATCATCGAGGATACAGGCGTCAAGATCGACATCGAGGACGACGGCAGCGTGTACATCGCCACCGAGGACGACGAGGCGGCGAAGAAGGCCCGCAGGATCATCGAAGGCATCGCCAAGGACCTGCAGGTGGGCGACGTGTTCACCGGCAAGGTGGTGCGCATCATGAGCTTCGGCGCGTTCGTCGAGTATGCCCCCGGCAAGGACGGCATGATCCACATCTCCAAGCTGTCCAACGAGCGCGTGGAGAAGGTCGAGGACGTGGTCAACATCGGCGACGAGCTGGAGGTCCGCGTGGGCGAGATCGACAGCCAGGGCCGCGTGAACCTGGTCCGCAACGACATCGTGTACGACGACGATTCCATGCCCGTGCGCCGGCCCCCGCGCCGCGATGGCGACAGGGACCGCCGGGGCGGCGACCGCGGTGGCGACCGCAGGCCGCGCAGGCGTGACTGATTCGATATAAGAATTGATGAGGATGGGCATACTTTGTATGCCCATCCGTTCGCTATGGGGGAGCGCCATGATCACCTTTTACGTGCGGGATATCCGGCGGGCCCTGGAGAACGGCTGCTGGCCTGTGGGACAAGGGGACGGTTCTTCTGTCCCGGATTGACTGAGGAGGTCAGATCATGAACAGCATAACCACCAGGCAGTTCCAGCCGCTGTCGGATGAAGGCCGGGTTTGGGACTTTATGGTCGAGGTCTATGCGGAGGACTGGTCCAACGGCGTGCCCGCGCCGTTCTTCGAGTACGCCCTCGCCTCGGCCTGGCTGGATAAGAACTACCTGTTCATGGACCGGCTGTGGCTGGACGGGGACAGGGTCGTGGCTTTCGCCTTCTACGAAAACCCCTACACCGACGTGTTTGTGAACCTGCGGCCCGGCTACGAGGCCCTGGCTGACGAGATCGTCGAGTACGGCGAGACGCGGATGCCCCGCTTCGGTGGCGAAAAGACCTTCGTGCTGTTTCCGGGGCAGACGGCGCTGATCGAGGCGGTGCAGCGACGGGGCTATGTCGTCGCCCACGAGGATGTGGATCGCGTCTTTGACTTTGAAACCGGAGCGCTGGACTGTCCGCTGCCCAAAGGCTTTCACCTGATCGACCCGGCGGGCTGCGAGCCGGAGAAGCTGGCCCGCTGCTTCTGGAGGGGCTTCGGCGACGATGAACGCGGGCCTTTTGAAAACTGGGCGGAGCGGGTGACCGGCGACGACTGGACCGCGCAGCGTTCCTATTACGGCGTGCTGGGCGAGACCCTGGCGCCGCCGCCCCACGCCACCTATGATCACAACGTCATCATCGCCGACGAGACCGGGGAGTACGCCTGCTTTTCGGGCATGTGGTGGGTGCCGGAGAACCGACTGGCCTACATGGAGCCGCTGTGCACGGTTCCCGGACACCGAGGCAAGGGCCTGGCCGCCGCGGCGCTGTCGATCCATGTCAGGCGGCTGCGGCCCCTTGGCGCGCGCCTGATGACCGGCGGCGGCAGCCCCTTCTATGCCCACATCGGCTATAACCGCCAGATTCACTGGCTACATTGGAAAAAGGAGCAAACCAAATGACATTTGACCAAATCACCCTTCCCAACGGCTTGCGCATCATCGGGGAGCGGATTCCCCATTTCAGGTCCGTTTCCGTGGGCCTGTGGCTGGGCTCGGGTTCCCAGTTCGAGACGGTGGAGGAGGCGGGCGTCAGCCACTTCCTGGAGCACATGGTTTTCAAGGGCACCGAAAAGCGCACCGCGCGGCAGATCGCCGAGGAGATGGACGCCGTGGGCGGCCAGTTGAACGCCTTTACCGCCAAGGAGTGCACCTGCTTCTATGCCAAGGTGGTGGACGAGCACCTGCCCCTGGCCATGGACGTGATCTGCGACCTGGCCACCCATCCGGCCTTCGATCCGGCGGAGATGGCCAAGGAGAAGGGCGTGGTGATCGAGGAGATCGCCATGGCCGAGGACACCCCGGAGGACCTGGTGCACGAGCTGATCATGCTGGCCCACTACGGCGACCAGCAGATCTCCCGGCCCATACTGGGCACCGAGGAGAGCGTGTCCGGCTGTTCAAGGGAGTGCCTGCACGGCTATTGGAAGAAGATGTATCGCCCCCAGAACGCGGTGCTGGCCATCGCGGGCAACTACGAATGGGACGACGTGCTGGACATGGCGAACAAGCTGTTGGGCGACTGGAGGGCCGAAGGCCTGGACAAGCTGCCCTGCATCACCCGCACCGCGACGCCCACGATCCTGACGAAGGAAAAGGACATCGAGCAGGTGCACATCTGCCTGGGCTATCCGGCGCTGCCGATGGGGGATGAGCGCAACTACGACATCTCCATATTCAACAGCGTGTTCGGCGGGGCCATGTCCTCCCGCCTGTTCCAGAAGATCCGCGAGGAGAGCGGCATGGCGTATACCGTGTACAGCTATCCCAACGCCTATACCGACACCGGCATGCTGTCGGTCTACGCCGCCACGAACCCGGAGACGGCGGTGCAGGTATACGAGATGATCGAGGCCGAGGCCAGAGCCATCGCCGAGGGCGGCATGACCGAGAAGGAGTTCGCCATGGCCCGGGAGCAGCTGAAGTCCGGCTACATCCTCGGGCTGGAATCCACCTCGGCCCGCATGCAGTCCAACGGGCGAAGGCTGCTGCTGATGAATACCACCCGCACAGAGAGCGAGACCATCGACCGCATCAACGCCGTCTCCTGCGACGCGGCCAACGCCCTGATGAAGCAGATGCTGACCGCGCCTCACTCCGTGGCCCTGGTGGGCAAGGGCGTCGAGACCCTCGCGGGAAAGCTGGCTTAAAATGCTGAACATCGAAGGAAAGACCGTCGAGCTTTTCGCGCCTATGAATCCCGGCGCGCCGCTGGTGGTGCTGAACGGTGAGGCGGGCGAAGGCGCGGAGGTGGCCAACGCCGTAAGGCGTCTGACAGATGTGGATTTTGCCCTCGCCGCCGTGAGCGGCCTGTGCTGGGAGGACGACCTGACGCCCTGGGCCATACCGCCCATCGCAAAGGGGCAGGCCCCCTGCGCAGGAAATGCGGACGCCTATCTCGGGCAACTGACGGGCAGCGTACTGCCGGAGGTGCTGGAGGCGCTGCCGACTGCGCCGGCCTACGTTGCGCTGGCGGGGTATTCGCTGGCCGGCCTGTTCGCGCTCTACGCGATGGTTCGCACGGATGTGTTTGCCCGCGTCGCCAGCGCCTCGGGTTCGCTGTGGTACCCGGGCTTTGTGGAGTATGCCCAGTCCCACGCGCCTGCAAGGAAGCCGGACGCGCTCTATCTCTCACTGGGCGACAGGGAGGGCCGCACGCGCAATCCCCTGATGCGCCCCGTGGAGGACAATACCCGTCAGCTGGCGGAATACTATCGGGGTTTGGGCATCCCTATGACCCTGGAGATGAACCCCGGCGGCCACTTCAACGACCCCAACGGCCGCATGGCCCGGGCGATCGCGTGGATCCTGGAGAGTTAGAACACCGTAGCGGCAGCCCTAAAGGACTAACTACGTGTCGCAACCTGCCGCCAAGCACCCGTAGCGGCGGCCCTAAAGGACTAACTACGTGTCGCAATCTGCCGCCAGAATGCCATAGAAAGAGCGACGGTCGAAAGCCGTCGCTCTTTCTATGGCGTTTCCATGCGCGCTTCCCGCGTCGTCAGGTTCCTCAGCCACCGCTCCTTCTTCAGCCAGAAGTGGAACACCACCACCTTGATCACGTCCACCAGCTTGACCCCGCAGTACAGCACCACCGGCCCCACGTCGGTGAGCAGCGCCAGCGCAAAGACCATCGGGATCATCACGAAGATGGTGAGCCCCGCGTCGGTGTAGGCGCCCATGGCCGTGTCACCGCCGGCGCGGGCGATGGCCTGCTGGGTGTTCATGTACAGCCAGGGCACCATGAAAAGCGACATCGTGAACACCATGTCCCGGCAGATCCGGATGGCGCTGTCGCTGAGACGGCTGAATACCACGGGCACCAGCAGCGTGGTGGCGCAGCCAAAGCCCGTCATCACGACCCCGAACACCGCCGAGCCGGAAAGCAGCCAGGTCTTTTCCTGGCGGGCCCGCTGAAGATCGCCCTCGCCGAGGGTCTTGCCCAGCAGCACGCCCGCGGCGGAGTAGACGCCGCCGAAGGCCACAAAGTACAGGTTGGCGATGGCGAAGCTGGAGGCCATGCCCGAGACCACGTCCGCGCCGCCCCTGCCGTTGTACAGCGCCGTGGTCACCGTCTCCGACATCACCCAGACCATCTCACAGAACAGAACCAGGGCGCCCTTTCTGAGGATCTGCCTGAACAGCACGCCGTCGATCTTGGGAAGGTCCGCGATCCGCACCGCGAAGGCGGGTTTTGTGCGGAAATATACCCCGATGAAGAGCACGAGCTCCAATATCCGGGCGATGACCGTGGCCAGCGCCGCGCCGCGCACGCCCAGCCGGGGAAAGCCCAGGTTTCCGTAGATCAGCAGCCAGTTGAACAGCGTGTTGGTCAGCGTGGCGATGACGGTCACCACCAGCGGCGTCTTGACCTGGCCGAGGTCCCTCAGGGAGCTTGCGATGCAGACCGACACCGTCATCGGTATGCCGTTCCAGAACATGATGCGGATGTACTGAACCGCCTCGTCCAGGATCAGCTCGGCCTGGGTATTGCCGATCAGCATCAGCGAGAGCACCTGTCGGGGAAAGACCAGGGTGACCAGGAAATAGGGGATGAACGCCGCCATGCCCGCCGCCAGCTTGAAGCGGAACGCCTGGCCCATGCCCGCCGGGTCCTTCGCGCCGAAGAACTGGGTCATGAATATGCCGCCGGACATGCAGATGGCGTTCAGAAACACCATGAACACGAACAGCACCTGCCCGGCCACGTTTACGCCGGACATGCAGACGTCCCCGAGCCCGGAGACCATGAAGTTGTCGATCAGCGAAACCAGGCTCTGTATCAGCTGCTGCAGCATGATCGGCACCGCGATGGCCAGCGCCCCGCGGTAAAACTCTGCCGGGCCAAAGAGACGCTTCTTCTCAATCACCATAAAAGAATCCCCAATACAGCGGTCGTAACAGGATTGGCCAGCGCGCAGGGAAAGCGCTCTGGTCACGGTTGCCTGAGGCCGCAGGATATTTTCCCGAACACGCTGTGAGAACCAACCGTAGCGGCGGCGATCAGCCGCCACCGCTGTATTTCCTACACACGCTGTGAATGAACGAAATAATAAATGTCATTATAGCGAAAGCCGATACGGTTGTCAAGCGGAGCGCTTTGATTTTGGGAAAGCCGGACGTTCCCGAATTGATTGCAATACAGGCATTGTCTATTTTGGGGAAAGAAAAGATGGCGCTCGATATCCCGGCTTCCATCTGCAAGGGGATGGAGCGCTTCTATTCGATGTTTGGCACATGGAGGGCAGGGTATTCCGAACGAGTAAAGGCCATCAGTGCGGTTCACTGCAGCCGATACGAAGAATAAAGGGCGTATGCTGGAAGTGCGGCATCCGGTTCTCCGGCGAACAGGGCGAGGCTGTGAATTGAACAGCAATGACATAAAAGAGATACGATATCATCATCATATCGTATCTCTTTAACTGGCAGGGGCAGTAAGATTCGAACTCACAACAAAGGTTTTGGAGACCCACGTGTTACCATTACACCATGCCCCTATGTTTTGCGAACAAAGAAATTATACCTCAAAACAGAGGGATTGTCAATAGCTTTGATTTTTAAATTTCGCACAAGCAAGATGTGTAATACGATAGAATGATATTGTAACGATCCAACAACCGACAAGAAGGTGACAATACCATTCCGTGCAAATTATTAACGAAAGAAATTTTTCATGTTCATTGACTAAATACCATTGTCGTTGTATAGTTAAAATGAACGGCTGAAAAAGGATGCGCACAGCATAAGCCGTACTGAAATGGAGTGGCGGAATTGTTTAAAAGATCTTCGGGGTTGGATGGCAGGCATCGGAATGGAACCCCATATATGAATCCAAACGTAACCAATATCCTGAAAAAGGTTGAGGAAGAGACCAAGGATCCGGTGCTCTCCCAGAGCGTGTACTTTGGGCCCACGGCGATGACCCACATTCGCAGGCTGATTGAAATGGGGGGCACGATCATCACGGATACCGTGCTGTTGGCCAACGACATCAACACCGGGCTGTTGGGCGATCACGGTACGCAGATCCTGTGCTTTATCGACGATCCCCAGGTGGTCTACCTGGCCGAGCAGCGCCATGTGACCCGGGCGGAGGTGGCTGTGGACTACGGCCTGGCCGTGACGGGCCCCAAGCTGATGGTGGTGGGCAGCGCCCCCGCCGCGATCAATCGCATCATCAGCCGCCGGCAGCACGAGCCCCTCAGCGATGTCTGCGTCCTCGCCGCCCCGACGGGCTTTGCCAGCGTCGTACAGATGAAGGAGCGGCTGATGGACAGCGACCTTACCTCCATCGTCGTGCGCGGAAAAAAGGGCGGCGTTCAGACCACGGCGGCGCTGCTTAACGCCATATTGCGGGATATCGCTGAAAACCCGAACGGCTGACCCCACGGAAAAGCACCCTCTGCGGAGGGTGTTTTTCCGTGGGATTTTCAGCCCAGTATGAACGATCGCAGTTCCTGTACGCTGGCAAGGGCGTGCGGCACATCCAGCCCGCCCAGCTCCGAGCGCCTGCGATAGCCCCATGCCACCCAGGCGCAGTCGATGCCGGCGTTGGCTGCGGTCTGTACGTCCGTCTCGCCGTCGCCCACGTACAGCGTGCGCCTGGAATTTGCGCCGAGCTGCCGGATGATCCGCAGCGCACCGTCGGGGGCGGGTTTTTTGGGCAGCTCGGGCAACTCGCCCAGTATGCAGGCCAGCTTGCCCGGCAGGTGCGCCTCGCACAGGGCCCGGGTGGCGCTGTCCACCTTGTTGGAATTCACCGCCGCCAGTATGCCGGCGTCGCCCATCGCGTCCAGCAGGGCAGGTATGCCGTCAAAGGGGCGTGTGGACACGTTCACGTGACTCAAATAGTAGTCCTTGAAGTCGGCAAGGGCCTGACGGGAGGCCTCTTCGCCGGAGCCATCGGGAATCGCGCAGCGCATGGTGTTGGCGATGCCGTTTCCGATCATGCGGCGCACCTCTCCACTCGTGCGCAGGGGAAAGCCCTGGCGCTCCAGGGCATAATTGACTGCCCGGGTCAGATCATCCAGCGTATCCAGCAGCGTGCCGTCCAGGTCGAATATCACAAGCTCGTACTTCATAAGTCCATCACCGCGTCCGTTTATTTCCCACTCATCATACCAGATGCGGGGAATGGCAGCAGGACGATAAGGTTAGAATTCTGTTATATAGCAAAACATTCCGTGACGAATGCCGCCGGGAATTGAATTTGCCGGAAATATATGGTAGAATATAACTTGGTTCAGTATACAGTGTTTATTGCGATGGAGGATGCGCCATGCCAGCCTATCAAGCCTTTGCCGGGTTGTACGATGCGCTGATGGACGATGTCGACTACGATGCCTGGGCCGGGTATTACCTGGCTTTGATCGGGCGCATGGGCGTCACGCCCCGCACGCTGTGCGACTGCGCCTGCGGCACAGGCGCGATGTCCGTGCGATTTGCCCGGCAGGGCATTAGGGTGACGGGTGTCGATCTGTCCGTCGACATGCTGGAGCTGGCCCGCCAAAAGGCGCTGCAATACGGCGTGCAGGCCATGTTCGTCTGCCAGGATATGTGCGCGCTGGCGCTACCCCGACCGGTGGATGCGCTGGTTTGCGCCTGCGACGGCGTGAACTACCTGCTGGACGACGACCGGCTCCGGGCTTTTTTTGCCCGCGCGCGGCAGGCCCTGAAGCCGGGCGGCGCGCTGGCCTTCGACATCTCCTCGGCATATAAACTCAGGAAAACCCTGGGGAACAATTTCTTCGGGGAGGATCGGGGCGACATCGCCTACCTGTGGAGCAACCGGTTTGATGAATCGGCGGAGACCGTCACCATGGATCTGACCTTCTTTACCCGGGAGTCGGACGGGCGCTATCGGCGCTTTGACGAGCTTCACGTGCAGAAGGCCCACGAGCCGGAGCACCTGCTGGCGCTGCTGGCGGAGTGTGGGTTTTCAGGCGCGCAGGTCTTCGGCGACCGGCACTTCAATTTCCCCGGGACGGATGAGGCGCGCATTCACATCGCGGCCATCCGGGAATAATATGGATAAGGAGCATTCTTGAATGAGCGTTATGAGTCAGGACGGCATACTGCACATCTCCCTCCTGGAGGGCCAGGCGAGGGCCATTTTGACGGAGAGCACCCAGGTGGTGCAGCGGGCCAAGGACATCCACGGCCTCTCCAGGATCGCCACTGCGGCGCTGGGCCGGACGCTGACGGCCACGGCCATGATGGGCAGCATGCTCAAGGGCAGGGACGAGAGCGTCACGACCTCCATCAAGGGCGGCGGCCCCATCGGCACGGTGTTGGCGGTGGCCGGCGCGGATTGCTCCGTGAAGGGCTATGTGGACAACCCGGCCGTCGATCTGCCCCGCACGGGGCCGAAGCTGCCCGTCGGCGCGGCGGTGGGCAGGGAGGGCCGCCTGTCCGTCATCAAGGACCTGCGGATGCGGGAGCCCTATGTGGGCCAGGTGAACCTGGTCTCCGGCGAGATCGCCGAGGACTTCGCCATGTACTTTACCGCCTCCGAGCAGACCCCGTCATTGGTGTCGCTGGGCGTGCTGGTCAGCGACGAGCGGGTGGAATCCGCCGGCGGCCTGATCGTGCAGCTGATGCCGGGGGCCAGCGAGGCGGCCATACGCTCCATCGAGGCCAGCGCGGGCATGTTTATGGATATCTCGGGCACAATGAAGGAATATCATCTGGATGGCGCGGTCAACCAGCTGCTCATGCACCTGCAGCCCCAGGTGCTCGAGCGCCGGGACGTGCGCTATGCCTGCGATTGCAGCCGCGCGCGGGTGGAGAAGGCGCTGATCACCCTCGGCGCCGAGGAGCTGACCGACATGATCAAGACCCAGCACGGCGCCCAGGTGGATTGCCACTTCTGCAACAAGCGCTATCGCTTCTCGGAGGACGATCTGCAGGCCCTGCTGAACGCGGCAACCGCGAAACAATAAACCGACTTCGGTATGGATTCAGGAGTTTTGATGGATAGAAATCTCAAAGTCGTCGCATTCAAGCGGTCCTCGGCCTATGTGCATCACCGCGCCATGATGAACCGCAGGGAAAACAACATCGTGGACGCGCTGGAGCTGATGCGAAGGGCCGTGGAGGCCGCGCCGGAGAACCGGGAGTATCGCCTGGACCTTGCGGAGCTCTACTGCGAAATGGGGTGCCACGAGCAATCCACTCGGCTGCTGTTGGACATGCTGGCGGAGGACGACGGACCCTCGGAGTGCTACTACGGCCTTGCCCTGAACCAGCTGGGCATGAACGACCTCACCGGCGCGCGCCGGTCGCTGAGCCTTTACAGGCGGCGGGACCCGGAGGGAGCCCACCTGGAGGAGGTGCAGCGGCTGGCGGCGGAGCTGGACTTTTTTGGAGAGCTGACCCATCCGGTCAACCGCAAGCTGCACCGGGCCGCCTGCATCGCCAACCGCGCCTGCGACGCCATGAAGGCGGACATGAACGACAAGGCCTGCCGGCTTTTCGAACGCTCACTGGGAATGTCGCCTGAGCAGAACGACATGCGGGCGCTGTATGCCATGGCGCTGCTGATCTGTGGACGGGGTGAGGAGGCGCTGGCCCAGGCCGGACGGGCGGCGGAGGGCTATCCGCCATCGGTAAAGGCGCTGTGCGTCAGCGCCCAGGTGTTTGCCCTGTCCGGCGACGCCCGGGCTGCGCGGGCGCTGATCGCCCGGGCCATGGGGGAGCGCCCCGAGGGCCAGGACCTGCGGCTGATGATCTATGTGATGGGCGAGCTGGGCATGGACGCCGACGTGGCAAACTACGTGCGCCAGGCCCTGTGGGAAGCGCCCTTCGACCGGGATCTGCTGCACATGCGGGCGGTGGCGCTGAACCGCACGGGCACGCCGGACAGCCGCGTGGCCCGGTTCTGGGCCCGCATACTGCGCATCGACCCGGCGGACAGCGTGGCCCAGTTCTACCAGGAGGCGGCGCTGAACGGGCGCCTGAACGAGGACCCGCCGGACTACGGCTACCAGGTGCCCCGCCGGGAATTCGAGCGCCGGCTGCGGGTGCTGGTGGAGCAGCTGAGCCAGGGCTATGAGCAGCTGGAGGACCGCTGGCGGGAGGACCCCGGCTTCAGGCAGCTGATGGGCTGGGCGGTGCGGGCGGAGGATCCCCGGCTGAGCCGCGCTGCCATGACCGCCCTGACGACCATCGATCACAGGGAATCGAGGAGCCTTCTGCGGATGCTGCTGTTCAACGAGGGCGTGCCCGGCGACCTGAAGGTCCATGCCGCGCTGGCGTTGCGCCTGCAGGGGATCGATTCGGAGGCCATCATGCCGGCGAAGACCGGCCTCGGACCGGGCTTCATGCCCGACGCCAAGGCCATGATGGATCGGTTGGGGGTGGGTGAGCGCCAGCTGGTGCGCTATGCCGACGAGGTGCTCCAGCGGGAGTACGGCATAGCGGCGCTCAGTCACCTGCTGCTGATCTGGTCGGCCTACCGGCAGTTGCGCGGCACGTCGATGGACCCCGTGCGCTGCGTGGGCGGCGGCGCGGCGGCGCTGGCCTACAGCTACATGCTGGTCTACGGGCCCAAGCCTGACGCCGGCACACTGGCGGAGCAGTTCGTCTGCGACGCCCGACAGCTGGTGTACTATGCCCGGCGCATCGCCAGTTGCCTGGACAGGATCGCGCGGGAGATTTAATAACGGAGAAACTTATGAAGATACACGATTTTGACGCCAAGTTCTTTGATTACGCCCGCACCTGGATGGCCATGCACCCCGGCATGACCGAGAAGCAGGTGGAGGACAGCTACAACGAGATCATGCTGAACTGGCTGAACGCGCCGGCCAAGTGGCTGGACGGGGAAAGACCGGGGGAGTACTTCCTGCGCTACAGCGAACCGAAGGACCTGTTGAAGCTGCTGGAGGAATACAATAAGCGGGATATCGGCCTGCCGGAGCCTCTGTACAGCCGGGTGGTCAGCGTCGGCCAGAGCTGCGTGCCCGGCCTCATGCGCATCGCGGCGGACGGGGACAGGCCTGAATCGCTGCGGGCCACGGCGCTGGCACTGCTGCGGGACATCGGCAGCGACGATGCCCGGGACCTCTACGTCGACCTGGCCTGTAGGGGCGGCGAGGGGGACGAGATCAGCGAGCTGGCGGCGGACATCCTCTCGGATGGGGACGGCAGCCAGATCGGGGCGCTGCTGGAGCGCTATGACGACGCCGGAGAATTCGGCCAGCAGCGCATACTGGGCATCTGCGCCAATTTCCCGGGGGATGACCGCATACTCAGCTACATGCTGGACAAGCTCCGCAATCGCCCGGATCAGCGTGCGCTGTACGCCTCGTTCCTGGGTAAGCTGGGTGATCCGAGGGCCATCGACGCCATGAAGCCGTTTTTGACCCTGACGGACATCGGCTATCTGGATTATATCGAGCTGCGCAACGCCATCGAGGAGCTGGGCGGCGATCCGGGCGAGGAGCGCACCTTCTACGGCGACCCGGATTACGAGGCCATGCGCAACATCTGACGCAATCACATCGAAAGGGAGGAAGACCTGTGTACTGTTCACACTGCGGGAAAAAAGTGGGCGAAGACATGCTCTTCTGCCCTTTCTGTGGCAAGCCCATCGTCATACCGGAACAGGACGATGCGCCGGTGGCCGCGCCTGTCGACGCCGATCCGGCCCCTGTGGTTGAAGGCGCGGCAGTAAGCGACGCCGTGCATCGGGAAGCGGCGGCGGTCGACGCCGAATCAACGGTGGAAAGCCCTGCGGATAAACCGACGTCGGTTTCAGAAGACGGCGATGTGCCGGACAGTGA
Organism: uncultured Eubacteriales bacterium; assembly: GCA_902765305.1. Lineage (GTDB taxonomy): Bacteria > Bacillota > Clostridia > Christensenellales > Aristaeellaceae > UBA2862. The sequence continues at coordinate 40,798 of CACWZI010000010.1, forward strand.
AAAGGGTGCGGCACCGGTGTCAGACGCGGCGGCGGAGCTGCTGGATTGGGATCGGGCGCGCAAGCGCCACATGGAGGCGGATGTGTGGGCCAGGCCCGAAGCGCCGGCTGCGGACTTTTCGCCCCTCAAGCCGGATGAAGCCGATGAAAAGCTGGAGGAATCGGACTGGAAGGAAGCGGTCATTAAAAAAAAGGAGGCCGTTACCCTCGAGAAAAAGCCGCCCGAAATGAAGCGGGTCGATGAGACGCCCGTTCGATTGGAGGGCGCCGCGCCGAAGCTGGAGCTGGATATACAGGGCGCAAAGCCCCGGGACAAGGACAAGAAGCGCCGCAAGCCCGCCAACACCCTGGTGCCGCCAAAGACGATGGACCCCGATGACATCTTCATGGACCGCAAGCGCCCGCCCTATGAAGAGGACGATCCCTTCGATGACGACGCCGAAGGGGATGATTTCCGGGACAGCTTCTCCTTTGAAGAAGACGACGAGGGCAGCTTTTTCATGCGCCATCTCAGGGGGATCGTGGGACTGGCGCTGTTCGTGATACTGCTGCTGATGTTTGTGATCTACGCCTTCTCGCGGTCGGGACAGGTCAGCCTGGCGCGGGTGAACGCCGCCTGGAGCAAGGACGCCTACAGTACCCTGGGCTATCAGTACTACCAGGCGGGCGACTACAGCCAGGCGGGGCTTTACTACGAGCGCGCGCTGCAGCGCGATCCGAACAGCTACAGCTTTGCCTCCTCCGCCGCGATGGCTTACCTGGAGGCCGGGGACAATGAAAAGGCGGCGGCAATGCTGAAGCGCTGCGCCGAGATCGATCCCACCAAGCTGGAGCCCTACGCCTACCTGCTGAAGCTCTACCCGGATGCGGCGTCCAGGCCCTGGGACATCACACAGCTGTTGCAGCAGGGCTATCAGAGGACCGGCGACGCGCGCCTGAACGTCACCGGGTGACACGAAGGACCATGGAGGAAACAAACCGTTGCAAACGCCGGAATTCCTGCTCGCGCCGATGGACGGCATGACCCGCGCCTCCTTTCGAAGCATCTGCTTCGACTATGGGGCCGATGGCGCGACCACGGAGATGATACAGTCGCTGGCCTTCGGACGGGCGAAGCGGCCCATGAGTCCCGCGTTCCAGGAGGTGCTGGCCCGGTATCCGGGCGAACGCAACCTGGCGGCCCAGCTGATCGGCAGCGACCCGGCGGCGATGGCGGAGTCGGCCCGCAGGCTTGAAGCGCTGGGGCGCTTCGACGCCGTGGACATCAACATGGGCTGTCCGGCGCGCAAGGTGGTGGGCAGCGGCAACGGCGCGGCGCTGTTGAAGTCGCCTGAACGGGCGGTGGCGGTCATGGCCGCCGTGAAGGCAGCCACGTCCCTGCCGGTACGGCTGAAGCTGCGGTTGGGCTGGGACGCGGCACACATCACCGCTCCCTTCCTGGTTCGGCAGGCCGAGGCGCTGGGCTTCCAGAGCGTCACGCTGCACGGGCGCACCCGTGAGCAGATGTACCTGGGGCCGGTGGATACGCCGGCGATACGGGCCGTTTGCGATGCCGTGCGCATTCCGGTGTATGCCAACGGCGGCGTGACCTGCGCTTCGGACGCGCTGGCTTTTCTGCGGGATACCCATGCGGCGGGCGTCGCCATCGGCAGGGCGGCGCTGAAGGCGCCCTGGATATTCGAGGACATCGCCACCCTTCGCCGGGGTGAGTCGGTGGGTTCCAGACGTGCCCCCGAGCGCGTCGCCCTGCTGATCCGGCTGGCGACGCTGACCTGCGGACACCGCCCTGAGGGCGTGGCCATCCGCGAGATGCGGCGCTTCTGCGGCTGGATGCTGGCGGGCCTGACCGGCTATGACGCGGTGCTGACCCGGCTGAATGCCGTCGTCACCCTCGATGGCTTCCGGGCCCTGCTGGAGGGCTATCTGGACGACCTGGAGAAGCGCGGGGACCTGGAGATCCATCCGGAGCTGCTGCCGAAGCCCACGCTGGACACCGTGGCCCACCGCCAGGCGCGCCGCATGGCCAAGTGGATGTAGAAGATTCGTTTGTATACAGAAGGAGCTGCCACTTTGCGGGCAGCTCCCTTTTCAATGCATTTTACTACATGTCCTCGCCTTCGTCGGCCTCGAGGTACTCTTCGATCTCATCGGATTCGTCATAGACTTCAGATTCGTCGTAGGCTTCGGATTCGTCATAGTCGTCCAGCTCAATATGATCGTCGCTGTCGGGCTCGTCATCGAGCGCCAGGGCGGCGTTTGGATTGGCGTAGCTCTCGTCCGCGTTCTTCAGGGCGTCCAGCGTGTCGGCATCGATGATCGGATTCATGGGATCGATCATCGGCAGGCCGAGGCCATAGTTATCGTTGCAGTAGCCCTGGAATTCGATGATGGCGTAGACGGTGGCTTCGTCCAGCGTGCCGGGCGTAAAGCTGTCAGCCTCCAGCCACCCGAGGCTTACCAGCTGGTATTGCAGTCCGGTGATCTCATCCTCGCTCAGATCGGCGCCTTCCGCATTCCCGGAATCAACTTCTTCGATCTCGGGCTCCTGGTATTCCTCTTCGACCTCGGGCTCCTGGTATTCCTCTTCGACCTCGGGCTCCTGGTATTCCTCTTCGATTTCGGGCTCCTGGTATTCCTCTTCGATTTCGGGCTCCTGGTATTCCTCTCCGATTTCGGGCTCCTGGTATTCCTCTTCGATTTCGGGCTCCTGGTATTCCTCTCCGATTTCGGGCTCCAGGTATTCCTCCTCGGCCTCGGGCTCCGGGGATTCCTCCTCGGCCTCGGGCTCCGGGGATTCCTCCTCGGCCTCGGGCTCCGGGGATTCCTCCTCGGCCTCGGACTCTGGGTATTCCTCCTCGGCTTCGGGTTCCTGGTATTCCTCTTCGGCGTTTTGCCATGCCTCCTCGGCCTCCTCGTCGACGGCCGCTTCATCAAGGCGTTCATCGTCGATGACGGCGGCGGGAGCGGCGGTGTAGAGGGCAAAGCTGGCCGAGGCGGTCGCGCCGTCGGCATCCGATCCGCCGGCGGGTATGGCCGTGACCTTCAGGGTATAGACCTCGTTGGGGTCCAGTGCGCTGGTATAGGCAGACAGGGAGGTGGCTTCGACTGTCCTGGAATCCAGCAGGTTGCCGCTGGAATCCAGCAGCGATATCTGGTATTCCGCCACGTCGCCCTCGGATTGCCAGGACATGGTCAGGACGTCGCCGGAGACGTAGCTGATGTCGCCCTGTGTCTCTTCCACGGTATCGAAGGTGATGACCGGCTCGGTGACGCGGGCGGTCTCCTGGACATCCGCCTCCAGCGGGGTTTCGTCGGGCAACGCCTCTTCCGGCTCCGCTACATCCTCTTCAACAGGTTCCACGGCTTCGGACTCGTCCGACGGGAGTTCGATGGCTTCCACGGCTTCGGATTCGTCCGAAGGGAGTTCGATGGCATCTCCGGAGATCGTTTCGTCTTCCGGTGCCTCGGCCAAATCCTCGGGGACGGTATCGTTATCTTCCGGTTCGCCCGACGCTTCGACGGGCGCTTCCTCCGCGGGCAATTCCACTTTGGCCTCGGGCTCCTGAACCTCCAACGATTCCTCTATATTCGCCCCGGCTTCGATTTCAACGGGCGAATCAAGGGTGGGCACGAGTTCGAGCGCCTCCTCGGGAAGCTCGATCTCCTCCTGAACTTCAATGGCCTCGGGTTCGTCGATCGGCTCCGGCGTGGGATCGGGCTCTGGCTCGGGCGTGGGCTCCGGCGTGGGATCGGGCTCGGGCAGCTCCACCTCGGGCAGGGCGAACTGGACCGAATTGGTGCGGGCGGCCTTCATGTTGCCGTTCTCCGGTATCGCGGCGACGGAGATGGTGTAGATTTCACCGGCACGCATGGCGCTGGAGCTGACGCGGGCAACGTGCTCGGTCGTTTCCTGCTCCGCGACGATCTTGCCGCTCTCATCCTCGATGCGCACTTCATAGGCGCCCACATCGCCCTCGGCATACCAATCGAAGGCGATGTCACCGGGCAAGAGGTAATACACGCCGCCTTCCGTGCGGCCAACCGAGCTGATGATGATCTCGGGCAGGCCGATGGTTTCGACCTCCACTTCATCGTCTTCATACGCCGGCTCGATCCTCGCGAAGTCGATCTCGGCCTGGGTGACGTGCTTGCTGTTGCCGTCCTCGGGGTAGGCCCTGACGCGAAGCGTGTAGACCTCGTTGAAGTCCAGCGTGGCCAGGGAGACGCCGGTGCTGGTCATCAGCGTATCCTTGTCGATGTATACGTTGCCCTGGGCGTCATTCACGCGGATGCCGTAGTGGTCCACGCTGCCCTCCACATCCCAGCTGAAGACGACATAGCCGTCCGGGGCGCTTTCCTCGGAGATGTAGTAAATGCCTTCGTCCTCGAAGTCATATTCCTCGACGTAGATGTCCGGTTCGCCGATGACGGTGGGCTTCACGTATTCGGGAGCATCTTCCTCGAACAACAGCCTCTGGGTGTATACGGTGGCGATGCCGGTGGGCTTCAGGCCGACCTTCTTCTGGAAGAGGGCCACGGCTTCCTTGGTCTGCCTGCCGAAGTAGCCGTCCACGGGACCGTCGTAGTAGTTCAGCGCTTTCAGGCGGCGCTGCAGGCGGGCGACGCGCTCGTTGTCATCGCCGCGGCGCAGCACGATGTAGCCGGGGGCTTCCGGGGCGTCGTCGGAGAACAGCAGGCGCTGCATGGCCTGGCTGGCGTTGCCGGTGTCCTTCAGTCCCGCCGTGCGCTGGAATACGCGCACCGCAGAGCTGGTTTCGGAAGCGTAGGTGCTGCCGGGGCTGTTTTCCAGATAGTAGAGATCCCTCAGGCGGTTGTTCAGCTCGCGCACGCGATAGCCGGTGTCGCCGGGATACAGGTCGATGTAGCTGGAGCATTGGCTGGCGCCGTCGGAATAGAGGCGCTTCAGCGTATCCCGGGTGGCGGCATTGGTTTCCGGCAGGCCGTTTTCATACTGGAACAGCTGTACGGCCTTCAATGTGCGGGGACCGAATATGCCGTCCGCCGCGTCGGCCAGGTAGCCCAGCTCCCGCAGGCGCTCCTGCATCTGCCGCACGCGCATCCCGCGGTTGCCCCGGGTCAGCTGGTGATAGGGATCGTAGGCGCTCAGCCTGCCGGAGAGTATGATTCGCTGCAGCTCGGCGTCGGCGACGCCGGTCACGGTGCGCTCCAGGTCAAACTGCAGCAGCTGTACGGCGGCCTGGGTGCGGGGGCCGAATATGCCGTCCACATAGTAGTCGTAATAGCCCAGATCCTTCAGCGGCTGCTGGATGGCGCTGACGGCGTCGCCGCGGCTGCCCCTGGACAGTGTGGCGTATTGGGGCGTGGGCTTCAGCTGGTCCGACGCGGTCTGCTCGCCGGCAAGCTTCAGGGTGTCGATCAGCCGCAGCACGGGGGCGGCCACTTCGGCCTCCGATTCGAATTCGATGAACGAGAAGGTGGGCTTCGCGGCCTTTTCCACCAGCTGCGCATAGACGTTCAGCTGGCCGCTCATGGCCTCTATGTACAGCCCGTCCACATTGTATTCCTCGGGCACCTTGTAGGCCGACAGGTCGGAATAGCGCTTGAATACGCCCAGCGTGCCCTTGACGGTGTCCACCCGGCATACGGTGTTGTCGGCGGCCAGCATGAACAGCGACTTGCCGCTGGCGGTCAGCTGGTCCTTCATCTTCACGCCGGGGGTCAGCACGATCTTCGAGGCCTTTGCCGAGGGATCGTAGGCCTTCAGCCGCAGGGCGCTGCCTGTGCGGGTCAGGTAGTAGACGGTATCGTTCAGCCAGGCAAAGGCGGTCACATCGCTGTCGATCAGGCTGGTGCTGTAATTGAAAAGGCTCTTCAGGTACAGCTCGGCGTCGTCGGTCAGGTAGATCTCGTAGCGCTCGCCGAGCGCGCCGCTTCTGGGCATGCCGCCGCTGTAGATCTCAAAGCGGTCGGTATCCTGGGCATACAGCATCGTGGCGGCACGATCCACCAGCTGGAAGACCGGACCCTCCGCGGACATGTAAAGCCGGTCGATGGGCTCCGCGGCCGTGTAGACGACCTCGTTCGCCAGGCTGTGCAGGTCGGCGCGGACCAGCTGCTTGCGATTGGCGCCGGCCACGTAATAGGCCGTGTCCTCGTCAGCCAGGCACGCGGTCATGACGTCCGCGGCAATCAGGGATTCCTTCAGACTCTGCAGGTCAACCGCGTACAGGTCCTGGGTGTCCAGGAAGTCGTCGGCGCTCAGATAGAGCACGCGGTAGGCGTCCATGCCCACCACGCTGTTTGCCGGCTTGGTGTTGATGGCTTCCGCCTTGCCGGTCAGGTACAGGTGCCCTTCGCCGTCTGTGTAGGCGGCAAAGGCGTCGCTGCGGGCGACGGGGCCGCTCTCCGCCACCGCAAGGGAGATGGCGAGCAGGCACAGCGCGAGCAACAATATGAGAAGTGCTGTTCTTTTCATGGTCCAGTCCTCCTGATGATGATACTGCTTGGACGCAATTGAGGCGCTTCTGGTTCCATAAGAATAAATAGATCGGCCCGTAGGCATGTGCCGCCCCGGTCCGCCATAGGATTAGAGGGAACGGAGGCGGTGTCGTGGGGGCTGTGGACAGGCTGAAGGGGCTGCTGCCCCCGGGCGCTGCCGCGCTGCTGGCGGCCTGCGGGGATGGGGTGACCCAGGTTCGGCTGCGCGTCGGCAGGCCCGTGCAGGTCTGCATGGGCCGCGGGGGAGAGGCGCTGTCCGACGAACCGCTGGAGCGGGCGGCGCTGGAGCGCATACTGGCCGCGCTGATGGAATACAGCGTCTATGCCCGCCAGGATGAGCTGGACCAGGGCTTTTTCACCCTGGACGACGGCAGTCGCGTGGGGGTTTGCGGCAGGATGGTCGGGGACGGAACCCGGTTTCGAATGGACGGGATCGGCTCGGCCTGCCTGCGCGTCGCCAGGCCGGTGGCTGGGTGCGCCAGCGGGCTGCTCGCCCACATCGCGCCATCCAAAGGCGTCCTGCGCTCGACGCTGCTGCTTTCGCCGCCGGGGCTGGGCAAGACCACGATGCTGCGGGACATTGCCAGGCAGCTGTCCGACGACGGCCTGTGCGTGGCCATGGCGGACGAGCGACACGAGCTGGCCGCCTGTCACATGGGCGTTCCCACGCTGGACGTGGGGTTGCGCACGGACGTCATGGACGGCTGCCCCAGGGATCGGGCCATCGCTCGAATGCTCCGGTCGATGGCGCCGCAGGTGGTCGTTGCGGATGAGATCGGCGGCGCGGAGGACGCCCTGGCCCTGGCTGACGCCGCCCGCTGCGGCGCGGCCATCATGGCCTCCGCCCATGCCGCAAGCCTCGGCGAAGCGCAGTCCCGTCCCAACCTGCGCTCGGTGCTGGAGGCGGGCGTCGTGGCGCTTGTCGCGCTGTTGGGGCCTGCGCCGGGGATGGTGCGGGAGCTTTGGCGCAGGGCGGACGGAGAGGGGGTGACGGCCTGGAGACGCGCGTAGTGCTGGCGATCTGCGCGGTGCTGGGCAGCACGCTGTGCGGCAAGGCCGCGTCGGACGCCGTTCGCAGGCGATACCGGGTGTTGGCGGCGCTGGCGGAGGATCTGCAGGCCCTGCGCATCCACATGACCGGCATGCTGATGCCCTTGCAGTGCGCACTGGACAGGGCCGGCTGCGCGCTGATGAAGCAGGTCGCCGAGGGCATGCGCCAAGGCTGCAGCGCTGCCGACGCATGGCAGTCGGTACGCCAAAGCGCCATGCGGCGCGGCGGCCCGGCGGACGCACTGACGGCGGAGGATATCGGAGTGCTGGATACGCTGTTCGGCCAGCTGGGCCAGAGCGGACGCGAAGAGCAGGGCGCGCTGCTGGATGCTTCCATGGAGACGGTGAACCGTCTTCGGGACGGCGCCCTCAAGAGGGCGGGGGAGGCGGACCGGCTGTACGTCTCCCTGGGGTTCCTGACCGGGCTGATGCTGGCCCTGATCGTGATATGAGGTGGGCATGGACATCGATTTTGTGTTTCGGATCGCGGGCATTGGCATCATCGTCACCGTCATCTCCCAGCTGCTGACCCGTGCAGGGCGGGACGACATCGCCCTGCTGGCCACGCTGTCGGGTCTGGTGGTGGTGCTGATGATGGTGGTGGGCATGATATCGGATTTTTTCAGCAGTATCCGTAGCTTGCTTCAAATCTGACGTACTTTTCAATTGAGATGGTGAAGCGCCATCGCTCTGATCGCGATGACACCGGTACTTATGTCATCCTGAGCGGAGCGAAGCGGAGTCGAAGGATCTTGAAGGGGGGCTGCGCTTGGTCCTGAAAATCACGGCACTGTGCATCGCCGTTGCGATGATCTGCGCGGCGCTTCGGGTGCAGCGGCCAGAGCTGGCGACGGCGGTTTCACTGGCGGGCGGCGTCGCGGCGCTATCCATGGCCCTGGCGGACGTGGCCGGAGTCGGCGAGTGGCTGGATGTGTTCCGGCAGCTGCTCGGCCAGGATGGGGACGTGGCCACGCTGGTGCTGAAGGGGGCGGGGATCGCCGTGGTGTCCGAGCTTGGGTCCCAGCTGTGCGCGGATGCGGGGGAGCGGGCGCTGGCGGGGCGGATCGCCCTGGCGGCCAGGCTGGCGACGCTGGGCCTGTGCGCGCCGATGCTCTCACGGATCGCAGGGCTGGTCAGCGAAGGATTGGCATGCGGCGGCTGATCCTGCTGGCGGCGCTGCTGTTTCTTATGCATCCCGTGGCGCTGGCCGAAGATCCCGCCGAGGCGCAGCTGGAGAAGGCGGGGTTTTCGGATTTGGAAGCGCTCTCGGAATCGCTGGGCGGGCCGGATGTCCGTGAGGCGGCCCGGGCGGTGCTGTCTGGCGAGCTTCCGATCGGCAGGGATCTGCCCGCGAGGGCACTGCGCCAGCTTCGCGAGGCGGTGAAGCGCGCGCTGCTGCCGGCCTTGTCCGTGTTGGCTGTGCCTGTGCTGGTGGCGCTGTCGCTGGGCATGGTCCTCGGGGCGGACCGTGGACCGCTGACGCTGCTGTGCCGGCTGTCCGCCGTCTACGGCCTGGGCAGGCAGTGCGCGGCGGCGATGTCGGTGGCCCGGGACGGCATGCGGGTCGCGGTGCGCATCGCGGATGCCGCCGCCCCGGTGGTATCCGCGGCGCTGACGCTGACGGGCAGGGCGGCCGCCGGGGCGACGCTGACGCCGCTGTCGGCCCTCTGCGCGGATGCCGTGGGGAACGCGCTGATCGGCTGGGGGCTTCCGATGTGCGGCGTCGCCGCCATCGTCGCCGCCGGGGGAAATCTCTCCGAGCGGTTCAGGCTGGACAGGCTGTTTCGGCTGATTTGCAGGGCGGTCACCTGGGGCATGGGGATGATGATCGCCGCCTTTGTCGGCATAATGGCCCTTCAGGGGCGCTTGGCGGCGACCCGGGACGGCGCTTCGTCCCAGGCGCTGCGACAGGCGCTGAGGGGGCTGGTCCCCCTGATCGGGGGCTCGGTTTCCGATTCATCCGGGGCGCTGGCGGAGACCGCCGTTGCGGTGCGCAGCGCAGTCGGCGCGTCCGGGCTGCTGATCGTGCTGGGAACCGCGGCGCATCCCGCTCTGAAGCTGGGCGCGCACATGCTGTCGCTGAAGCTGGCCTCTGCGCTTCTGGAGCCCGTGGCCGATCCGGGCATTACGCGCATCGCCGCCTGCTACGGGGAGATCGCCAGGGTGCTGATGGCGCTGTACGCGGGCAGCGTGCTGCTGACGGCGCTGCTGGCCGGTGCGGGACTTGGATTGCTGGGATTCTGAAGAAGGGAATGTCCCCGACGGGGATGTGGCGTGAAGGATGACCATACAGGCACTGGAGGAGGCCGCGAAGGGACTCTTCGGCATCTGTGTAACCGTGGCAGCGCTGGAACAGCTGGCGGGGGAGGGCGGCCCGGCGCGCGCCTTTCGCGCCCTCTGCGCGCTGGCGGCGACGCTGTGCGCCTTGCGCATGTTCGCAAGGCTCTTTTGATCATTTCAGAATATGATGAAGCGGCTATTGGAGAGGCTGCGCGGCGCGCGCGGGTTTGAATGGTTCGCGGCGCTGGCGCTGGCGGCGCTGCTGGCGCTGATGCTGCTCAGGCCGGGGGGCGACGGCGGCGCGTCCGGCACACCGCTGGAGACGCGGGTGGAGCGGATATTGCGGCGCATCGAAGGCGCGGGACGGGTGAGCGCCATGATCACCCAGGGGGAGGACGGCGCCGTGACCGGCGCGGTGATCGTGGCGGAGGGGCTGTCGGACGTGCAGACCTACCTGCGACTGCAGCGGGCGGTGTCCGCGCTTCTGGACGTGGAGGCGGACCGAATCGAAATCATCGGGGGAAGCGGTACCTTTGGAGGTGGATCATGAGCAGGACGATGAGATGGGCCCTGGGCGTGCTGTTGCTGGCGGCGCTGCTGGCCGGGGACACGCTGGTCACGGCGCGGCTCGTCACCAAGCGGATGAACCGGGCGGAAAGCGCGCCGGCCTACAGCAGGATCGGGAGCGATCCGATGGCGGCATTCCGCCTGGAGCGGGAGCAGCTTCGCGCCAGGCAGGAGGCCCAGCTGAACGATGTCATCCACGATGCCGATGCGGACGGGGAGACCAGGGCCCAGGCGCGCAGGGCGCTGCTGGACATGCTGGCCCATGCCCGGTCAGAAAATGCCATCGAGGGCATACTGCAAAGCCGGGGCTTCGAAGATGCCCTCGCCAGCGTCAGCGACTCGGCGGCAAACGTGCTGATCCGCGGGGAAGGGCTGACCCATGCCCAGAGCGCCGTCATACTGGAACTTGTAATGAGGGAAACGGGCCTGACGGGCGGAAATGTGAAAATCATTCCGGTAAAATAACCGAAAGTATTTGCGCGGCGGCATGTTTTCTGCTATAATGAATTCCGTATAAGGAGGTATGCAATATGAGCGATAATTATCCTTCCGATGTCAAGCTGAATGAGAATCCAAACGGCACGGTTTCCTTTGCCACGGAAGTCGTCGCTACCATCGCCGGTCTCGCAGCCACCGAGGTCGACGGCGTCGCCAGCATGATCTCTCCTTCTTCGGGCCTTGCAGACATGTTTTCCCGCAAGAGCAACCGCAACCTGACCAAGGGCGTTCGCATAGATTTGGAGGACAACAGGGTTTCCGTGGATGTGACCATCACCGTGGATTACGGCTCGCCGATCCCCGATGTGGCGCGCAACATTCAGGAAAACGTCAAAAAGGCCATCGAGACCATGAGCGGTCTGGACGTGAAGAACGTGGATGTCCATGTGACCGGCATCAGCTTCGAGCGCGAGCAGCGCGCCAACGCCGAACTGGACGAGCAGCATCGCAAGATGTTGGAGAAGAACGCCGAGGTCGAGGCCATGCCCAAATCAGAGGTGGAGGAAATGCCCGAGGCGGCGGAGGCTGCCGACCAGACCGGGGTGGAAGCCGTGACCGTGGAGACGAAAGCCGCCTGGGACGAGGACGGGGAAGCGCCCGAGGGCTTCGAAGATAAGGAAGACGACTGCGCGGCAGGGGATGCGGACGACGACGGCTTCGCCGAAGACGCTGCCGACGAAGAAAACGAGGATTCGGATGCCAGCGAGGCGGACATCTGAAAACCTGAGATAAGGAGATTCCTCCGGGAAGCGGGCATGGCCGAAGGGCGATGCCGGTGTTTCGCGGCGGAACGAAGAAGCATATGAAATTGAGTATCGGCAACAAGCTGCTCATGCTGCTGCACTGGCTGTGTTCATTGATGATTTGCGTGGCCTTTACGCTGTGCCTGGTGGTGCCGGGTCTGCAGGCCAACCTGGTTTCAAGGGCGGAGGGCTCCCTGGGCGGCGTCGGCGCGAAGATCGCGGGCGGCGCGGTGCTGGCGCTGTATCTGGCGCTGTCTGTGGCGACGCTGCTCATACTGATCCGGCGGAAGAAGCGCGCCGAGCGGGGCTTTATTACCGTCGGTCCCGACGACAAGGGCAAGGTGCGCATCTCGGTTTCCGCGGTGGAGCAGATGGTGCGCCAGTCGGTGCGGACCATTGACGGCATCACGGATATGCGGGTGAACATCGAAGGCCTGGACGACGCCATTGGCATCACTATCGACGCCGTCATCGCCAGCGGCGCCCACGTGCCGACCATCACCGCCAACATGCAGCGCGCCATCACCCAGTTCGTAGAGGTCAATTGCGGGGTGGCGGTGCAGTCGGTGGCGATCACCATCAACGCCGTCAGCGGCAAGGGAGAGTCCGCCCGCAGGCGCCTGATCGGACGGGGCAAGCCGCAGGCCGAGGCACCCGCGCCTGCCCGCGTGCCCGAGCCCGCTGTGGACGATGCCTTTGAACCGGGGTTGACGCCCGTGAGCGACGCCGCCGGGGCTCAGAGCGCTACCGGCATCGGTCAGGACTCGGCCGCCGCTTCGGAGGACATGGCCGGGGTGGAGGCGCCCGCCTATGACCCGGACAAGCCCTACGAATCCGAATTCGCCAAGGATTACGCGGCGATGAAGGCGCGGGAGAGCACCGGGCAGACCGAAGCCGCCGAAGCGGATTCCACAGAGGATTGATCGTGGCGGTGTATTTCATTAACGACTCTGTTGCGGCGGCACGCGCGTGCCACCGCAACATTGTGCTTGATAACGATTTACGCGAAGAAGGCAGGTATTGATTATGGATAGAACGATGGCCCGCGCCCACGCCATGAAGCTGATCTACGAGTGGGAGATGGGCGGCGACGGTGGCGAAGAGACGCGGCTGAACCTGCTGGAGGTCAAGCCTGGCGAGTGCGAGGCCGACTTTATGAACCGCATGTTCGAGGGTGTGGTGGCCAATGTCGACGCCATCGACGCACGGCTGAAGCCCTTTCTGAGGGGATGGACGATTGACCGGGTGACCCGCGTCGACCTGGCGATCCTGCGCCTGGCAGCCCACGAACTGATGCTGGGCGAGACGCCCAGGAGCGTGGTGATCAACGAGGCCGTGGAGCTGACCAACCAGTATTCCACGGACAAGGCGGGCGGCTTCATCAACGGCGTGCTGGGCAATCTCGGCCGAAGCCTCGATGAAGATGCCGTGCCGGGCGAAGCATGATCGGCGGGGATTACGGCGCCGGGGCGCTGAGCGTCTCGGAGCTGAACGAGTATGCCCGCAAGCTGTTGGCCACGGACCCGCTGCTGCGCGCCCTGGAGGTCACCGGCGAGATCTCGGGCTACAAGCACCACTACAGCGGGCACCGCTATTTCTCCCTGAAGGACGAAAACGCGCGGGTACAGTGCGTGATGTTCCGCCAGCATGCCCTGGGGCTGGACTTCCAGCCTGCGGACGGCATGCGGGTGACCGTGCGGGCGTCGGCTTCGATCTATCCTCAGAACGGCAGCTTCCAGCTGTACGTCACGTCCATGCGCCAGGCGGGGCAGGGCGACCTGTTCGTCCGCTTTGAAAAGCTGAAGCAGAAGCTGCTGGCGGAGGGGTTGTTCGACCCGGCCCGGAAGCGGGAGATCCCCGCTTATCCCCGGGTGATCGGGGTGGTGACCTCCCAGACCGGCGCGGCGATACGGGATATCATCCACGTGGCCCGGCGGCGCAATCCCAACGTGGGCATCGTGCTTTCCCCCTGCCTGGTGCAGGGGCCGGAGGCCGCGGCGGACATCGTGCGGGCCATGGACCGGCTGAACCGGGCCAGGGCCTGCGACGTGATGCTGGTGGGCCGCGGCGGCGGCTCCATAGAGGACCTGTGGGCCTTCAACGAGGAGATCGTGGCCTGGGCCATCGCCGCGTCTCCCATTCCCGTGGTCAGCTGCGTGGGCCACGAGGTGGACTTCACCATATCGGATTTCGTGGCCGACCTGCGCGCGCCGACCCCGTCTGCCGCGGCGGAGCTGACCGTGCCCCGATTGGATCAGATGAAGGCCGAGGTGGACGGCATGCTGGCGCGGATCGCCGGGGCGCTGAAAAGCGGCCAGCGGCTTCGCCGCCTGGCGCTGGAGCGGGCGGGCGCGTCCGCCGCGCTGACCGCGCCTCAAAGGATGCTGATCGAACCCCGGCGCGGCGCGTTGGACGCGATGGAGCGCCGTCTGACCGCGGCGATGCCGGTGCGCCTGGAGCGGAGCCGGCACAGGCTCGACGCCTTGGCCGCGTCGCTGCGGGCCCTGGACCCGGCCTCCGTGATGGAGCGGGGCTACGCGGTCGTCAGGCAGGGGGAGGGCATCGTGACCCGGACCTCCGGCGTCGATGGAAGCGTTCCGCTGCGCGTATGCTTTTCCGACGGCGAGCTGACCGCCGACATCACCGCCATAAACGCAAAGGATGGAGCTCGATGAAAAAGAAGATCACATTTGAAGAGGGCATGCAGGAGCTGGAGGCCCTTGTGCACGGACTGGAGGCCGGCGAGCTGTCCCTGGAGGATTCCTTCAAGGCCTATGAGAGGGCCGTCGCGCTGAAGAACAGCCTCTCCGCGCTGCTGGACGAGGGCGATAAGCGCATCCGCGTGCTGACGGACGCGGGCGAGAGCAGCCTGGATACTCAGATGGATACCGAGGAGGCCCCATGAAGACGCTGAATGATTATGCGAGCCGGGTCAACCGGCGGCTGAACGAGATCCCCGCCGTGGTGGCGGAGGATCGCTTTGAGATCGGAGAAATGCCCTGGCTGCTGAGCCGGTCCATGCGCTACAGCCTGGAAGCCGGGGGCAAACGGCTGCGCCCGAGCATGCTGCTGGCGGCGGTGGAGATGCTGGGCGGCGATACAGAGGACGCGCTGGACTTCGCCTGCGCCGTCGAGATGATCCACACCTATTCGCTGATCCACGACGACCTGCCGGGCATGGACGACGACACGCTGCGCCGGGGACGGCCCACCAATCATGTGGTGTTTGGCGTGGGCCAGGCGATACTGGCGGGCGACGGCCTTTTGAACGGGGCCTTCGAGACGATGCTGAACCACGCCTGCGCACGTCCCGAGGGCGCGGCCCGATACCTCGCGGCGATTCGCGAGATCGCGACAGGCGCGGGCGTCACCGGGATGATCGGGGGGCAGGTGATGGACCTGCACTGCGAGCGCTCCGGCATCGCCGATATCCACGCGCTGGAATATATACAGTACGGCAAGACCGCCTGCATGTTCATCCATCCCCTTCGCGCCGCGGCGATGCTGTGCGGCGCCGGGGACGACGACGTGAAGGCGCTCACCGACTACGGCAGGGCCTTCGGACTGCTGTTCCAGGCCACGGACGACCTGCTGGACGTCGTCGGCACCCAGGCGGACATGGGCAAGACCCTGGGAAAGGATGCCGAGAGCGGGAAGCTGACCTGCGTCTCGGCCTACGGAGTCGAGGGCACCCGACAGCGGGTCGAAGGGCTGCACAGTGAAGCCCTACAGGCCCTCGAGCGCTTTGGCGACAGGGGAACCTTTTTCCGCGAGCTGGTGGACGCCATGGTGAACCGCACCAAGTAAACATCCGGAGTACGACCGATGCTGATAGAGCAGATACACGAACCGACAGACCTGAAAAAGCTGAGCATCAAGCAGCTGAAGCAGCTCTGCGAGGAGCTGCGCTCGGAGATCGTCAACGTGGTCTCGGAGCACGGCGGCCACCTGGCCTCCAACCTGGGGGTGGTGGAGCTGACCGTGGCCGTGCACTACGTGTTCGACACCCCCGAGGACAAGCTCGTGATGGACGTGGGGCACCAGTCCTACGCCCACAAGCTTCTGACCGGGCGCTATGGGG
Source organism: uncultured Eubacteriales bacterium (assembly GCA_902765305.1). Lineage (GTDB taxonomy): Bacteria > Bacillota > Clostridia > Christensenellales > Aristaeellaceae > UBA2862. The sequence continues at coordinate 56,496 of CACWZI010000010.1, forward strand.
CCTTTCACACCCTTCGCCAGAAGGGCGGCATCAGCGGCTTTCCCCAGCAGGATGAAAGCGAATACGACGCGTTTACGGCGGGCCATGCCTCCACGGCCATATCCGCCGCCCTTGGCATGGCCCGGACCCGGGACATCATGCGCGGCGAATACGACGTCGTGGCGCTGGTGGGCGACGGGGCCCTGACCGGGGGCATGTGCTATGAGGCGCTGAACGACGCCGGCCAGAGCAACACCCGAATGATCGTGCTGCTGAACGACAACGAGATGTCCATCGCCCCGAACGTAGGTGCGCTCAGCCGCTATTTGACGCGCATGCGCCAGAGCAAGGGCTATATCGCCGTGAAGCACGGGGTCAGGGATCGCCTGGAGAAGCATCCCAGGTTCGGCGCACCGCTGTATCGCGCGCTCAGCAAATTCAGGAACAACCTCCGTTCCTTCTTTGTGGACGACAAGTTCTTCTCGGCGCTGGGCTTCGCGTACATGGGACCTGTGGACGGGCACGACCTGCGCCAGCTGATCAAGGTGCTACGCCGCGCCAGGGGCTATGACAGGCCCCAGCTGATCCATGTGGTCACCCAAAAGGGCAGGGGCTACCAGCCTGCCGAGGACCATCCGGTCACCTTCCACGGCGTTGCGCCGTTCTTCCTGGAATCCGGCGCCAGGAAGCGGGAGGGAGAGGCGTCCTCGGGCAAGGTGGTCGCGCGCCAGCTTTCCGACATGGCCGACAACGACATCCGCATTTGCGCCATCACGGCGGCCATGCCCATGGGCACCGGCATGGACATCTTCCAGCAGGCCCATCCCGACCGCTGCTTCGACGTGGGCATCGCGGAGGAGCACGCCGTCACCATGGCGGCGGGCATGGCCAGCCAGGGCATGAAGCCCTATGTGGCCATCTATTCCACGTTCCTGCAGCGGGCCTACGACCAGATCCTGGTCGACGTATGCCGAAACGGCCTGCCCGTGACGTTTTTGATCGACCGGGCGGGTCTGGTGGGCGAGGACGGGGAGACCCACCAGGGCGTGTTCGATCTCAGCTACCTGCGCAGCATACCGGGGCTGGTGGTCGCCGCGCCGAGGGACGTGCGCGACCTCAAGAAGCTGGTGGAAATCAGCCAGGACTACGGCGGGCCGATGGCCATACGCTATCCCAAGGGCTGCGAGGACATGGGCCCGGGCATACAGAGCCAGCGGCGCTTTTCCGTGGGCCAGTGGGAGCTGCTCAGCGACGGTAGCGACGTGATGATCTTCGCCGTGGGCCGCATGGTATCCCTTTCGATGCAGGCCGCCATCGAGTTGATGGGCAAGGGCGTGTCCGCCGGGGTGGTGGACGCCCGCTTCGTCGCGCCGATGGACAGGGAAATGCTGCTCGGGAAGGCGTCGGGCGTCCGCCTCGTGGTCACGGCCGAGGAAAACGTATTGGCCGGAGGCTTTGGCGAGGGCGTGCTGGACGCGCTGGCGTCTGCGGGCATGGACGTGCCGGTTTTGACGCTGGGTGTGCCGGACCGGTTCGTCGCCCAGGCTACCGTCGCCCAGCAGACCGTGGAATGCGGGCTGGACGCGCTGTCCATCGCCCGGCGCATAAGCGAGCGCTTAAAGGAACTCGGGGAGGCACGGCCATGAAGAAGCGCAGGGCGGACGAGGCCCTCGTCAGCGACCTGGGGCTGGAATCCATCGCCCTGGCGCGGGCGCTGATCATGGAGGGCCGGGTCATGGCCGGTGATCGGAAGATACTGCGTGCCAGTGAGCTGCTGAAGCCGGGGGAAGCGCTCAGGGTCCGTGGTGCGCTGGACGCCTATGTCAGTCGTGGCGCCCACAAGCTGAAAAAGGCGCTGGAGGTGTTCGGCATCGACCTTACCGGCACGGTATGCGTGGATGTGGGCGCTTCCACCGGCGGCTTTACCGACGTGATGCTCCGCGCCGGCGCGAAAAGGGTGTATTCGGTGGATGTGGGCTACAACCTGTTGGACTATCGGCTGCGCAGCGACGGGCGGGTGGTGTGCATGGAGCGCACCAACGCCAGGTTCCTGTCGCCCGAGGCCTTCGATCCGCGCCCCGGCTTCGGGGCCACGGACGTCTCCTTCATATCCCTGAAGGCGGTGCTCCCGGCGGCGCTGGGGGTGCTGGCCCACGAAAACCAGGGCTTCGTGGCGCTGGTAAAGCCCCAGTTTGAGGCGGATAAGGACGAAGTGGGCGAAAAGGGCGTCGTGCGCGACAGGGCGGTGCACGAAAAGGTGCTCCGGGACATCACGGGCTTCATACCGACCCTCGGCTGGCACGTGGCCGGTTTGGATTACTCGCCGATACGGGGTCCGGAAGGTAACATAGAATTCTTGTTGTACCTGAAGCAATCCGACAATTCAGCTAAATTTGCAGGCGATATTTCTATAGATGTTACAATTAGCCGCGCGTATGACAATTTTTTTAAATCCGCCTCAGGGGGCTTGTAACTCGGGCGCGCTTTGGTATATTGTAAGGGTAGGGAGTGGTTTAAAGGTGTCCGTTCGCTGCGTTGGTATATACTGGAATTCATCCAAAAGCCTGGGACCCAGCGTGGCCGAAAGACTGATCGACATGCTGCGCCAAAGGGGTGTGGCGGTTTGTCTGAATGCCGACCTGAGCGCGACCATAGGCTTGACCGATTGCCTGGTGGACCAGTTTGACCGCTGCCAGCTGTTGATCGTTTTGGGAGGCGACGGTACGATCCTCTCCGGCTTGGATTACGCGATTGAGAACGACCTGCCCATCGTGGGCATCAACCTGGGGCGTCTGGGGTTCCTGACGGAACTGGAGACCGACGAACTGGATGAGGGCGTCATCGACAGGCTGCTGAACGGGGATTACACCGTCGACACGCGCACGACGATGATGGTGGAAGGGTGGGACTATCGCAAGTACTTCGCCCTGAACGACATCGTCATTACCCGCGCGACGTCTTCCGTAAGAATTCTTTCTCTCGAATATGAAGCAAACGGCGCCATGGTGGATTGCATATCCGGCGATGGATTGATCGTCGCGACCGCGACGGGGTCTACCGCTTATTCGCTGTCCGCCGGCGGTCCGGTGGTGCTGCCTGGCCTGGAATGCTTTGTGCTGACGCCCATCTGTCCGCACACGCTGAACGCACGGCCGGTGATCGTCTCCGCCGACGAGCGCATCACCGTGCGCATGGTGGACGACCGGGGCGGCGCCCAGGCGGTGCTGGACGGCAGGCGCGCGATCATGCTGGATCGCGCGCACCCGGAAATAACCATTCGCCGCTCCGTAAGGCAGGCGCGCTTCGTGCGCCTGAACGAGAAGAATTACTACGGCCTGCTCAGGAGCAAGCTGTCTGAATGGACGCACTGATCAGCAGCGCTAAAGGGTTTTCGCTATCCAACTACCGGGAGGCTTTATACAGATGAAGAGCGCGCGCCATAATCTGATATTGGAGATCATCGAAAACAAGGACATAGAGACCCAGGAGGACCTGGCGGACGAGCTGATGCGGCGGGGCGTCAAGGTGACCCAGGCGACGGTTTCACGGGACATCAAGGAGCTGAGGCTTCTGAAGGTGCTGTCCGAGCACGGCGGCTATAAGTATGCCACCGTAGAGCGGGCGGAGAAGGGCATGAACGACCGATTTGCGAGGATACTGGCAGATTCCATCATCAACATCGAACCGGTCAACAACCTGATCGTGGTCAATACGATCACGGCCAGCGCCAACGCCGCGGGCGAGGCCATCGACTCCATGAAGTGGAGCGAGGTGATGGGCACCATCGCCGGCGACAACACGCTTTTGATCATCACCCGCTCCAACGAGGCGGCGGAGGCCCTGATGACGAAGTTCAATACCATGCTGAACGGCTGACCGGAGCGAAACATGCTTGTAGAGCTGACCATCAAGAATATCGCCCTCATTGAATCGCTGCGCATCGAATTTGCGCAGGGATTCAATGTGCTTACGGGCGAAACCGGCGCGGGCAAGTCCATCGTGGTGGACAGCATCAGCCTGGCCCTGGGCGGCCGCGCCGACCGGGATATGATTCGCACCGGGGCCGAAAGGGGCATGGTGCAGGCGCTTTTCGACGTGTCCGGCAACCCCCGTGCCCAGGCGGTTTTGCAGAGCCTGGACATCGAGGGCGAGGACGGGCTGATCGCCATTCGCCGGGAACTGAGCCGCAGCGGGCGCAACATCTGCCGGGTCTGCGACGTGGTGGTGCCCCTGAACACCCTCAAGCAGCTGACCGCCACGTTGATGGACATCCACGGCCAGCACGAGCACCAGGCCCTGATGAATCCGGCCAGGCACCTGGATTTCCTGGACGCCTTCGGCGGGGAGGCCCATGCAGCCCAGCGGGACAGGGTTGCCGCGCTTTACGCCGAGCGCAGCCATGTCGCCTCTGAATTGAAGCGGCTGATGAACGACGTCTCCGAGCGGGAGCGCCTGGTGGACGTGCTGTCCTTCCAGGTGCAGGAGATCAGCGCCGCGAAGCTGAAGCCCGGCGAGGAGCAGAAGCTGGAAAAGAAGCTTGGGCTGCTGGAGAACGCAGAGAAGATCCGCCAGAGCGTGGAGGGGGCCACCACCCTGGTCTACCAGGGGGACGGCAGAGCCCCCAGCGCCCAGGAGGCGCTGCTGCGTGCCGCCGACGCCATGGACCGCATCGGCCCGCTGAACGAGCGCTATGCCGCCCTGGCCAGCCGACTGCGGGAGCTGTACTACGGCGCGCAGGACGTGGGCTATGAACTGCAGGCGCTGCTGGACGACCTAGACTTCGAGCCGGACCTGCTGGACAAGGTGGCCGCGCGGCTGGACGCCATCAAGAAGCTGGAGCGCAAGTACGGCGCGACGGTGGAAGAGGTGATCGAGTTCGGCGCGAAGGCCGCCGACCGGCTGAACGGCATCAAGGGCAGCGATACCGCGATCACCGAGCTGAAGAAGCGCTACAAGGCGGCGGACAGCGCCCTGAGGGAGGCCTGCGCCGATCTGACTGCCGTCCGCCGGGAAAGCGCGTCGAGTCTGTCGGAGCGCATCTGTGAACAGCTAAAGGACCTGGGCATGGGGAAGACCCGCTTCGAGGTGCGGGTGGAGCCCCTGGCCAAGCCCACTGCCGCCGGCATGGACGGGGTGGAGTTCATGATCTCCCCGAACCCTGGCGAGCCGCTGCGCCCATTGGCGTCCATCGCCTCGGGCGGCGAGATCTCCCGCGTGATGCTGGCGCTGAAGGCCATCTCGGTGGATTCCGAGGGCGTGGACGCCATGGTCTTCGACGAGATCGACACCGGCGTCTCCGGCCGAATGGCCCAGGTGGTGGGGGAGAAGATGTGCCTGATCGCAAAGACGCGCCAGGTGCTCAGCATCACCCACCTGCCCCAGATCGCGGCCCTGGGCGACGCCCACTTCCTGGTGGAAAAGGTCGCCGGGGAGGATCGCACCGACACCCACGTGCGCCTGCTGGACGAGGCAGGCCGCGTGCGTGAGCTGTCCCGTCTGGTGGGCGGCGCCCAGGACAGCGAGAGCAGCCTGTCCCACGGCGCGCACATGCTGAAGGAAGCCGCGGAGCGGAAGGCGGCGCTGTAGGGCGGAGAGAGCGGTCGGTGAATAATGTATACAAATACTGATTTGTCGAGGAGAGGGATTAGGGAATAGGGATTAGAAATAGTGCGCAGCTTCTCCTAATCCCTATTCCCTAATCCCTAATCCCTGCGCGTCAGCGCGACAAATCAGTAGTTGTCTTTTCCCGGGAAAACAATATGCTGTCACTCCTTCGGGTCGATCATCCCGGAATTGATGTAGTGGGCCAGTATGTCCACGATGCGGGCGTTCTTGCCGCCCCGGGCGACGATCAGGTCAGCGAATTCCACGTAGTTGCGAATGTGCTTTTCATACATCGGCTTGACCGTGGCCAGGTACTGGGCGTAGACGCTCTCGATGGTGCGGCCCCTGTCCCGAAGATCCCGCTTCACGCGGCGCAGCAGGCACACGTCCGGGTCCACCTGCACGTAGATCTTGAAGTCCATCAGATCCCGCACCTCGGGGTCGTAGAACACGTGGATGCCCTCCAGCAGCACCACGTCCGCCGGCTCGATCAGCACGCCCGGGTCGCAACGCCGGTGCTGGGTGTAGTCGTACTCCTTCGCGGTGATGGATTGCCCCCGGCGCAGCTTCGCCAGGTCGTCCCGCAGCACGCCGTGCTCGAAGGCCTCCGGCTCGTCGTAGTTGATCAGGCAGCGCTGCTCATAGGTCATGTCGGGGTGATCCTTGTAGTAGGAATCCTGCTTGATGTAGACACAGGGCCTTTCCAGGCGGGAAGCCAGCGCCTTGGCCAGCGTGGATTTGCCGCTGCCGCTGGCGCCGCAGATACCGATGATCAGCATGGTCCATCCCTCCAGCATCGTTGTTGACACGTATATTCTAACATATTTCGAGCGGGATTACAATGGCAGGCAAGGGTATACCGGCACGAAAAAAGGGCGATCCCTTTCGGAACCGCCCTGTGTCAGTTGTCGATTCTTACTTCCCGAAATACCTCTTGAGCAGCCCTGCGAACGCCTTTCCATGCCTCGCCTCGTCCCTGGCCATCTCGTGCACGGTGTCGTGGATGGCGTCCAGGTTCAGGGCCTTGGCGCGCTTGGCCAGGTCGGTCTTGCCGGCGGTGGCGCCGTTCTCGGCCTCCACGCGCATCTTCAGGTTCTTCTCGGTGCTGTCGGTCAGCACCTCGCCCAGCAGCTCGGCGAATTTCGCGGCGTGCTCGGCCTCCTCGAAAGCGGCGGTCTTCCAGTATTCGCCAATCTCGGGATAGCCCTCGCGATAGGCGACGCGGCTCATGGCCAGGTACATGCCCACCTCGCTGCACTCGCCGGTGAAGTTGGCGCGCAGGTCGGCGATGATGTCTTCGGGCGCGCCCTTGGCGACGCCGACCACGTGCTCAGCGGCCCAGGTCATTTCCTCGGACTGCTCGATAAACTTGGAAGCAGGGGCCTTGCAGACGGGGCAGAATTCGGGCGCGGCGTCACCCTCGTGCACATAGCCGCAGACGGAACAGACGAACTTCTTCATGATCATATCCTCCTTGATCGTGGTTGGTCGTGATCGTATTCATGTATAAGCCGGTTAAGGCTTACGCTTATTATAACCTAAAAAGGTCCGTTTGTGAACCACTTGTGCCGATATTTTCTTGACATTTTTCAATGCCTGTGATACCATTAACAAGTTGAATTGTATCTATTGTGGGTTTCTATATTTTCCGGCCCTTTTGGCGAGGAGGAGTCGTGTACAGTGATTGACGGCCTGGTTTCGATCATAACGCCCTGCTACAACGGCGGGCGCTTTATCGCCGATACCATTGAATCGGTGCTGGGCCAGACCTATGCCCAGTGGGAGATGATCGTCGTGGACGACGGCTCTGCGGACGATACCCCGCAGATCGCCGAACGCTACGCCGCGCGGGACAGCCGGATACAGCTGATCCGCCAGCAGAACGCGGGCACGGCCCACGCCCGGAATACGGGGATGAAGCAGGCGAAGGGCCGATATATCGCGCTGCTGGACGCCGACGACCTTTGGGAGCCCGATTTTCTCGAGAAGCAGCTGGCGTTCATGCGCAAAACCGGCGCCGTCTGCGTATGCAGCGCCTATCGCCACATCGACGAGAACGGTCGCGAGATCCAGCATCCCACGGTGCCACTCGACCGAATCACGCCGAAGGACATGCGGGTGATGAACCGCATCGGCTGCCTGACGGGGCTGTACGACGCCGATAAACACGGCAAGATCTACCTGCACGAGGCGCTGCGCTCGATCCGTGACGACTACGCCTATTGGTACGACATCGTCTGCCTGGAGGGCGAGGCCAGGGGCAATCCGCAGATCCTGGCTCGCTACCGTGTGCAGACCTCCAGCACCACCGGCAACAAGCTGAAGCTGGTGTCGAAGCAGTACCACTTCTACAGGCAGTACCTGAAGCACGGCGTGCTGACCGCCTGTGTCAACACGGTGCGCTGGGGCGTCTCCGGCATCAGGAAGTTTTCGTGAAACGGGATGAGGGCATGACAAAGGGCGTCGCCGCGGTGGTGGTGACCTACAACCGAAGGGCGCTGCTGGCGCAGTGTGTCGAATGCCTGCTGCGGCAGAGTGCGCCGGAGTTGGATATCTGGGTGATCGACAACGCCAGCACCGACGGCACGGGGGATATGCTCGCCCCGATGGTTCGGGATGGCCGCGTCCACTACGCGAATACCGGCAGCAACCTGGGCGGCGCGGGAGGCTTTGAGTACGGCCTTCGCCTGGCGGCGGAGCGGGATTACCAGTACGCATGGATCATGGACGACGATGCCATGCCCCAGCCCACCGCCCTGGAGGCGCTGCTGAGCGCCGGTAAGGATATCGGCGATTTCGGCTTCCTCTCCGGCAAGGTGCTGTGGACGGACGGCTCGATCTGCCGCATGAACGTGCAGCGGGATCTGAAGCTGCGCAACATCACCGATTTTACACCGCGCCTGATTCCCTGCGGCGCGGCCACATTTGTGTCGTTGCTGGTGCCTGTTTCCGTGGTGCGCGAGGTGGGCCTGCCCATCGGGGAGTTCTTCATCTGGGCGGACGACCTGGAATATACCCGCCGCATATCCCTGAAGCACCCCTGCTGGGTGGTAACTGACAGCGTCACCGTGCACTGCTGCGAGACGAACAACGGCGGAAACATCGCCACCGACGCGCCTGAACGCATCCAGCGCTACCGCTACGCCTATCGAAACGAAGTCGTCCTGTATCGGCGGGAGGGCCTGCGCGGCGCGGTTCGATTGCTGCTGCGCACGCCGCTGCACGTGTTCCGTGTGCTGACCCGGTCCGACGGGCACAAGTGGGAGCGCATTCGCGTCATATTCGGCGGCACGTTGGAGGGACTGTCCTTCCGGCCGCCGATACGGTATCCCGAATAATATCCCCCGGGGGCGTGACATGATGAAGGTTCTGGAAGTCAACGTCGACGATGTGGGCCTGGGCGGCGTGTACGCCCTGGTGAACAGCGTCATCCGCAACAAGCCGGAGGGGCTGAAGCTGGATATCGCCTGCATCGCCGAGTTTGAAAATCCAAACAATATCGAGCGCTTGAAGCGCCTGGGCACGGACGTCCATTATGTGGGCACCCGAGGCCCTCGATGGACGCGGCCCTCGGCCTATTACAGGAACACATTGAAGCTGCTGCAGGGCGGCGGCTATGACTGCGTTCACATTCACGGGGACGTGGCTTATTTATTGTTGATATTCGCAAAGGCCGCCCGGCGCGCGGGCGTGAAAAGGATCATACTGCACTCCCACGCGGCGGGCATCGATGGCGGCTCGCGAAGGCTGAAGGCGGCGCTGCATAGGCTGTGCCGCAGTGCGTTGCTGCGCTGCGCCACCGATTTCGCGGCCTGCTCGGACAAGGCGGCGGCCTGGATGTATCCAGGGTTGGACGTCAGCCGGGTGAAGATGGTCAAGAACGGCGTGGAGCTGGAGCGCTTTGCCCATGACCCCGCCATGCGGGCGAAGGTCCGCGGCGAGCTGAAGCTGGAGGATGCCCTCGTGGTGGGCCACGTGGGCCGCTTTGCCTACCAGAAGAACCACGAATACCTGCTGGACGCCTTCGCGGCCATGCGCAAGCGCGTCGAAAACGCCAGGCTGCTGCTGGTGGGCGAGGGCGTGATGTTCGACGAGATCCGGGCGAAGGCCGCACGGCTCGGCCTGGAGAAGGACGTGATCTTCTACGGCGCCAGCAACGGTGTGGGCAAGCTGATGCAGGCGATGGACCTGCTTGCGCTGCCCTCCCGGTTCGAGGGGCTGCCGGTGGTGGGCGTCGAAGCCCAGGCGGCGGGGCTGCCGGTGCTGTTCTCCGATCGCATCACGCGCCAGGCGGAGCTGACGGATCACGTTCGTTTCCTCCCCATCGACAGGACGTCCGTCGAGAAGTGGGGCGAAGCGGCGCGGGAAGTGGCAGAGGGACCCGGCTGGGATCGCGCCGAAGACTGTGAGCGGGTTCGAGCGGCGGGCTTCACCATACAGGATACCGTCCGGGCATTCCTGGCCCTTTACGGCGCGACCGACGCCGATGGAGAGGCGGGTGCCGCGCCATGATCTACATCGTGACCCACAAGCGGGTCGACCTGCCGAAGCTGAAGGGCTACCGGGCCATCCAGGTGGGCAGCGCCGAGGAGGATTTTCCCGGCTGCCTGCGGGACGACACCGGTGACAACATCGCGGACAGAAACGCGAGCTACTGCGAGCTGACGGCGATGTACTGGATCTGGAAGAATACCGACGATCCCTTCAAGGGCCTGGCCCATTATCGCCGCTACTTTGGCCGGCGGCCCCTCAGCAGCCGGGTGAGTGACATCCTCGGCTATGACGCGCTGATCGGGATGCTGGAGGGGCGGGACCTGCTGGTGGCGAAGCCGGCGGTGTACCACGTCGACGCCCGTGAGCAGCTGCTGATGGATTGCTGCACCCCGGAGACCTTTTCAAAGCTGGAGACCGTCATTGAAACGCTCAGCCCCGAATACATGGACGCCTTTCGGACCTTCTTCGCCGGCAACCGGGCGGCCCAGTACAACATGCTGATTTGCAGGAAGGCGCTATTCGACGACTACTGCGCATGGCTGTTTCCGATACTGTTCAGCCTGGAGGACAAGGTGGACCTGAGCGGGGCGAGCGCCTACCAGAAGCGGCTGTTCGGCTTTGTGGGCGAGCGCCTGATGAACGTGTGGACGCTGCACAACCGGCTTTCGGTGGGATACCTGCCGGTGGTCAGCACCGAATACACCCGGAAGGATCACCTGACCTACCTGAGGCGGGACATCACCAACGGGCTGCGGTTCAGACTACAGAAAAAGGGGAGCTGATCATATGTACGATTACCTGATCGTGGGCTCGGGCCTGTTCGGCGCGACCTTCGCCCGCCAGGCCGCAGACGCCGGCAGGCGCGTGCTGGTGGTGGACAGGCGGCCCAACGTCGCGGGCAATATCTATACCGAAGACATCGAGGGCATCCACGTGCACAAATACGGGGCCCACATCTTTCACACCAATGACGCCGCGGTTTGGCGCTACGTCAACCGATTCGCCGAATTCAACCGCTTCACCAATTCCCCGGTGGCGAATTACAAGGGCGAGCTGTATTCGCTGCCCTTCAACATGTACACCTTCAACAGGATGTGGGGCGTGGTGACCCCTGAGGCAGCGCAGGCGAAGATCGACGAGCAGCGTCGGGAGATCACCGGCGAGCCCAGGAACCTGGAGGAGCAGGCCATCAGCCTGGTGGGCAGGGACATCTTCGAAAAGCTGGTGAAGGGCTACACTGAGAAGCAGTGGGGGAGGGACTGCAAAGACCTGCCCGCCTTTATCATCCGCCGCCTGCCCGTGCGACTGACCTTCGACAACAACTACTTCAACGCCCTGTACCAGGGCATCCCCATCGGGGGCTATACGAAGCTGGTGGAGAACCTGCTGGAGGGCATCGAGGTGCGCCTGAACTGCGACTACCTTGAAGACAAGGCCGAACTGGACGCAATGGCGAAGCGGGTGGTCTACACCGGCCCCATCGACGCCTACTTCGGCTTTAAGCTGGGAGCGCTGGAATACCGATCCGTGCGGTTTGAAACGGAGCTTCTGGACATCCCCAACTTCCAGGGCAACGCCGCCGTGAACTACACCGACAGGGAAACGCCCTGGACCCGCATCATCGAGCACAAGTGGTTCGAATTCGGCAAGGACGCCGAGGGCAACGACCTGCCCAAGACCGTCATCAGCAGGGAGTACAGCAGCGAATGGAAGCCGGGGGACGAGCCCTACTATCCCGTCAACGACGAAAAGAACGGCGCGCTGTACCGGCAGTACCGGGCGCTGGCCGACGGGGAGGAAAACGTGATCTTCGGCGGCAGGCTGGGCGAATATAAATACTACGACATGGATCAGACCGTCGCCGCCGCGCTCAGGCTGAGCGAAAGGGAGCTGGGATAGCTTTGATCAGATCTGGGGCCTCCGCAATGTGTCGCGGAGGCCCGTGTGTTATCTTCATTGTAAACGATCCTGTCAGGCAAATACTGATTTGTCGCGGTGCGACAAATCAGTATTTAGGTTTTAGGTTATAGGTTTTAGGTGTTAGGGAAGGTAGAAATCCTGACGGATTTCTTTTATTCAAAGGACCGAGAAAC
>CACWZI010000010.1:68677-71211 GCA_902765305.1 uncultured Eubacteriales bacterium
TGAATCAAACAAATCCCGTGGCCGAAGGCCTAGCGAAGCGTTAAGGGATTTGCACCACCCCTAAAACCTAACCCCTAAAACCTAACCCCTAAAACCTAACCCCTAAAACCTAAAACCTGAATACTGATTTATCGAGCACAGCTCGATAAATCAGTATTTGTCATTGCTACCCGTCCTTCAGCATCTCGTCCAATATCTCCGCCGCGCAGTACGCCAGGTTCGGGCAGGGGCGTTTTTTGTAGTATGCCTCCGTCCGCGCCTCCGGCGCGCCGCCCTCGGTGGCGCCGATCCCTTTCAACAGCTCGCGGCAGACGATGTTGCCGTTGGCTTCTCGGAACCGGCGGGCGAAATCCTGTACCAGGGCGTAATGGGCCTTCTTGGCGGCGTAATCCTCCGGATCGGCATAGCCCCTGACGATGCCCAGCACCAGCGCCGCGCCGCTGACTGTGCCGCAGACCTCCCGCAGGCGTCCCAGCCCGCCGCCGAAGGAGGAGGCCATCCGGGCCGCCGCGTCGATTTCAAGGCCCGTCACGTCGCAAAAGGCGCAAACCACCGCCTGGGCGCAGTTGTAGCCCTGCATAAACAGTTCCCTGGCCAGCTCGGCATGGTTGGACACAGGCATACCCCCTTGCAAAGTTATTAATTGTATTATATCAAATCCGCAGGCGTTTGTCACTACGAATGTTGATAATTAGTAATAACTAACATAGAGGAAGTTTGTATGAATTAACCTATTTTGTAATGTAAATTATAAAGAATAACATTGCCAAGGCTGCGCTTTCGTGTTAAAATGAAGTGATGATGAAACCCATGCTGCAAAGGTGTCATCAACATCAATTTCAGATGCGACTGGAAACTACAAGGAGGTAAGCAGTATGCAATATTCCCGCGAAGTTGAGGAAATGGTCTGCGTTGCCAAGGGCCCGCATCATGGTCCCGCGCCCATCCCCGAGGAGGGCAAGTGGATCCAGGCCAAGGAGATCAAGGACATTTCCGGCTATACCCACGGCATCGGCTGGTGCGCGCCCCAGCAGGGCACCTGCAAGCTGAGCCTGAACGTCAAGGACGGCGTCATCGAAGAGGCGCTGGTGGAGACCATCGGCTGTTCCGGCATGACCCATTCTGCAGCCATGGCCGCCGAGATCCTGCCCGGCAAGACCATTCTCGAAGCGCTGAACACCGACCTGGTGTGCGACGCCATCAACACCGCCATGCGCGAGCTGTTCCTGCAGATCGTCTATGGCCGCACCCAGTCCGCCTTCTCCGACGACGGTCTGCGCATCGGCGCGGGCCTTGAGGACTTGGGCAAGGGCCTCAGGTCCATGGTGGGCACCATGTACGGCACCAAGGCCAAGGGCGTGCGGTATCTTGAGATGACCGAGGGCTACGTCGTGAAGATCGCCCTGGACAAGGACGACCAGGTCTGCGGCTATCAGTTTCTCTCCCTGGGCAAGATGATGGACGCCATCAAGGGCGGCATGTCCCCCAACGAGGCCTATGAGAAGAACATCGGCACCTATGGCCGCTTCAAGGCCGAGGACGGCGCGGTCAAGTGGATCGACCCGCGCAAAGAGTAATAGGAGGTGCGCAAAGAATGGCTCTGTTTGAGAATTATGAAGGTCGTATGCCTCAGATCCAGCCCGTCCTGGACAAGTATGGCTTCAAAAACTTTGATGAAGTGAAGGCTTTCAACAACGCCAAGGGCGTGGACGCCTACAAGATCGTTGAGAGCACGCAGCCCATCTGCTTTGAAAACGCGAAGTGGGCCTATGAGCTGGGCGCGGCCATCGCCATGAAGGAAGGCGTCAAGAGCGCCGCCGAGGCCGCCCGCTGCATCGGCGTGGGCCTGCAGGCCTTCTGCATCCCCGGCTCCGTCGCGGACCAGCGCCAGGTCGGCATCGGCCACGGCAACCTGGGCGCGCGCCTGCTGGAGGAGGAGACCGAGTGCTTCGCCTTCCTGGCCGGTCACGAATCCTTCGCCGCCGCCGAGGGCGCCATCAAGATCGCGCTGAACGCCAACAAGGTGCGCACCAAGCCCCTGCGCGTGATCCTGAACGGCCTGGGCAAGGACGCCGCCATGATCATCAGCCGCATCAACGGCTTCACCTATGTGCAGACCAAGTACGACTACCTGTCTGCCGACGTGAAGGAAGACCACGCGCTGACCATCGTCAGCAAGACCGCACGCGCTGACCATCGTCAGCAAGACCGCCTATTCCACCGGCGACCGCGCGAAGGTCAACTGCTACGGCGCGGACGACGTGCGCGAGGGCGTGGCCATCATGTGGCATGAGAACGCCGACGTGTCCATCACCGGCAACTCCACCAACCCCACCCGCTTCCAGCATCCCGTGGCGGGCACCTACAAGAAGGAACGCTGGGAAGCCGGCAAGAAGTACTTCTCCGTGGCCTCCGGCGGCGGCACGGGCCGCACGCTGCATCCCGACAACATGGCCGCCGGCCCCGCCTCCTACGGCATGACCGACACCATGGGCCGCATGCACTCCGACGCCCAGTTCGCCGGCTCCTCCTCC
>CACWZI010000011.1 GCA_902765305.1 uncultured Eubacteriales bacterium
TGACTGTTTCATCTCGCTTCCTCGCTCCTGCCTCTCGGCTCTCCTCGCAAGTCCACAAGATCTTGTACTCGTTTCCTCTGTATCGTTTTCAAGGTTCGCTCGCTGTCTTCATTACCGGGTTTTTATGACCCTGTCTCGCTGACAGCTTTGCCAGTATAACAAAAACCATCCTCCTTGTCAATACCAAATTTGTTGATTTATCAATCACTTAACATTATTCCCGTCTTTTTCGGCCTTTTTTAAAGAAAAGCTGCATAGTTTACAAAGAAATGCAGGAACGGTGCAAGTCTGTTCCTTCTATATAATGCCGATATGGAGTGATCGCATGAGGAAGCTGAGAGGCACACTGTGTCTGTTATCCCTGCTGTTGTTGATCCCTGCGCTTGTGTTTACCCGACACATGCTTCCGATCGACACGCGACCGCTTGTCGCCGAAAAATATGCCGGTTGGTCCGGCGTACTGAATCTATGGATCTACGAAGGCTGGCCCTGCGGCAGCGGCAGCATTTCCCCCTGGCTGAACCAATGTATTACAGGCTTCGAAAGGGCACATCCCGGTGTATACGTACAACCCCTGTTTGTTGACGACGGCGCAATCACTTCAGTGAATGACAGCGGCATTGTTCCTCCGGACATGCTCCTGTTCCCACCGAATCTTCTGGCATCGCCGGAGGGTCTATTGCCTCTTGCAGCCCCGGAGAATCTGAGACCCGCCCTATGCCGCAGCGGGCAATGGAACGGGACGACCTATGCCATACCCGTGGCCCTGGGCGGCTACCTGTGGGTTTTTAACTCTGAATGGATCAGTACCCTCCCGGACAGCTGGGATGACACGGATGCCGTTCTGTCTGTTCCCCCACCTGAACCCTGGCGTCGTTGGGACGCAGCGCTTCTGGCGCTATGCTCTGAGCGATACGCACCAGCAGACCCTGATTCAACGGCGAAGTCGACCGCTTCTCCCGCGGGCGAAGTGGAGCTCGGTCTTGCCGGTGGAGAAAGCCCTGTTCCGACAGCTTCTCCCGAACCCAATCGCAATGGGACATTGTGCCGACACCTGCCCGCGGATTTTCACTACGATGAAGACGCCTGGCGACACTTTGTCAACGGGGAATCCGCAGCAATGCCCGTCACCCAGCGGGAGATCCGCCGACTGCAGGCGCTTTCAGACCGGGGCAAAGGCCCCCAGTGGCAGCTGGGCCCCGGAGACAACGGCTTTACCGACCAGCTGCTGGCCATGGCGATCGTAAACCGCCCTGATAACGCCGACCGGCAAACCCTGTGCGCAGACTTTATCTCCTGGCTGTTGACAGATACCTGCCAGTCGTCGCTGTATCGCGCTTCAGCCTTTGCTGTGACAGGCGTTCCCTCCGGATACGCCTCGTCGGATCCACTTGCGATTCTTGACAATTCACTTCGGAATCCCAGCCTTTCTGTACCCCGGATATTCGACAGACAATGGGTTTGGGATGCGGAAGCGATTGTTCGGAAATTCGCCGACAACATCGAAGAAGCACCGACACTTTGGCGTAAGCTTCGTGAACTTCTGTCATAAAACACGAACAATTATTTTCATAGCGGGTTTCAAGCGCCGGAAATAGCGCCTATATAATAGGAAGAAACAAGGGGTGAAAAGCCTGGATTTCAGGTATTGAGCGTTGATGGTTTGTGTGGTATAATGATTAGGCAACCGGCGCGGAGCGCGGTTGGCCGGGTCGGCGGCTCCCGAAGGGAAAGACGCCGACAATCATAGTATAATAAATGGGAAAACCGCAGTCGGAGGCGCCCATGAAATCGCTGATTCCAAAAGAGATACGGGCTAAAACCCTTTCGAATATCATTGTCGTTTGCATCGGCATCGCCCTGGCGGTCACGTTGTTACATCTGGGCGAGATCTGGGGCGCCATCAAGGCCGTGCTCCGTACCATCGCGCCCTTCCTCATCGGCTTCATCATCGCCTTCCTGCTGATGCCCATCGTCAACCGTGTGGAGAAGCTGTTCAATCAGGTTCTCTTCAAGCACAAGCCCCATCCAAAGCTGAGCCGCGCCATCGCCACGATCATCGCCTACGTCGTATTTTTATCACTGGTCTCCGGCTTCTTCGCCATACTGGTGCCCCAGCTGATCACCTCTGTCAAGTCGATCCTGCAATACATCGCCAACTTCGTGTCGATGAACCGGGAAACCATCAACCAGCTGCTTCTGAAATTCGAATTTCTGAGCATCGAGGGCGAACAACTGGTGATTGCCTGGGAAAATGTGGTCTCCCAGCTGATGAACTACACCTCGCTGTTGGTCAACAACCTGATGGCCATCTCCAGCAGCATCTACACCCTGGTATTCCAGCTGCTGGTGGGCATGATCGCGGCCTTCTACCTGCTGATGGAGCGGGAAAAATACTGCGCCCAGGTAAAGAAGCTCTGCTATGCGATTTTCAAGCCCAGCACCTGTGAAACGCTGATTTACTGGACCCGCCGGGCCCACAAGATCTTTTCCGGCTTTATCACCGGCAAGATACTCGATTCCATGATCATCGGCATCATCTGTTACGTATGCATGCTGCTGTTCCGGATAGAATATCCGTTGCTGATCAGCGTCATCGTGGGCTTTACCAACATCGTGCCCTTCTTCGGTCCGCTGATCGGCGCCATTCCCTGCGTGCTGATCCTGCTGCTGATCAATCCGTTGAGTGCCCTCTGGTTCACCGTATTCATACTGATCCTGCAGCAGCTCGACGGCAACGTGATCGGCCCGTTCATCATGGGCGACTATGTGGGGCTGTCACCGTTCTTCATCATGCTGGCCATCATGGTGGGCGGCGGGCTGTTCGGTTTTCCGGGCATGCTGTTGGGCGTACCGGTATTCGCTCTGATCTACGCGATGGTCAAGGCCACCACAGAGGCGCGCCTGCGGGCACAGGGCCTGCCCACCCAAAGCAGCGACTATGAAGGCGCCCCCGAAAACATACCCCGGGAAATCATTCGCAAAGAGGACGAGAGCAATGAAGCATCTGATATTTGACTGTGGCGGCGTGATGGTCTGGCCGCGCCTGGGCGAATGGAACATTCCCTTTGGCGCTTTGGAGATTCTTGGACCGCGCGCCCGCGATATATATACCTCAAAATATCTGACGGCCCATCGAACCGCCGTCCATTTTCTGGACGAGGACCAGCTGGTGCCCAATGTCGAAGCGGAACGACATCTGCGCCGGAAATACGTTCTATCCATGAACGACCTGATGGATTGGCAATTGACCACCCTTGATATTTCGCGCCTGGCCGACGATTTCACCGACAACATCAACCGCTACGGGCTTTTCGAGGATGTCGCGCCCTGGCTGATGCGCTGGAAGTCGCGCTACAGCCTTGGTATGCTGTCTGACGCCATGCCTTCCCTGATCAAATTCATGGATCAATGGGGACTGCTCAGTCTCTTCGATGCGACCGTCATCTCCACCCAGATCGGCGCAATCAAGCCCGACCCGAAGATGTACGAAGCCATACTGCAGAAACTGAACGCCGAGCCCGCCGACTGCCTGTTCGTGGACGACCGCGCCGCCAACCTGGAAGGCGCCATTGCCGCGGGCATGAAGGCCGTTCAGATGGCGCGGCCCGCATTCCTGCCCGAGGTGCTCTGGGACGGCCCCGTCGTGGACAGCTTCGAAGCGCTGGACAGACTGATTGAAGCATGATGCATCCGTTACCTGAAGCCTTTCTCAACAATATGCAAGCGCTGCTGGGAGACGAGTACCCGGCCTTTTTGCGTGCACTGGACGCGCCTGCGGCGCTGGCCCTGCGACTGAATCCAAAGCGGCATGGGCCAGAGGCGGCCGCTGCGCCCTATATTGACGGGCCGGTGCCCTGGTGCCGGGAAGGGCGCTATCTGATCTCTCAGATTCAGGACCGACCGGGGAGCTCCATCGCCCACGCTGCCGGAGCCTTCTATCTCCAGGAGGCCAGCGCCATGGCCAGCGCCGCCGCACTGGACGCTATGCCGGGTGAGCGCGTGCTGGACCTTTGCGCCGCCCCCGGTGGCAAGAGCACCCAGATCGCCGTCGCGCTGGATGGCCGTGGACTGCTTGTGTCCAACGATCCCGAGCCCGCCAGGGCCCAGGCGCTTGCGGGCAACCTGGAGCGCATGGGCGTTGCCAACGCAGTCGTCACGTGCGCGCTGCCTGTCAGGCTGGCCGAGCGCTGGCCGGAGCGCTTCGACGCCATACTCGTGGACGCCCCCTGCTCAGGCGAGGGCATGTTCCGCCGGGACCCGACCGCCAGGGATGAATGGAACCCCGGCGCTCCGAAGGGCTGTGCCCGCCGTCAGGCGGAGATACTCGACCAGGCCGCGCGGATGGTTCGCCCAGGCGGGCGGCTGGTGTATTCCACCTGCACATTCAATGCGGTTGAAAACGAGGGCAGCGTGCTGGGCTTCCTGGACCGCCACCCCGACTTTGTCCCCGAGGATTTCGAGCTGCCCGGCGTGGGCCCGTCCCATTCCGGCATGCTGCGGCTTTTTCCCCACCGCCTGCGGGGTGACGGCCATTTTGTGGCGAGGCTGCGACGCATGGGCGAAGGATCGCCTGACAAGACCTCCTCCATCCGGCCCGACCGCGCTGTTGCCGCCATCGTGGACGCCCTGGAGCACGACGTGTACCGCCTGGATATCGTCGACGGCATGAGCTTCTCGCGACAGGGCGAATGGCTCTACGCCCGGCCCCTCGCCTGTCCTGGCCTGGATGGGCTGCGGGTGATCAATTCCGGACTGTGCCTGGCCCGCCTCGGCCGCAACCACATCGAACCCGCCCATGCCCTGGCCATGGCCATCGATCCCGATTGCGCCCGAAGGCGCTTTGAACTGGACGAAACTGCCGCCCGCGCTTGGCTGCGGGGTGAACCCGTTCCGTGTAACGGCGAAAAGGGCTGGACCCTGGCGCTGTATCGGGATATGCCCCTGGGCTGGGGCAAGGTTTCGGACGGGATGTTGAAAAACCACCTGCCCAAGGGACTAAGAAGATGTTGAATTATCTCCATTTTTTCTGCATTTTCAGCCAAAAAACGACCAAATCAAATTGACAAACCCCTTTGAAAATAGTATACTATAATCAGAATTAATCCTTGTATAATTTTTGAAAGGGGATACCACAATGGCCGGAAAGTTTGTTATCACCACTGCGAAAAACGGCGAATTCACCTTCAACCTGAAAGCCTCCAACGGCGAAGTCATCCTCACTGCATCTGAAACCTATACCACGATGAGCGCCTGCGAAAACGGCATCGCCTCAGTAAAGAAGAATTGCGGCGCGAACATTGAGGATCAGATCCGCGGTGAAACCCAGAAGCATCCCAAATACGAGCTTTACAAGGATAAGGCCGGCGAATTCCGCTTCCGCCTGAAGGCCGCCAACGGCGAGATCATCGGCAAGTCCGAGGGCTACAAGGCCAAGGCCAGCGCCAAAAAGGGCATCGCCTCCATCGCGAAGAATGCCCCCGACGCCCCCATCGTGGTCATTGAACCCGAAGCCAAGTAAGCCCCTCCGTTAAAGCTGCCCGCAGGGCAGCTTTTTTATTGACATTCCGCACTGCAAACGCTTATAATGATTGACATGAGTACTTCAGAAGCCATCACGCGGTCCAATATTCACAGCCATACCACGTTCTCCGACGGCAGAAATACCGCCGAGGAGATGGTACAGGCCGCGCTCAGCCTGGGCTTCCACACCATAGGCTTTTCCGAGCACGGTCCGGCGGACTATGACGACGTTGCCATGCCGGCGGAGCAGATGGGCAATTACCGCGCGGAGATCCTGCGGCTGCGGGAAAAGTACGCGGGACGGATCCATATCCTGCTTGGCCTGGAGCACGACTGGCTCTCCCCGGCGGCCCCGGACGGCCTGGACTACGCCATCGAATCCGTGCACTACGTGCAAAAGGACGGCCAGCTGTGGAGCGTGGACTGGACCCGGGAGAAGCAGGAAGACGCCATCCGCGAGCTCTACGGCGGCGATCCCTACGCCCTCTGCCGGGATTACTTTCGCACCGTCTGCGCCTCGATCGAGAGCACCAACGCGGACATCCTCGGCCACATCGAGCTGGTCATGAAGTTCAACGAGGCCCGGGACCTTTTCGACGACGCCGATCCCTGGTACCTCGGTCCCGCGCTGGAATGCGCCGAGTTCGCCGCCCACAGCGGAAGGCTGATCGAGGTCAACACCGGCGCCATCGCCAAGGGCTATCGCACACAGCCCTACCCCGGGGCCGCGATGCTCCGGCGCATCGCGGAATGCAGCGGGCGGATCATCTTCACCAGCGACTGCCACAACAGCGATTACCTGAATTGCGCCTTCGGTGAAGTGACACAGCTGGCCCGCGCCTGCGGCTTCAAATCCGCCTGGGAATACCGGAGGAGCGAGGCCGTGGAATACAAGCTCTGACAGAGGTAACGCCCATGAACAAGCGCATCGCCCTGTTTGCG
Source organism: uncultured Eubacteriales bacterium (assembly GCA_902765305.1). GTDB lineage: Bacteria > Bacillota > Clostridia > Christensenellales > Aristaeellaceae > UBA2862. The sequence continues at coordinate 6,466 of CACWZI010000011.1, forward strand.
GGGTCCTTCGATCCCTACACCAACGGCCACCACGACATCGTCCGCAAGGCGGCGGCCCTGTTCGACGAGGTGGTGGTGCTGATCGGCGTGAACGTCAACAAGCGTCGGGCCTTCGACGCGGAGGCCATGCGCCGGGCCATACAGCAGGCCATCGACGCCGATGGCCTGAACGCACGGTCGGTGATCCACACCGGCCTTGTGGCGGATTACTGCGCGGCGCAGAATATCCATTGGTATGTACGCGGGCTGCGAAACGCCGCTGATTACAGCTACGAGGAAGGCAACGCCCAGGTAAACAGGCTGCTGAACCCCGGGCTGGAAACCGTCTATCTTCGGAGCGACGACAGTGCCCTTTCCTCCAGCATGGTGCGGGAGCTGATGGCCTTCGGTAAGGATGTGAGCGCATTTGTGCCCGCACCTGTGCTGCAGGCAATTAAAATGTAGCGGCAACGCCTGCGCTGCCATATTCCCCCAAGGACATTGAAATGACCACAGAATCGAGCGAAACACATGAAAAAGGTTGGTATGATCTCCCTGGGCTGCGCCAAGAACCGCGTGGACAGCGAAAACCTGCTGGGCATGCTGGCGGCCAGGGGCTTTGAAATCGTCGGCGACCCCGCCGAGGCGGACGTGCTGTTTGTGAACACCTGCGGCTTCATCGAGAGCGCCAAGGAGGAATCCATCGACGCGATCCTCGAAATGGCCCAGTACAAGAAGCTCGGCGACAAGAAGCTGTTCGTCACGGGGTGCCTGGCCCAGCGCTATCCCGAGGCGCTGATGTCCGAGATCCCCGAGATCGACGGTCTGATGGGCGTGGCGGAATACGCCCGCTTGTTCGAGATGCTGGAGGCGGCGGAGAAAAACCAGCGTCCCTGCTATACCGCCAACGGCGTTCGCTTCCTCCACACGCCCCGGGTGCTGACCACGCCGGGCTACAGCGCCTATGTGAAGATCTCCGACGGCTGTGACAATCGCTGCACCTACTGCGCGATACCGCTGATCCGCGGCGGCTACAGCTCCCGGCCCTTCGACGACATCGTGGCGGAGTGCGAGGACCTGGCCGAGGGCGGTGTGACCGAGATCACGCTGATCGCCCAGGACACCAGCCGCTACGGCTGCGACCTCGGCGACGGCCACTACCTGCTGCCGGAGCTGCTGGAGCGGGTCAGCGCCATCGAAAAGCTGCACTGGGTGCGGGTGCTGTACTGCTATCCCGACAGCACCGAGGACCGGCTGCTGGATGCCATAAAGCGCCTGCCCAAGGTAGCGCCTTACCTGGATCTGCCCCTGCAGCACATCGACGACGACCTGCTGAAGCGCATGAACCGACGGGGCAGCGCCGACTGGATCAAGAGCCGCATCGCCGAATGCCGCAAGCGGGGCATACTGTTGCGCACGACGATGATCGTGGGCTTCCCCGGCGAGACGGATCAGCAGTTCCAGACCCTGCTGGACTTCGTGAAAGAAGCCCGCTTCGAGCGCCTCGGCGCGTTCACCTACTCTGCCGAGGAGGGCACCGCCGCCGCGAAGATGCCGAACCAGGTGGACGAGGCGGTTAAAAACGAGCGCCTGGACCAGCTGATGATGCTGCAGCAGGGCATCTCGATGGAGGTCAACGAGGCCCGTATCGGCACCGAATGCGAGGTACTGGTGGATGGTTTCGACGAGGAACAGGGCCGCTTCTACGGCAGGAGCCTGTTGGAGGCCCCGGAGAGCGACGGCTGCATCTGGCTGGAGGCCGACAGAGAATTGACTCCCGGCGAATATGTGCAGGTGCGCATCACCGGCGCGGATGCCTACGACCTTGAAGGAACGATTATCGAGTGAGGCGATTGAAGTGAATCTACCCAACAAGCTGACCCTTCTGCGGGTGTGCATGATCCCGTTCTTCGTGGTGTTTGCCCGAATGAACACCTTCTGGGCCCAATGCGTGGCCGTGGGCATCTACGCGCTGGCCTGCATCACCGACACGCTGGACGGCCATATCGCCCGGTCCCGCAACCTGATCACCGACTTCGGCAAGTTCATGGACCCCATCGCCGACAAGCTGCTGGTAATGAGCGCCCTGGTGGTGCTCACCGCCCAGGGACGCATGCCCGACTGGGTGTGCATACTGATGCTGGCCCGGGAATTCCTGGTCAGCGGCTTCCGGCTGGTGGCTGTAGAGAACGGCCGGGTGATCGCAGCCGGACCTCTGGGCAAGCTGAAGACCGTGTTTCAGATGATATCGACCATCGCGCTGATGCTGCTGGTGCCCGTGGAGGGCGACGCCCTGCTGGGCCCCGCCGGCGTGACCGCAGCCAATGTGCTGATGTACATCGCCCTCGCCCTGACCGTGGTCAGCGGGGCAGACTACCTGATCAGAAACAAGGATTGCATCAGGGATATGTAATCGAGAAAGGATAGATCATCCATGAACAAGTGGACACGCATCAAGTACCATCCGAATCTGCCCCTGGGGGCGGACGGCACGCGGGTTACGGCCAGCCCGGCCCACATCCGCCTGAGCAGGGACGCCGCCCGTGAGGGCATGGTACTCCTGAAAAACGAAAACGGCGCGCTTCCCCTGGCGCGGGGCGCGAAGGTGGCGTTGTTCGGCAAGGGCACCTTCGACTACGTGAAGGGCGGCGGCGGCAGCGGTGACGTGACCGTGCCCTATACGCGCAACCTCTCCGACGGCATGCACGCCTATCCCGACCGGGTGACGGTGTTCGAACCGACGGATGCCTTCTACCGCGCCCATGTGACGGCCAGCTATGCCGCCGGCCGGGATCCTGGCGCGGTGGAGGAGCCGGAGCTGCCCGACGCGCTGGTGCATAGGGCCGCAGCCTTTACGGACACTGCGATCATTTCCATCAGCCGCTTCTCCAGCGAGGGCTGGGACCGCAAGAGCGCCTTCGATAAGATCGAAAATCACAAGGGCCTGTGGGTGGACGATCCCCGCTACGCGCTGACCCAGGCCATGTTCCCCAAGGGCGATTACTTCCTGACCGACGCCGAAGCGGCGATGATCGAAAAGGTCACGGCAGCCTTTGGCAGGGTGATCGTCGTGCTGAACGTGGGCAGCGTATTCGATACCTCCTTCTTCAGGGACAATCCCCGCATACAAGCCGCGTTGATGGGCTGGCAGGCGGGCCTTGAAGGCGGTGTCGCCGAAGCAGAGCTGCTTCTGGGGCTGGACAACCCCTCGGGCAAGCTGGCGGACACCTTCGCCGCCACGCTGGAGGACTATCCCTCCTCGCCCGGCTTCTACGAGTCCGACAACTACGTGGATTACGAGGACGATATCTACGTGGGCTATCGTTACTTCGAAACCATCCCCGGCGCCGCCGACAAGGTGAACTATCCCTTCGGCTTCGGCCTTTCCTATACCCGCTTCAGTATCTCCGATCCCGGGGTGTGCGTCGATGGCGACGAAATCGCGGTACGCGCTACGGTGACCAATGTCGGCGGGCTGGCTGGCAAGGAGGTCGTGCAGGTCTACTTTGCCGCGCCCCAGGGCAAGCTGGGCAAGCCCGCCCGGCAGCTGGCCGGCTGGCAGAAGACCCGAAAGCTGCTGCCCGGCGAGGCCCAGGCCGTGGAAATTCGCTTCCCCATTGGCCAAATGGCCTCCTATGACGACCTGGGCAAGGTGCAAAAATCCGCCTGGGTACTGGAGGCGGGGGAATACCGCTTCTTCATGGGCACCGATGTGCGCGCTGCAAAGCCGGCCGATTTCACCTGGGTGCTGGAGGCAAACCGCATCGTGGCGCAGCTCACCGCCCGCATGACCCCCACCCAGCTGAAGCGGCGCATGTGCTCCGACGGCAGCTATGAGCCCCTGCCCCTGGGCACGCCCAACGACCCCAACGCCGACGCCCTGGTTCGCATGCCCGACGATCAGGTCAACTCGAACCCGAAGGTGCGCGCCGAGGATTACTACATCTTCACCAGAGAAAACACGCGGCCCCAACTGATCGATGTGGCCGAGGGCAAACGCTCGCTGGACGAATTCATCGCCCAGCTCTCCGACGAGGACCTGGCCTGGCTGCTGGGCGGTCAGCCCAACGCCGGCGTGGCCAATACCTACGGCTACGGCAATCTGCCTCTGTTCGGCGTGCCCAACGCCATGAGCGCGGACGGACCTGCGGGTCTGCGCATCCGGCCCGAAGTGGGCATGGCGACCACCGCCTTCCCCTGCGCCTGCCTGCTGGCCTGCACCTGGAACCCGGAGGTCACCGAGGCCGTAGGCCGCGCCGTGGGCGAGGAGGTCAAGGAAAACGGCATTGGCGCGTGGCTGGCCCCGGCCATCAACATTCACCGCAATCCGCTGTGCGGCCGGAACTTTGAATACTACTCCGAGGACCCGCTGCTCACCGGCCACCTGGCCGGCGCACTGGTGCGGGGCGTACAGAGCAACGGCGTCGCCGCCACAGCCAAGCACCTGGCCCTGAACAACAAGGAGACCAACCGCACCGAGAGCGATTCCAGGGCCTCCGAGCGCGCCATCCGCGAGATCTACCTGAAGGCCTTTGAGATCATCGTGAAGGAATACGACGTCTGGAGCATCATGACCAGCTACAACATCATCAACGGCCACCGCGCCAGCGAGAATGCCGACATGCTCAACGGCATCCTCCGCCAGGAGTGGGGCTACGAGGGCATGGTCACCACCGACTGGTGGACCCACGGCGAGCACTACAAGGAGTGCGCCGCCGGCAACGACGTCAAGATGGGCTGCGGCTACCCCGAAAGGCTGCTGGAGGCCCTGGAAAAGGGCGCGCTGACAAGGGATCAGATGGAGCTGGCCGCGAAGCATATACTGGGAATGATATTGAAGCTGGATTGACTCTGATAATTGAACAGGCAAGCGGAACAAGAAAAGTGCTTTTCTTGCCTCGCCTGCCTGTTATTTCTCATAATGACCCTTACAGCTTGCGATTACGATAGCCCCACCTTTTTCCCTGTATACAATGCGATTGGCTTCATCAATGCGCCTACTCCACCATCCACTGAGATTTCCCAGCAGAGGCTCCGGTTTTCCCATGCCTTTATATGTATCCCTTTGTATATCCTTGATCAATGCGTTGATGCGCTTCAGTGTTTTCTTGTCCTGCGTTTGCCAAAGCAAATAATCTTCCCAGGCCCGTTCATCCCACAGTATCTTCATTGTATCATTCCTCGATCAACTCATGCTCTGCCAAAGTGGCTATTCCAGAGTCTATCTCAGAAGTCACCTTTTCCAAATGACTGATGTTGGTTTCTGAATAGAAAGGATCAATGGACACATCAAAAGGGATCCGCTTCTCACGTCTCAGTTTCTTGGCAAAAATATTAAAAGCGGTGGACATACTCATTCCCAGCTCCTTGCATACTTCCTCCATGCCCTTTTTATCCTCGTCATCCATCCGGAAATTCACCAATACCTGTGCCACCTGAAACACCTCCTTTGATCAATGGCATCATACCATAACTATTTCAATTTGTAAAGCGTTTATATTTATATGTTATACATAATTGCTATAATTTTCCTGTTCTGAACGCCGTATACCCCTCATACCCATAGCTGGCGTCGATGGAGTGCATAAACAGCTCGTAGTCTTCAATCCGATCCGTCAGGGCATTTTCCAGCAGCTGTTTGATCTCCGTATCCCGCACAGGACTACGCTCCATGGCCAACAGATAGTCCTCCCGTTCTATCCGCTGCCAGTCCACCACCCTGCCCAGCGCCGACTTCAACATGGCGTCCAGCCAGATACGTGCACTGCGCCCGTTGCCCTCGAGAAATGGATGGGCGATGTTCATCTCCACGTACTTGGCGACAATCTGCTCAAAGGTACTCATGGGCATGGCCGTGATCTTTTCAAGGGCCTCGTCCAGGTACAGCGCCGATGCAAAGCGAAAGCCTCCCTTGGACATATTCAGCTTCCGCGTCTGCCCTGCAAAGGGATAGATATCCTCAAACAGATACCTGTGTATGGACTGGAGCCCGGCGTAGGTTCCCACTTCGATCTGATCCAAAAGACCGCCATACAGCTGCTTTGCCCTTCTCTTGCTGATCTGCTCCTCCGCCCGCATCAACTCGATTCCATCCAGACCGAGCTTGTTTTCAAGCCCCATATTTGCCACCTCGTTGCGCAAAGGGTTACATGACTAATTTATATCCAATAGTCATGTAACCCTTTCATCATTATATCAAGCTATGCGCAATCCTCGAACATCTCGTGTGCCTGTTCTCTCGTGATCAGCACCTCGCGGGGCTTGGAGCCGTCGGCCTCGGAGACGATGCCCCGGCGGGACATCTCGTCGATGATGCGGCCTGCGCGGGCATAGCCGATGCGCATCTTCCGCTGCAGCATCGATATGGACACCTGACCCAGGTCGATGGCGATGTCCACGGCCTCGGGCAGCTTGTTGTCGTACTCGGCCTCAAACTCCTCCTTCTCGGCATCGCTGCGGGTAGCGTTCTCCATGTGCTCCAGCATATCCGGGTCGTATTCGGCCTCGCCGGACTGCTTGATGTACTCCACGATGTTGTGGACCTCGTCGTCGGACACCCAGGCGCCCTGCACGCGCATGGACTTCATGCCGTTGGGCACGAACAGCATATCGCCGTTGCCCAGCAGCTTCTCCGCGCCGCCGTGGTCGATCATCGTGCGGCTGTCCACCTGGGAGGCCACGGAGAAGGCGATTCGGGTGGGAATGTTCGCCTTGATGATGCCGGTGATGACGTTGACCGACGGCCTCTGGGTGGCGATGACCAGGTGCATGCCGCAGGCGCGGGCCAGCTGGGCCAGGCGGCAGATGCTGTCCTCGACCTCGCCGGGGGAGACCATCATCAGGTCGGCCAGCTCGTCGATGATGATGACCATCTGGGGCATCAGCTTCTCGCCCTCCTTGAGGGACTTGTTGTAGCCCTTGATGTCCCTCACGCCCCGCTCGGCGAACAGCTTGTAGCGCTTCGTCATCTCCGCCACGGCCCAATCCAGGGCGCTGGCCGCCTTCTTCGGATCGGTGACCACCGGGCAGACCAGATGGGGGATGTTGTTGTACACCGACAGCTCGACCACCTTCGGGTCGATCAGGATCAGCTTGACCTCCTCGGGGGAGGCGCGGAACAGTATCGACGCGATGATGGCGTTGATGCAAACCGACTTACCGGAACCGGTCTGGCCGGCGATCAGCACATGGGGCATCTTGGCGATGTCCGCCACGATGTAACGGCCCGAATTGTCCTTGCCCAGGCCCACGGCAATCCTGCTGGGATGCTTCCGGGCTTCGGAGGACTCCAGCACGTCGCGCAGGCGCACCATCTCCACCTTGTCGTTGGGGATTTCCACGCCCACGGCGGCCTTGCCGGGGATGGGGGCCTCTATGCGCACCGACATCGCCGCCAGGTTCAGCGCGATATCGTCGGAGAGCGACGTGATGCGGCTCACCTTCACGCCCGGAGCGGGCTGCAGTTCAAACCGGGTGACCGCGGGACCGTGGGCGATGCCCGTCAGCTTCGCGGAGATGCCGAAGCTCTGCAGCGTGTCCTCAAGCAGCTGGGCCTTCTGCATGTCCCGCTGTCCGTGGGCCGAGGTATCTTCCACCTCGCCCTGGGCCAGCAGGTCGATGGGGGGATAGTTGTACGCCGGCGAATCGTCCTCGGAGGGCTCAGCCGCCTTCACCCGCTTGATTTTCGGGAAGGCTTTCTTCTCAGCGATGCCGGCCTCCACCGTCTCGATCTTTTCCGCCTTCTTTTCCACCTTCTTCTCCGCCTTTACAGGCATGTCGAAGGGTGGCTCGTCCTCGTCCGGAAGCTCGTAGGCCTCCGGCTGGATCTTCAGGTCGTCGATGGAGACGTTGCTCTTCTTATCGGCCTTCACCACCGGCTGCTCCGCCGGCTTCTCCTCCGGGATGTCGATGATGTCCTCGATGATCTCGCCCTTTTCATTCATCATGGAGGGACGGTCCGGCGCAAAGCTGCGCTTGCGGGCATTTGACGCCTTGCCCTGCTTCTCAGCCTTGTCGAAAGCCATGCCTTCAGCTTTATCCAAGGCAGCGCTCTCGGCCTCGAGGCGATCGAAATCGTCAAAGCTGCCGAACAGCTCGTCTTTGACGGCCTGTTTCTTCTGTTCTTCCTTCTGGAACTCCTCATTGTAGAGCTTCTTGCGCTTGCGGGGCGGGTTTTGCGGCACGGCCTGCGCAGGCGCTGCGGTCTTCGGACGCTGCCGTGACGGCGTCCTGGCCTGCTCCATGGCCTGCGGAGCGGGACGACTCCGGCGAACGGGCTGGTTGGCGGCCCTGGCAGGACGGGGCGACGGCGCCTCCATCTCGGAAACGGCTGCTGCGCGACTGCGTGCCGGACGCTTTGCGGGCTTATCCCTGGGAACCCCCGCGCCGCTCACCACGTCTTCCGAGAAGGGATCCCGTACAGGCCGGCGGGCCTGCCTGCCTGCGGGTTTCGCCTGAACCCTTTCAAAAACCTGAGTCTCCTTTTGACTGGCCCTTCGGGCTTCACTCAGGCCGCCCACATAACGCACCGCGCGGCCCATGCGGCCCGTAGCCGTCACCAGCAGCACCGCCAGCAGAAGAACAGCTATGAAACCGCCCGCCACACCCAGGTTGTGATACAGCGGCCAGGCCAGCAGCGAACCGATCACGCCGCCGCCCTTGCCGTAGCCATAGGATTTTGAAACAAAATTGGCAAAGGTCTGTATGGTCATGCGCTCCCGGCAGATGCGTTCAGCGGAAAACAGATGCACCGCCGTAAAAAGGCACACAAACAGCAACGCATCGCAGGTGATGACCAGCGGAGAAGGGCGCTTTCCCCTGGCCGAGCCGATCAACAGCACGCCGATCCACACCAGAATCAGCGGCAGCACGAAAGCGACGTCGCCACCCAGCGCACACAGTATATTTTTGATCTCTCCCATGCTGGTTCCGGCCTGGGGCGAGGCAAAACAGATGTACAACAGCAGTATTGCCACGCCAAACAGGGCCACTGCAGCGAGTATTTTACCCGGCACATTGGCGTTCCTGTCCCTTTCCTCGAACTGTCTTCTGTTTACAGCTCTTGCAGTCATAGAATCAATCCCCCATTTATTTATGGCTTACCCCTCGACGCAAAACTCCCACCTGACCTCGTTTTAACAGGTTCAGATGGGGTTTTGTCACGATCTTGTCCGATTTGGTCAGCCGCCGACCAGGCTAGTCACCAGCTTATTGACGTTCAGGAAATCCATTTGCATCACATAGCTGTACAACACCGACCCGGTTCTCAGGCTGTCTGCAAATTCGGGAGAGACGATCTGTACGATCGCCGGCACCAGGCACAGAACCAATACGACCACTACAAGCCCTCGGGCGAGGCCGAACAGTCCTCCCAGCAGCCAGTCAAAGCCCCTTACCACTGGAAAGGATATGACGTGATCCAGCAAATTGACCACGAGGCACACCAAAACATACAGCGCGATGAAGCACAGCAGGAAGGCGAGGACATTGAATACCGCCTGCCAAATGGTTTGATCCAGATAATCTGCCAGGGTATTGATGCCCAGGCGCTGGAACATCTGTGCCCGAATATTCGCCTCAAAAGCCTTTGAAATCACCGCCAGTTTGTTGGAAACGGACGCAACGGCGCTCTGTATCGCCGATTCACCACCCGCAATGACCTCTGAAACCGTGCTGACTGCCTGGGTGTGCGATTCAAAAAAGGTTTCCGGCTCCAGATACTGATTCAGCACCGCCATCAATGTCTGGTTGGACAATGCCAGCTGAGCCACTTTCGGGTAGAAGTGCTGGGCGCCGAACCATGCGCCTACAAACCCAATGGTGGTCAGAAGAGACGTTATAAAGCCCCGGTACATACCCGATATCAGGTAGAACGCGAGGATCACGATGATCGTGATATCCAACAGATTGAGATTCATCGTCTATCCCCCTTTGAAGGAAATATAGCTTCACCGTCTATCATACCCATTTTTTGCCTTTCTATGCGCCTCGGTCACGACAGGTTCAGTATGTAGATGATGTTGCCGCTGCCCAGGATCGCCATGTTATTCGTCGTCACGCCATATACCATGTCAAACTGCATCGGCAGGGCATAGGCGTTCACCTTCTGGCTGCCCCTGTTTGCGATCGATACGTAGCCTTCTGTTGAAAAGCCATAGACGCGGTCATTCCGGGCAATCAGCATCTGGCAGCCGTAGGGCATGCGCACCTGCTGATCCAGGTTGGAGCGAATCATGCGCACATCCTGCATGCCTGACCGGGAATCGTACTGGGCATTGGGTACGAAGGCCATCAGCGGATCGTCCTGTACCTCCTCTTCGAGGGCGGCCATGTACCAGCCGTAAACCTTTTTGCGGCGCGTCCTGTCTTCCTTGCCCGTGTAATCGTATATCTTCAGAAAGGTATCGCCCACGCAGCAGAAATAGGAGGATTGAAAAACCACGCCGTACATCAGCTGCTCGTTGTCGTGGATCGAACCCACCATCTCCTTGCCCGGCCTGTAGGTATTGACGGTACAGCTGGGCACGGTGCCACTGGTATCCAGGCTCATCACCCACAACAGCGATCCGTTCGAGAAAAAGCCGTATTCGATCACAGTCTGGTTGGTGAGCGTGATATTGTTCACACGCCGGCCCCCCGGCTCCATGAGGACAATCGTGCTGTTGTATTCCGGCCCCAGCAGGACGGCGGTATAGCGGCTGCCAACACAGGCGGACAGTACCTCCGATTCCATGGCGCCGCTGTAGGAAGGCGTGCCGTTCTGACTGTCAATCACCGTGAACGAGGACTCCGACCATGCGGCAACGCCGTTCGCGCTGGCCTGAAAATCGGCATTTTTGCCGATGAGGTAGGACCATTTGATCTTTCCTTCCGTCGTCACGGCATAGATATAGCTTCCATCGTAGTACACAAATCCATCGTTGACCACATCCAGTCCGAGATTGTTGGACAGCTTGACAGCCTTGTAGTCGTAGGAGCTGCGATGGGTGATATTGCTGATGATCCGTCCGCCCACCAGCGCGATGGCACAGACAAATACCACGATCAACAGAGCGATTGCCCATGGAAGGCGTCCCTTTCGATTCCTCTCCATGGTCTTCTCCCATATTTTTTATTTTCATATGGCATACACAAGCGGAGGATGATCCTCTTTCGTCAGATACCATTCAAACAGAATCAGACCATTATCCCTTGTATACCATACCGAAAATAATTATAATTGAAGTTGATACCCATTGCAACGACGCTGCTGTAACAAAACCGGGCAAAAAGCGTATAATTCTGCTGTAATTTTCAAACCAAAACCACATTGCAGCAGTAATTATCCAATCTTTGCCAAATTTGAATTTATATTGGAGTTTTGGCCATGGCAACCAAAATTAAGACAAACAAAAAGCCGGGAAAAGGCGGTAAAATTGCCCTTGGCATATTCGCCGCACTGTTGCTGATCATCATCATTACAGCATGCTTAGGTATGATCAACGCAAGTCTGCTGCGCATACGGCGCGCAGAGGTCGTATTGCCAGACCTTCCTCGAGGCTTTGATGGCAAGACGCTCCTCTATGCGTCGGATATCGATATCTTCGGCATCAATACACCGACCCGTATGGGAATACTGTTCAATCAGCTGCAATCGCTGCATCCCGATTTATTGGTTCTCGGCGGAGATTACAACTCCACCTCCCTGCTGGACAAGCTGAATCGCACTGAAAACAGCAGCGACAATACAGCACATATACTGAAATCCCGTTCAGATTTCTTCCATTATATAAGTGCTTTCCAGGCGCCCCTTGGAAAGTACGGCATTGCCAACACTGAAGACATTCAATGGCAAAGCCTTCGCGAGGCGATGGAAGCAAACGGTATAAAGCCCTTGATCAATGAAAAGACTGACATTCACTCAAATGGAGATACCCTGTGGCTTGTCGGTATCTGTGGAAAGATTTCAAGCCTGAACGATGCAGGCAAAGCCTTTTCCCATAACGACAGTGTACTGGTCTTTGCCGAAGGGCCGGATGTCTTACCCATTTTGCTGACCAGTGAAGCCAAAGACGACGGCTCCTGGGCAGATATGGTTCTCTGTGGACATACCCACGGCGGTCAGATCCGTCTTTTCGGAAAGAGCATTCTCTCCCTGTCCAATGCAGAAAGGCGTTTTCTCTTTGGGTGGAACACTCAGAGCGGCATTCCAATACTTACCAGCCAAGGTATTGGCTGTGAAGGAATCAACATGCGTTTGGGTACGGAGCCTGAAGTATGGCTGATCACACTCAGAAGCGCGTAATGTTTCACGTGAAACATACACGCTCTGAAGTTGGGCGATATCATTCCAGAAATTTCCATGTTTCACGTGAAACATTCTGAACATCGATAACATTGATGAATTATAATGAACAGACCGCATTGAATGACGTGGGAGGTTCGCCATGATGCCCTATGTTTGCTCCGCCTGTCCAAGAAACTGCCATGCGATTCGCGGAGAAATTGGAAGGGGATTCTGCCGCATGGGCGCAGACCCTGTGATTGCCAGGGCCGCGCCGCATTACGACGAAGAACCGGTCATCAGCGGAACAAACGGCTCCGGAGCCATCTTCTTCAGCGGCTGTGCGCTGCGCTGTCGGTTCTGCCAGAACTATCCCATCTCTCATGATGGTTTCGGCGAGGTCGTCACCGTGCAGCGACTCAGGCAAATCTATTTTGAATTGATTGATCAGGGCGTCCACAACATCAATCTCGTCAATCCGACCCACTTTTCCGAAGCCTTATATCAATCCCTGGAAGGCGGATTAGCGGTTCCCGTGGTCTGGAATTCCGGCGGCTACGAAAAAGTGGATAACATAGCGCGTTTTGAAGGAAGAATACAAATCTATTTGCCGGATCTCAAGTACATCGACCCCGTCTCGGCCCAAAAGTATTCTGCCGCCAGGGATTACTTCGACTATGCCGGGCCTGCACTGAAGGAAATGCTGCGTCAAACCGGCCCTGTGGAATTGGATGAAAACGGCATCATCCGTCGGGGCACCATCGTCCGCCACCTGATTTTGCCCGGCTGCGCCAGGGAATCGATGGCTATACTTGACTGGATCGCAGACGAATTGCCTGGCGCCTGGGTCAGTTTGATGGCCCAGTATCTGCCCTTTGGGGATCTGCGCGGTCTGGACGAGCTGAACCGTAGGTTGACACAGGAGGAATACGACATGGTCGTCGACCACCTGATGGCCCTGGGGCTGGAGGATGGCTTTGTGCAGGAGCTATCCTCCTCAGACGAAAAATACATTCCGAGCTTTGACCTGACAGGGGTAAAAAGCATCAAATAGAGAGGAATTACATGCATGGAACTGCGCTTTTCTCCGCTCTTCAGCGGGTCGAGCGGGAACGCGACCTATGTGGGCTGCGATGACGCTCACATACTGGTGGATGCCGGCATGTCCGGAAACCGGGTAACCGGGGAATTGATGCGCATGGGCATCGATCCAAAATGCCTGAATGCCATACTCGTCACCCACGAACACGCCGACCACATCAAGGGCATCGGCATACTCTCCAGGAAATACGACCTCCCCATCTATGCCACGGAAGGCACCTGGCAGGGCATGTACAATAAAATCGGCAATGTCAGCGATAAAAACCGCATCATTTTTGAGCCGGAACAGGATTTTTTTATCGGTTCCATCGATATCACGCCCTTTTCCACGCCTCACGACGCCAATCAATCGGTGGGGTACACCTTCGAGCTGAACGGCGCTAAGCTGGCCATCGCCACGGACCTTGGCTGCATCAAGGAGAGCTGGCTCAAATACGTCACGGGTTCCGACGCTGTCATACTCGAATCCAACTACGACCCGGACATGCTGCGGGCCGGTCCCTATCCCTATGAACTGAAGAAGCGCATTACTTCCCGCAAGGGCCACCTTTCCAACGACGACGCCGGACATGTGGCTGCGGCGCTCGTGCGAAACGGCACCAGCCAGATCATACTCGGCCATCTGAGCAAGGAAAACAACTTCCCCGAGCTGGCCATGCGCACCTGTGAATTGAATCTGCAAATGGCCGGAATAGAGCCTCATGTGGATGCTTCGCTGTACGTTGCCCGGCGGGACGGCGCAACGGGCATGTTCAGCATTTCCTGCGAAATGGTATAGGTCTGGAAAGCCCTACATATCTATTTATTATTATGCAAGGGGAAAACCAATATGAATATCAAAAAACATCCGGCCCTCAGACTGTTGCTTCCCTCCGACCTGTTCCTTCCCACGGCCTTCCTCGCCGCGTGCCTGCTGGGCCGTGGCGCCGCCGCCCTTGGGCTTTTTGTGGCCTGGTATGCCTCCAAGCTGTGCGCCCTTGCCACCTCAGATGCCCTTCGGGCCGCATTTGCCACCCAACCTTCCACGAAATACGTCCAGGGCAGCGGGCTCGTGTCGCTGGGCTGCCAGCTTCCCGGCGCGGCGCTTTCCGCGCTTATACTCTACCTGATCCCGGATACGCGCCTCCTGCTTCCCATGGTGCCCTGTGGGCTGTTTTTAAATATAGAACATGTGTTCTATGAATATTTATGCGCAGTTGGAGATAGAAAAAGCGCCTTTGCCTGCCGGTGCCTCACCGCCGTACTGGTGCTGTTGGGCCTGATTTTGTGCATGCCGTCCCAACCGGACCTCGTCCCATTATCTGCCGTTAATCCCGGCTGTCTGCTGATCACCTGCGGCCTGTCTGTACTGATCGGACTTTTCATCAGCCTCTCACTGGGCGGCAAGCTTCAACCCGTGCCCAACCCCGAAGTGCTCAGGCGCGCGCCACTGTCGATGCTTCATGCGGGGCTGTACCCGGCATTGGTTCTGCCTGCGCTGACCCTGCTGTGGCCCGGGCGCTTCACCCCGACGCCGCTCTTTGCGGGACTTCTGCTCTACGAAGCCTGTCGCACGCCCTTTCGCCGCTCACCCCTGGAATCCAGGCCGATGAACCGGCTGCTGTTGGTCGTCGGCGCAGCGGCCCTTATCTGCCTCGTCGTCTTCCAATTCCTGTTGAAAACATCGCTTTCCGAACCCATTGCCATGACCGGTGCCGCGCTGTTGATCGCCGCGCTGTGCGCCTTTGGCTTGTTCGGAAGCCTTACACACCGTGAATAAAAAAACAGGGACATGTCGCCAATTCGCACATGTCCCTTCTTTTTACTTTCCCACGCAAAATTGCTCAAATACCCGGTCGATGACCGCTTCGGTCGCATTTTCACCTGTGATTTCCGACAGGTTCGACAGCGCCTCCCGTATATCGATGGCGGCGGTATCCAGCGGCATCCCCGCCTCAATGGCGCCAACGGCGCTGTCCAGGCTGTTTGCCGCGCTTTGAGCCAGCTCGATGTGCCTCCGGGCCGTAAGCTGGCCGTTGTTTTCCTCGCCCACAGCGATCCGGCGCCTCAATTCATCGATCAACGCGTCGAGCCCGGTGCCAGCCTGGGCGGAAATTCCCATGATCTTCGCTTCTGTCAACGTCTGCAGCTGCTGTGCTGTCAGCACAGGCGGAAGGTCACTCTTGTTCAGGCATATGATGGCCCGCTCGTCGGCGGCCTTTACCAGTTCGGCGTCCGCCGGGTCCATCTCACTGGCGGCGTCCAGCACGATCAGCACCACGTCCGCGCGCTCAACAGCCCGCTTCGCCCTGTCTACGCCGATGCGCTCGATGGGATCCTGGGTATCCCTTTGACCTGCGGTATCGGATATCTCGGCCAGCACACCGCCGATGCTGATCCGCTCCGTGAGCACGTCCCGCGTCGTGCCCGGAATGCTGGTGACGATTGCCCGCTCCTGGTTCAGCAGCGCGTTCATCAGGGAGGATTTGCCCACGTTGGGCCGCCCCGCCAACACGATGGAGGCGCCCTCCCGCAGCAATCGGGCACTGCGTCGGTCACTTCGCCGGCGTATTTCCCCGGCGATCTTCCCCAGCGCTTCCGCGACCTCCCTTGCGGTGGCCTCCTCCTCGACCTCCTCCGGAAAATCCGTGGAAGCCTCCAGCAGGGCAAGCACGTCCTTCAGACGGTCTGAAACCTGGCGCACAAAGCCAGATACGCCGCCCTCCAGCTGCCTGAGGGAGGCCCTCGCCGCCGCCTGGCTGTTCGCGCTGATCAGCTGCATCACAGCCTCAGCCCTGGACAGGTCGATCCGACCGTTCATAAAAGCCCGCCGGGTAAATTCCCCTGGCGCCGCCATCCGCGCCCCCAACGCCAGCGCCCGCCCAAGCACCGCGTTTGCGCTGGCGCTGCCGCCATGGCAGTGGATCTCCGCCACGTCCTCGCGGGTATAGGTGGAAGGCGCGCGCATCAGCACCGCCATCACCTCGTCCAGCGTTTCGCCGCCTTCGTCCACAGCCCTGCCGTACATCAGTCGGTGGGACTCAAAATATTCCCGCTTTACAGCGGGAATAAACATATGCTTCAATATCGCCTCGGCCTCGCCGCCGCTGACGCGCACGATGGCGATGCCGCCGGCGCCGCCCGCCGTGGCGATGGCGGCGATGGTATCCGCTTCAAAATGGTTCATTGGATCAGTTCGTCGCTCCGGTGCGCACCGGCAGCACCAGGTGCAAATAGTCCTGGTCGCCCAGCGGCGTGATGACGCAGGGGCTGATGGCGTTGTTCAGGTTGATCTCGATCTGGTCGGCGTCGATGAACCGCACGACGTCCGTCAAATACTTGACGTTGAAGGCGATGTTCAGGTTCGCGCCCTCCTGCTGGATTTCCAGCTTCTCATATACATCCCCGATCTGGGAATGGGCCTCTATGGCCATCTCCCCGTCGGCGATCTTCAGCACCAGCAGGTTGTTGTTGCCCTCCCTGGCGATCAATGCGGCACGATCGATGCCCCGACGGAAGGGCTCAAGCTCCACGACCACCCGGGTGGCGAAGCGATTGGGCAGGATCTGGCGATACTGTATGTATTCGCCCTTCACCAGTATGACGAATATCTCCGTCTTCTCCAGCTTGATATGCAGCTTGTTGCCGCCAAAGGACAGCGTGGCGAAGGCCTCGGGATCGTCCGAGAGCAGCTTGCCGATGTCGCCCACAGCCCGTCCGGGGATGATGGCCGACAGCTTCTCCAGCACGTCGCCGCACTTGGCCCGCTTCAGCGCCAGCCTGAAGCCGTCCAGCGCCACCATGTTTACGTCGCCGTTTGCGATCTCCAGCAGGCAGCCGGTCAGCACCTCCCGCGCATCCTCCACGGCGATGGCGAATTCCGTCTTCTGGATCATGTCCTTCAGCATATCCTGGGGCAGGGAAACCTCCTTTTCCCCGCTGATGGACGGCAGGGCAGGGAAGAGGTCTGCGTCCTGGCCGGACATGTTGGTGCGGTTGCCCGCGCCCCTTATGGTGAATACAAAGCGATCGTTCATCGTAATTTCGATGTCGCCCTCGGGCAGGCGGCGCACGATTTCATTGAACAGCTTGCCCGGCACCACGCCCCGTCCCGGTTCGGTGACATAGGCCTCCATTCGTGTGACGATGGTGATGCGCTCGTCCGAGCAGGTCAGTATCACTTCATTCATATCGGTCTGCACCAGTATGCCCTCCAGGATCTGGTTGGTGGTGCGTCCGGGAAGCGCCTTTGTAACAATTTGAAGCGCTTCTGTCAGCGTATTGGCCGAACATGTGAATTTCATGGTTTTTTCCTCCCTGTGTTTTCTTCCGCGTCCAGGTCGATGCCGGGAATAATGGATGAATCTATTAATATATATAATATATATTCAGTAGTAGAAGTAGGGCTGTGCGTACTGTGGAAATCCATTCCAAAACCCCGTCATAAGGGACTTTTCCCATCCACAGCGGCTGTGGATGGCGTGTGGAAAATGGAGGGTTTGTCCACAGCCCGGATCAGCGTCCCTCGATCAGGCCCATGAGCTCCTCCACCCTTTTTCTGAAGGAGAAGTCGGCGTTCATGGAGGCGGCGATCTTGTCACAGCCGTGCATGACGGTGGTATGGTCCCGTCCGCCAAAGGCCTTTCCGATGCTGGTGGTGGACAGCGTGGTCATCCGCCGGCAGATGTACATGGCCACCTGACGGGGCAGCGCGATCTGCTGGCTGCGGTTTTTTCCGGTGATGTCCTGGGCGGTGGTGTCGTATTGCCTTGCGACCATTTCGATGATCAGCTCCGGCGTCACGGCCCTTGCGGCCTGAGAGCCGATGCGGCCCGACAGTGTGTTCCTGGCCATCTCCAGAGAGATGGGGGTCTGCATCAGCTCGGCGCGGGCGTTCAGGCTGTTCAGGCAGCCCTCCAGCTCGCGGATGTTGGAATTGACGTTTTGGGCGATGTATTCCACCACGTCATAGGGCACGTCTATGGCCATCTCGTTGGCCTTTTGCATCAGTATGGCTACCCTTGTTTCGTAGTCCGGCTTCTGTATATCCACGATCAGGCCCCATTCGAAGCGGGAGCGCAGGCGCTCTTCGATCTCGGGCAGCTCCTTGGGTGGGCGGTCCGAGGCGATGATGATCTGCTTCTTGTTGTCGTGGAGGCTGTTGAAGGTATGGAAAAACTCCTCCTGGGTCGCCTTCGTGCGGGAGAGGAACTGTATATCGTCCACCATCAGCACGTCCACGTTGCGCAGCCGGTTGCGCAGCTCCGAGGTCTTTTTCCTGGCGATGCCCTCGATCAGCTCGTTGGTCATGGTTTCGCTGGTCATCAGCAGCACGTTCAGGTGATTGTCCTGGATGGAGATGTAGTTGCCGATGGCGTTCATCAGGTGGGTCTTGCCCAGGCCGACCCCGCCGTAGATGAACAGCGGGTTGTAGACCTCGCCGGGGGTCTGGGCCACGGCCAGAGACGCCGCGAAGGCAAAGTTGTTCGAAGCGCCGATGATGAAGTTGTCGAAGGTGTACATCGGGTTCAGCGTATTCTGGCGAATCTGGCCCACTACCCGGGCAATTTCCGCCTCGGTATAGTATTCCAGCTCGTAGCGGCGGCCGAAAACGAGGGGGACAGTGCTGTAGATCATCGTGGCAAAGCGGTTCTGCACATGGCGAATGTTGAAGGCGTTGTCACCGCTGATGTACATCGTGTCCGACGCGATGGCATAGAGCTTCAGGGGCCTGATAAAAGTATCGAAGAAGGGGCGCTGGCCCGACTTGGTCAGCGTCTCCTCCATCATCTGGATGACCTTTTCCCATTTCGCCTTGTCTTCAGGCGTGTAATTCATGGCGCAATCTTCCTCCGTCCGCGGTGTGGATAACACAGGCGGATCAATACACAGCTTGTGGATAACATATCGCCCTCATTGTAGCATCACGGCCCCGGAAAGTCTATAGAAGGCCACAGAAAGCGCGTTTTTTTCTCGGGTTTTGTCAAAAATGCGCATCCACAGGCGCTGTATTCAGGGTGTGGACAGGATAAATAAAAAGCGCTCAGGCGCTTTTTATTTGGCGTATTTATAGATCTGTTCAAGCACCTTGTCGATGCCGTTGGCGGTGGGCTCGGTGGCCATGGCCTCATAGAGCACGCCGCGGTCGTGGTAGAGGTGCTCGATGCTTTTGACGAGGCTTTCAGGCGTCATGTCCTCCTGCTGCAGCACATGGCTGAAGCCCTGGGCCCGGAAGGATTCGGCATTGAGGATCTGGTCGCCCCGACTGGCGTCCTTGGGATAGGGGATCAGCAGCGCCGGCTTGCGCACCGCAAGTATTTCGCACAGTGAATTGCTGCCCGCCCGTGAGACCAGTATGTCGGCGCAGGCGTATGCGTCTGCCATTTCCTGTTCCTCGGTCAGGTACTCCACCTGGACGTAGTTGTCCGTTCCCTCCAGAACGGGCGAAAGGTTGCCCTTGCCGCACAGGTGCAGCACCTGGAAGTTTTCGGTCAGCCTCGGCAGGCACTGCCACACTGCCTGGTTGATGGCCTGGGCGCCGCTGGAGCCGCCCATCACCATCAGAACCGGCCGGCTGTGATTCAGGCCGAAGCGCCTGAGTCCGCCTTCCTTGCTGCCGCGCAGGATCTCGGGCCGGATGGGCGAACCGGTGTGTACGCCCTTGCCCCTGGCATACTTCACAGCCTCCGGGAAGGTGCAGCACTGGGCCTTGGTAAAGGGCAGGCACAGCTTGTTGGCCAGGCCGGGGGTCATGTCCGATTCGTGGCTGACCACGGGCACGCCGTTCAGCTTCGCCCCGTAGACCACGGGGACCGATACGAAGCCGCCCTTGGAGAACACCACGCTGGGCTTGATGTTGTGGATGAGCCCGGTCGCCTGGCGAATGCCGTTGATCACGCGAAAGGGATCGGAAAAGTTCTTTGGGTCAAAGTAGCGGCGCAGCTTGCCCACCGAGACGGTGTGGAAGGAGACGCCCTCCACCTGGGTAATCAGCTCTTCCTCGGCACTGTTGGCCGCGCCGATGTAATGGATTTCCCATCCATCGGCCTTCAGGCGTGGAATCAGCGCCAGGTTTGGCGTGACATGCCCGGCGGTCCCGCCGCCGGTGAGAACGATCTTTTTCAATATTCGTTCCCCCTTATTCAGGATGCATAATTATAAGAGGAAACCCTCGCTAATATGCATTATAGCGGTCCCACATGTAATCGCCTTTACCTCGCTGTTAAAAAACGGGGTAAAGAAAAATCGGAAACGATTTCATTGTTTTTGAACTTTTTCTGCCCGCCCCCTTTCGTTTTTCAGAGAAATCAGTTACAATAGAGGAAGGAGTCAGGCATATTTTCCCGGAGGTTTTTCAATGAGCTATCAGGCATTGTACCGCGCGTGGCGACCGGAGACATTTTCTGAAATCTGCGGCCAGGAGGCCATTACCCGCACGTTGAAGCGACAGGTGATGACGGGCCGCATCGCCCACGCCTATCTGTTTTGCGGCACTCGTGGAACGGGCAAGACCACGGCGGCGAAGGTGCTGTCCAGGGCCATCAACTGCCTGACGCCCCGGGACGGCGATCCCTGCGGTGAATGCGAGATCTGCCGGGCCCTGAAGCAGGAGAGCAGCATGGACGTGATGGAGATCGACGCCGCCAGCAACAACGGCGTGGATGAGATCCGCGACCTGCGGGAGAAGATCAAGTATCCGCCGACATTGACCCGTTACAAGGTCTACATCATCGACGAGGTGCACATGCTCTCCACAGGGGCCTTCAACGCCCTGCTCAAGACGCTGGAGGAGCCGCCGAAGCATGCCGTATTCATACTGGCGACCACCGAACCCCAGCGCCTGCCCGCCACGATACTCTCCCGCTGCCAGCGCTTTGATTTCCACAGGATATCCATGGATGTGATCATCGAGCGGCTGAAGGTCGTGCTCGCGGGCATTGGCCGCAGCGCGTCCCAGGAGGCCCTTTCTGAGATTGCCAGGGCCGCGGAAGGCGCGATGCGCGATGCCCTCAGCCTGCTGGACGTTTGCCTGTCCTATACCGACGGCGAGGTTTCCGGCCAGCTGGCCCGGGATGTGCTGGGCACGGCGGGCCGTTCGGCGATGTTTGAATTCGTGGACGCGCTGATCGACGGCGACGCGGGGCTGGCGCTGACGCAAATCGACCAGGTGATGCGCCAGGGCAGCGACCCCCAGGTGTTCATCCGGGATACCGTGGCGCACCTGAGGGGTGTCATGCTGGCCGCGGCGGTGAAGGAGGGGTTGGCCGGGCTGCTGGAGATCACCCCGGAGGACGCGGAGCGCTTCGGCGCGCAGGCCGGCCGCATCCATCCGGACGCGCTGGATCGGATGCTCGGCCTGTTTATGCAGGCGGAGCCGGATACCAAGTGGGCCTCCCGCCCGCGGACGATACTGGAGCTGGCCGCCGTGCGGGCCTGCCACCCAGAAAAAGAGGCGGACGCCACTCTCTGGGAGCGCCTGGACCGGGTGGAAAAGCTGGTGGAGCAGGGCGCGGCCGCCCCGAGAACGCGGCCGCGCGCCGCCGCGGCGAAGCCGGAGGAAAAGAAGGAAGCGGAAAAGAAGGCGCCAGCGCCGAAGCCCACGCCCGCCGAGGAACCGCCCCAGGCCTGGCTGGACGCCATCGCCGGTTTGCAGGCGGAAAACCCCTCCATTCGAAAGCCGTTGGAGGCCATGCGCTTTATACGCTTCGACGGCAACCAGGTCGTGGTGGAGTTCGCGAAGAAAAACATGATGGATAAAATGTTGCTGGAGCGCAAGCGCAACATGATACAGGAGGCGCTTGCGGGCGCCTTCGGCCAGCCGGTGGGCATCGCCATGAACATCGAAGGCAGCATCGCGCCGGAAAAGAGCGTTTCCGACACGGCCAGGGAAGTCATCAACCAGGCCTATGATGTTTTCGGACGGGAGAAGACCAGCATTGAAGATTGACGGTTTAAGGGACAAGGGGGGAAAGCCCCTGTGGGAGGGGCACCGGAACCGGCTGCGGCTCAGGCTGGAGCGGGACGGATGGGATGCCCTGAAGCCTTATGAGATGGTGGAAATCGTGCTCTGTCACGCCATGCCCCGCCAGGATCTGTCGCCGGTCTCACGGCTGCTGGTGGATCGGTTCGGCTCTGTGGGCGGGGTCTTCCGCGCCTCCCGGGAGGAGCTGCTCTCCGTTCAGGGCGTATCCTCCGGCCTGGCGGAGTGGATCAACCTGACCGGCGCGCTGGTGCTGGCTTATCGGCAGATGCACAATGTCAGCGACATCCGCCTGAACTGCTACCAGCAGGTGATGGCCTTTTTAAAGCCACTCCTGCCCGAAAAGCAGCGGACAGGCCTGTGGGTGATCTATTCCGATTTCAACTTCAACCTGATCACCATCACCGATCTGCAGGAGACGGAATTCTGGTGGGAGGCGGAAAGCGCCCGTCGGATCGTGATGGACGCCATTGGCCACGACGCCCGCTTCGTGTATATGGTGCTCTGGAAGGACAGGCCCGCGCAGGGAATGGACGACATCGAGGCCGCTCACCTGAACGCCATCGCCTCGGTGCTGTGCGCCGCCGAGCTCGACCTGGTGGACTGCCTGCTGGTGAACGGCGAGGAGACCTACAGCATGCGCGTAAACAACCAGATGAACAGCTTCAGGGCCACCGCAGCCGGGGGCAGCCTGCGGGAGACGTACGATAGATAATATAGATGAACACATGTACAAATTCCCATGAATTTGTACATGTGTTCATTTTTATTGATTCAGCTTCAATCTTTTAAGCACCTCGTCCGCCTTAATGGTCTCGAAACGGCGCGCGCGTCGCCCGTCGAGGCGGTCGTCGAACAGGCAGATGGAACGCCAGTCGCAGTGCTGGCAGGCGTTCTGCTGGCGAAAAATCGCCGGAGCCGCCTGCGCAAGTCCTGCGCGGATGGCGTCCAGATGCTCTCCGGCCTTTTCGAGGGTCTTTTTCATCAGCGCCTCAAAGCCGCTGGCGTCGGTGGCCAGCGTGCCCTTCCGCAGACTGCCGTCGGCGTTGACCTTTACGTTCAGTACCTGGGTGAAGTTTGGCGATTGGGCCTCAAGCAGGTCCGTGTCGTCCGGGGCCAGTCCGTTCAGCCGGAAGCTGTCAAGGCGCGCCTTTTCCACATCGCCGGGATCGGTGCTCTGGGTGGTCAGTATGCCCTCGTCCAAGGGAAAGTAATAGACCCCGGCGCTCTGCTCGTGGCGCTTTCTGGTGGCCGCGGCCAGATAGACGGGCAGCTGGAGGCTCAGCCCGTGCCAGGTCTCGTCCAGCGCCAGAGGCTTTCCGCCGCGCTTGTAGTCGATCACCCGCAGATAGCCGCCCTCGGCCCATTCGTCGATGCGGTCGATCCGTCCTTCCAGCGTGCACGCTCCGCTCACTGCGTTGACCGTCAGCCGGGCCATGCCGTCCTCGACGCCAAAGTCCGTCTCCAGCGCGGCGGCGGAAAAGCGGCTGCCCCGCATGTGCTCGGCCAGCACGGCGGCGCAGGTCCGCGCCGTAGCCTTCAGTCGCCGGCGCTCGGCCAGGGCCACGGCGCTGTCCCCCAGGGGACCCTCGCTGGCCATCGTTTCCAGCAGCCTGTCGGCGATGCCGTCCATGCGCCGTCCGGCTTCATCGTCGTCCAATCGGTTCAGATCCTCCATGCTGGCCAACAGGAATTCATGCACGGCGTTGTGAAAGAAGGTGCCCTCATCCTGTACGGTCAGCTGGAAGGGTTCGATGCGCTCCGGGCGCAGCCCGTAGCGGGTGTAATAGGCAAAGGGACACCTGGCGTAAAGCTCCAGCCGGGATATGCTCTGGCGGCGCAGGGCGCCATACAGCGCGCCTGCCGTTTCGGGGTTCAGCGCGTCGGCGCTCTCGCCTCGGCTCAGGGCCGCGCCGATTTGGCGCAGCGCGCGGCGCGCGCCGTCGCTGATCAATTCCTTTCCGATCTGCCTGAGACCTGCCAGAGCGGCGGTATCCCAGGGCCGGGCGGATTCCCCCTCGGAAACCGCCGACAGGGATCTGGCTGCCCAGGCGGAGGCTGCCTCGGGCGCGCCGCGCAGCATCCACTGCACGCCATCGTCGTCCGAGATGCCGCCGCGTACCGTCAGCGCCGGGAATATGCCCTTCAGCAGCGTCAGCAGCGCCCCGGGGTGCTGAGCGCCGCCGTCCAGAGCGCTGAGGGGGGCGCTGACGCACAGGTATTCCCCGGTCATCTCCACCGAGGCCTTCAGGTAGAAGCGCCGCATGCGGGACAGCTCCATGCCGTCCGAACCCAGCCAGGCTCGGGCGAGGCGCGAAAAGGCCTGCATCTGTGCGGGGTTCAACAGCCCGTCGGTGTCCGAGATCGCCCTGTCGGTCTCGCCCAGTATCAGCAGCGCCTTCGCCCGCTGGGCGATGATGCGGTCCGTGGTCTGGGCGTATACGGCATCCCCGGACTGGGGCAGGGGCTTGATGATGGCGGCGTCCAGCGATTCCGTCAGGGTCTGGCGCAGCTCGGGGATGGGCAGGGGCCTTTCGCCCATCAGCTCCGCCATCTGGTCCAGCGCGCCGACGATGCGGTTCCACACCTGCCCCTCCTCGCCGGCCTGTTCCCGGAGCCCGCCTTCACTCAGCGCGTTCATCCTCTGACGCAGTCGGTCCGCCGCGCCGATGTCCTCCAGGAAGCCATAGACAGCCGTCAGCTGGTCCTTCAGGGTCCGTGAGCGCTTCAGGCGGCGCTTCAGTTCACCGATGGGTTCCGCGAAGCGGACCCGCACGAGCTCCAGCGCCTCCCGCTCCGCCGCGCTGCCCCGCTTCAGCGGACGCAGCAGCGCCCAGGGCTTCAGGGCGTATTTTTCGATATAATTGGCCAGCCGGTTTACCTCGTCCGCCTCCAGGGGCATGTATCCGGCGTGCAACAGCGCCAGGGCGTCCTCGGTGCGGGGCGCTTCTTCCACCAGTCGCAGCGCGTCGACCAGGCTCTCCGCCAGGGGATGGCGGGATGCTGCCCGGCTCGAGGAAAGGAAGAGCGGCACGTCGTAGGCCCGAAAGGCCTCCTTCAGGGGCTGGCGGTAGCCGTCGATATCCCGGCAGAGGATCAGCATGTCGTTCCAGCGCCAGCCGTTCTTCATGGCCAGGCGGCGGCAGAGCGCCGCGGCGAAGCGGCATTCCTCCATGGGATCCCGCAGCGTGACGGCCTGAACCCGCTTCGGCGGACGCCGGTCGTCCGAGGCGGAGACGGGAAAGGCGAACAGCTCGCCCGACAGCAGGGCCAGCTCCGCCGACTGGCTGCCGGCGTCCACCGCCAGGCGATTGGCGCCGGATGCGCCTCCGGCTTCCACCAGGATGCGCTCGGGCCAGACGCCCGCGCGGCGGGCGGCGACGGTCAAGCGCTCCAGGCAGCCCTTCAGGGGCAGGAAGGCGTCGAAATCCCGGGCGTCCTCGTCGTTGGCCAGCGGCAGGAACACATGGGTCTGCGGGCAGGCCGCGCCTACCGCGCCGATCAGCCGGTGCAGCGTGGGAGGGGTCAGGTCGAAGCCGTAGAAGAGCACGCAGGCCTCCTTCAAAAAAACGGCCTCGGGGGCGCGGTCCACGGCCTCTGAAAATTCCGATTCCCCGTCCTGAAAGCGACCCTCCAACAGGTCCTCATAGGCTTCCAGTATGATCCCCAGGTCGTCCAGCTTCATGCGCAACAGGCCGTCGGCCTGTTCGGCGCAGGCAAACAGCCGGTCCGGGGTCAGCCCGGCCTGGCGAATCAGCTCCAGCTGTCGGGCGCAGCGCTCTGCAAAGCCCCTGCGTCCCGCCGCGCCGTGGTACAGCTTCAGGCGGTCGTCCACGCCGTGTACGGCGGCGCGCACCAGCATGACCCTGCCCCGCTCGTCCACCCGCGCGCCCTCGGGCTGTCCCGCGGCCTCGAATATGCGGCCGCACAGCCGTTCGGGGCTGAGCACCTGCAGCCGGAAGGAGCCCTTCAGCGAAAGCGCTGCCAGCAGGGTGCGCTCGGTTTGCAGCGTCAGCTGCTTGGGCACCACGATGATGTGGTCCCGTTCGCTCCCGGCCATGCTCTGGCGCAGCACGTCGATCATGGCCGGTTCCATCAGCCGGCTGCGGCCGGTATAGATGCGCATGGCGATACCCCCTTGGTTAAACATCGATCCCCCACTATTATAGCATATTTATGCCCAGTTCTTTTCCAAAAAATGTGATAAACTTGTAATATCTGATCCCGGTATTTGATGTATAATGTTTGCACCAGCCAGATTCCGGAAAAAATGTGCTTATATGGCACGGGGTCGTCAGCCTGGCTCTGACAGGGCATCGCCTGACGACCCGCGGAAACAGGCAATAAACAATAAGGAGGGGAAATCCATGAAAAGGATCCTCGCAGTTCTTCTCGCGGTGATGCTGCTGATCGCAGTCGTTCCCGCAACCTCTCTCGCCGAAGGCGCTGTCAGCAATGGCAATACCTCGGTCTATCACGTCCAGACCAGGGGCAGCACCCTGTATCTGCGCAGAGCGGCGGGTACCGGTTCCGCCATTATTTCCAGCCTGTCCAATGGCACGGCTCTGGTGAAGGCCAGCAGCAAAACCGTCAGAAAAAATGGCTATAAGTGGATCAACGTCAAGACCATGGGCGGCCTGAAGGGCTGGGTAGCCGAGACCTTTGTCAAGTCAAATGCCCGCGCCGATGTCGTGACCCAGTCGAGCGGACTGAACGTGCGCTCGGGCCGCGGTACCAATTACAGGATCTATTACAGCATTCCTCACGGCACCCACGGGATTACCGTTTACAAGATCAACGGCAACTGGGCCTATGTGAGCTGGAACGGCAGGCAGAAGGGATGGGCTTCCCTCAGCTATCTGAGGTGGGCCCGCTGGTAAGCAGCCGCATCAAAGGCGGACGCGCAAGCGTCCGTTTTTTTGTTGGCTTTCAGCAGTATAATGTGATATAATCTCCTTGAGGTGATAGCGTGCGCAATTTCGTTCTCATGGGCGATTCGGACAACGCCTGGCACAACCTGGCGGTGGAGGCGTTGCTTTTTGAAGGGCTGGGCGCAGGTGATAGGGTGTTGTACCTGTGGCAGAACCGGAACACCGTGGTCATCGGTCGACACCAGAACGCCTGGAAGGAATGCCGGGTGAAGCTGCTGGAGGACGAGGGCGGCCGCCTGGCCCGTCGCAGCAGCGGCGGCGGCGCGGTGTTCCACGACATGGGCAACCTGAACTTCAGCTTTGTGCTGCCCCGGGCGGAGTACGACGTGCGCCGCCAGCTGGAGGTGGTGCGCCGGGCGGTGGCCCGATTTGGCATACAGGCGCGGTTCACAGGCCGGAACGACCTGGTGATCGAAGGCAGCGGGACAAAGTTTTCCGGCAACGCCTTTAAGCTCTCCAGGGATACCGCCCTGCACCACGGCACGATCATGGTGGATGTGGCACTGGACCGCCTGGGCCGCTACCTGGCGCCGGACGACGGCAAGCTGCGGGCGAAGGGCATCGACAGCGTGCGCGCCAGGGTGGCAAACCTGGCGGAATTCAATCCGGATATCACGATCCCGGCCCTGTCCCGGGCATTGCGGGACGCCTTTGCCGGGGAATACGGCCCCGTTCTTCCGCTTTCCGTGGAGGCGCTGGATGCACAGCGCCTCGAGGCGTTGGAGCGGGAATTTGCCTCGTGGGATTTCCGCCTGGGCAAGGCGCTGCCCTTCGATGTCACGCTGCAGCATCGCTTCGAATGGGGCGGCGTGACGCTGGAGCTGAGCCTGAAGGGGGGCGTCGTCGAATCGGCGCGGGTGTTTTCCGACGCCATGGACGAGGCCATGGTCGCGACCCTCGCGCCGGCGTTGACGGGCACCCGCTACGAAAACAAGGCCCTGGGGGCCGCCCTGCGCAGTCTCGGGCATCCCCAGGTCGACGAACTGGCCGAATGGATAGAAAATACAGATTTGGGAGGACATCAGGTATGAAGAAAGCATTGTTTATCGGCGGCACCGGCACCATCAGCGCCGCCATCGTCCGCAGGCTGGTGAACGAGCTGGGCTGGCAGGTCTGGCTGCTGAACCGGGGCAATCGCCCCGACGCCGTGCCCGAGGGCGCCCATTCCATCGTCGCGGACATCAACGACGAGGCCGATGTGCTGGCGAAGCTGGGCGACATGACCTTTGACTGCGTCTGCGAATTCATCGGCTTCACCCGCGAACAGGTGGAGCGGGACTATCGCCTGTTCAGGGGGCGCGCTCGCCAGTACATCTACACCAGCTCCGCCTCGGCCTACCACAAGCCGGCGGCCAGCTACATCATCACCGAGGGCACGACCCTGGCCAATCCCCACTGGGAATATTCCCGGAACAAGATCGCCTGCGAGGAATTCCTGATGAAGGTCTATCGCGAGGAGGGCTTTCCGGTGACCATCGTGCGCCCCAGCCACACCTACGACGAGCGCAGCGTGCCCCTGGGCGTACACGGTAAAAACGGCTCCTGGCAGGTCATCAAGCGCATGCTGGAGGGCAAGCCGGTGATCATACAGGGCGACGGCACCTCGCTGTGGACCATGACCTTCAATACCGATTTCGCCATCGGCTATACCGGCCTGATGGCCAACCGCCACGCCATCGGCGAGGCCTTCCAGATCACCGGCGACGAGACGCTGACCTGGAACCAGATCTACGCCACCATCGCCGACGCCCTGGGCGTTCAGCTGAAGGCCTACCACGTGGCCAGCGACTTCCTGGCCGCCGTGGGCGACAAGCGCGGCTACGATTTCGAGGGCAGCCTCATCGGCGACAAGTCGGTGTCGGTGGTGTTCGACAACAGCAAGCTGAAGCGGGCCGTGCCGGACATGCGTACCAACGTGCGCTTCGACCAGGGCGTGCGCATCGCCCTGGACTACGTGCTGTCCCACCCCGAGCGCCAGATCCCCGACCCCGAGTTCGATGAATGGTGCGATAAGGTGATCGAGGCGATCGAAGGGGCGAAATTCTGATTTGTCGGGGAGCGACAAATCAGAATTTCATATGTACTTCATCTTCAATTCATACTCATGATCTATCCTATATTGTGGATTTGTATCGTTCACAAATTAAATACCAAAGGGCGGCATGGCCCGGAGATGGTTTATGAAGATAGGATTGGACATCGGATCGACGACGATCAAGGCCGTGGTGCTGAATGAAGCGGGGGAAATCGTGTTCCGCCGCTATGAGCGCCACAGGGCCCAGATCGCCATGCTCTGCGAGGTGCTGTTGCACGCCGTCATGGCGAAGTTTCCCGGCGAGCGCTTCCAGTTGGGCATTTCCGGTTCGGCGGGCATGGGCCTGGCGGAGGAGCTGGACATCGACTTCCTCCAGGAGGTCTATGCCACCCGCGTGGCCCTCAAACAGATGGCGCCCGAGGCCGACGTGGCCGTGGAGCTGGGCGGCGAGGACGCGAAGATACTGTTTCTCACCGGGGCCGGCGGGCTCGAGGTGCGCATGAACGGCACCTGCGCCGGCGGCACCGGCGCGTTTATCGATCAGATGGCCACCCTGATGGACGTGCCCGTGGAGCAGCTGGAGACCCTCTCCAGGGACCACGAGCGCAGCTATGCCATCGCCAGCCGCTGCGGCGTGTTCGCCAAGTCGGATATCCAGCCGCTGCTGAACCAGGGCGCCCGCAAGGAGGACATCGCCCGCAGCATCTTCGAGGCCGTGGCGGGCCAGACCATCGCCGGCCTGGCCCAGGGCCGTGAGATCGCCGGGAACGTGGTGTACCTGGGCGGCCCGCTGACCTTCTTCTCCGAGCTTCGCGACTGCTTCGACAGGGCGCTGGGCATAAGGGGCATCCACCCGGCGGACGCGCTGTATTCGGTGGCCATGGGCGCGGCCCTGCAGGCCGGGCGCGAGGTGGATTTGGAATCCGTCATCGCCCGGGTGCGCGAGCGCTCCAGGGAGGCCCGCTATGCCGCCTGCCCGCCGCTGTTCGAAAGCCAGGCGGAGTATGACGCCTTCCGAGAGCGCCACGCCAGGGCGCGGGTGGACATCGTCTCCCGCCCCGGCTACGCGGGAAAGGTCTACATCGGCATCGACTCCGGCTCCACCACCATCAAGGCGGTGGCCGTGGACGAGGATTTCAACCTGCTCAAGACCGCCTACATGTCCAACAAGGGCAATCCCCTGCCCGCCGTGCGGGATTTCCTGCGCCAGTTCTACGCCGAATACCCCGACGCCACCGTGGCCGGGGCCGGCTCCACCGGCTACGGCGAGGACCTGGTCAAGACCGCCTTCCGGCTGGACTGCGGCGTGGTGGAGACCATGGCCCACCTGATCGCCGCCCGGAAGCTGCAGCCGGGGGTGGATTTCATCATCGACATCGGCGGCCAGGACATCAAGTGCTTCAAGATCAAGGACGACGCCATCGACGACATCTTCCTGAACGAGGCCTGCTCGTCGGGCTGCGGTTCCTTCATACAGACCTTCGCCCAGGCCGCGGGGGGCCTGCCCGTGGACGAATTCGCCCGCCGGGGCCTGCTGGCCAAACACCCGGTGGACCTGGGCTCCCGCTGCACCGTATTCATGAATTCCTCGGTGAAGCAGGCCCAGAAGGACGGCGCGACCCTGGAGGACATCTCCGCCGGGCTGTCCATCTCCATCGTGAAAAACGCGCTGTACAAGGTCATCCGCACCGCCGACGCCTCCCAGCTGGGCGAGCGCATCGTGGTGCAGGGCGGCACGTTTTTAAACGACGCGGTGCTCCGGGCCTTCGAACGGGAGATCGGCCGGGACGTGGTGCGGCCCAACATCGCCGGCCTGATGGGGGCCTACGGCGTGGCGCTGTGGAGCGCCACCCATACCCCCGGCGGGCGCAGCGGCATACTGACCGCGTCAGAGCTGGAACACTTCAGTCAGAAGACCACCAACACCCGCTGCCAGGGCTGCCAGAACCACTGCATGCTGACCATCATACGCTTCGAGGGCGAGGCGGGCGGCGCGCCCCGGCGCTTCATCTCCGGCAACCGCTGCGAGAAGATGACCGGCGGCGGCAAGACCACCATGCCTAACCTGTACGAGGAAAAGCGGAAAATGCTGCGGGCATACCCGTCGGGCGAGCGCAAGCGGGGCCGCATCGGCATCCCCATGGGCCTGAACCTGTACGAGCTGTACCCCTTCTGGCACGCGCTGTTCACGAAGCTGGGCTTCCAGGTGATCCAGTCCCCCGAGTCCGATCACGCGCTGTACGCCTCGGGCCAGCGCACCATTCCCTCGGACACGGCCTGCTATCCCGCCAAGCTGATGCACGGCCATGTGGAGTGGCTGCTGCGGCAGAATGTGGACGCCATATTCTATCCCTGCATGAGCTACAACCTGGACGAGCACCGGGGCGACAACCACTACAACTGCCCGGTGGTGGCCTACTACCCCGAGGTTTTGCGGCTGAACGTGCCGGGTCTGAAGCAGACGAAGTTCATCAGCGACTACCTGGGCATCCACCGCCCGAAGGACTTCGAGAAGAAGTTCCCGGCGATACTGGAAAAATACTTTCCCGGCATCCCCGCCAGGGAGGTGAAGACCGCGGTGCGCGGGGCCTACCAGGCCTACGAGGATCACATGGCCAAGGTCCGCGCCCGTGGCGCGGAAATGCTGGCGGACGCCCGGGCGAAGGGCCTGCCGGTGGTGGTGCTCTGCGGGCGACCCTACCACATCGACCCGGAGATCAGCCACGGCATCGACCAGCAGATCGCCCAGCTGGGCGCGGTGGTGGTCACCGAGGATTCGGTGAACCTCAATGAACAGAAGTTCAGCGTGAACGTGCTGAACCAGTGGACCTACCATTCCCGGCTGTATTCGGCGGCGAAGTTCGTGGCCGAGTGCGGCGATAACAATATCAACCTGGTGCAGCTGGTGTCCTTCGGCTGCGGCGTGGACGCCATCACCACCGACGAGGTGCGCAGCATACTGCAATCGGGCGGCCGGCTGTACACCCAGCTGAAGATCGACGAAATCTCCAACCCCGGCGCGGTGCGCATCCGCCTGCGCAGCCTGTTCGCGGCATTGGAACAATAGCGGCAACCTGCCGCCACGATCCCCCGTAGCGGCGGCAACCTGCCGCCACGATCCCCCGTAGCGGCGGCAACCTGCCGCCACGGTCCCCCGTAGCGGCGGCAACCTGCCGCCACGGTCCCCCGTAGCGGCGGCAACCTGCCGCCCCCCGTAGCGGCGGCAACCTGCCGCCACGGTCCCCCGTAGCGGCGGCGCCTGCGCCGCCATAATCCGCGAAATCGGAACGAAAGAACGCTAAACCTATGCAAGACCGAATCGAATTTACCCGGGAGATGAAGCGGGATTACACCATCCTGATCCCGAACATGCTGCCGGTGCACCTGAAGCTGGTGCGCGACGTATTCCAGCTGCACGGCTACCGCATGGTGCTGCTGCAGAACGAGGGCCCCTCCGTGGTGGAGACGGGCCTGAAATACGTGCACAACGACACCTGCTATCCCGCCCTGCTGTGCATCGGCCAGTTCATCGACGCGCTGCAAAGCGGCCAGTACGACGTGCACAAGACAGCCCTGATCATCACCCAGACCGGCGGCGGCTGCCGCGCTTCAAATTATATCTTCCTGCTGCGCAAGGCGCTGGCCAAGGCGGGGCTGGGCTTCGTGCCCGTCATTTCACTCAATCCCGTGGGCCTGGAGAAGAACAGCGGCTTCAAGCTGACGCTGACGCTGCTGCTGCAGTCCATGATGATGATACTCTACGCCGACGTGCTGATGTGCCTGAAGAACCAGGTGGAGCCCTACGAGAACGAAAAGGGCGCCTGCGCGGCGCTGGTGGACGCCTGGGCCGACCGCCTGACCGAGCAGTTCCGGCGCAACCCCCGGGCCGCGGCGCTGCGGTTCAGGGGCAATGTGGCGCAGATCGCGAAGGACTTCGAGGCCGTGCCCTGGACTTACGCCGAGAAGATCCAGGTGGGCATCGTGGGCGAGATTTACGTCAAGTATTCCGACATGGCCAACAACCACCTGGAGCGGTTCCTGCTGGACCAGGGCTGCCAGGTGAACGTGCCCGGGCTGATGGGCTTTTTGCTGAACGCCCTGGACCACAACATCGACGACGTGGACCTGTACGGCGGCAACAAGGTCAGGCAATTCGGCTTCAAACAGGTGATGCGCTACGTGGACCACGTGGAAAAGACCATCTCGAAGGCCATCCGCGGCAACAGCCGCTTCAGGCCCCCGGCCCCCTACCAGACCACCCGCAAGGAGCTGGGCGACGTGCTGGGCGTGGGCTGCAAGATGGGCGAGGGCTGGCTGCTGACCGCCGAGATGTGCGAGCTGATCGACAGCGGCGTTCCCAACATCGTGTGCGTGCAGCCCTTCGGCTGCCTGCCCAACCACATCGCCGGCAAGGGCACCATCCGCGCCCTGCGGGAAAAGTATCCAGAGGCCAACATCGTCCCCATCGACTACGACCCCGGCGCCACGCGGGTCAACCAGGAAAACCGGCTGAAGCTGATGCTGGCGGTGGCGAGGGAGGAAAAATAGCCGCATCCATTCATCGTAGCGAGGGCCAGGAGGCCGCAACAGAAGATTCAGATGCGTCGGACAGAACAGCTATAAACGTGCAAAGGAGTGGTATCCATGACGACAAATCAGCAGAAGGGCAATTGCTATCTCTGTGGGGCCGAGCTGGGCAAGGTGGCGATGAAGAACCACATCCTCAAGCAGCACAGCGATCCCGCCGGGGAGCAGGAATGCTGCCTGATCAAGGTGGAGGGCATGGACAAGCGCTACTGGCTTCTGCTGGACGCGCCGACGACAGCGTCACTGAAGAACCTCGACGACTTCCTGCGCAGGATCTGGCTGGAGTGCTGCGGCCACATGAGCGCCTTCATGGGCGATGGTTATCAGGAATTTCCGATGAGCCGCAGGCTGAGCGCCTTCCCCGAGGGCTCGCGGATCGGCTATGAATACGACTTCGGCGATACCACCCGGCTGCTGGTCAGCTTTATAGGTCAGACGCGCCGGAAGAAGCAGCGCGAGGTCGTGCGTCTGCTGGCCAGGAACGCGCCCATCGAATGGAAGTGCGCCAAGTGCGGAAAGCCCGCGGAGCTGGTGGATACGGAGGATATGTTTGGGGAAGAGCCTTCGTGTTATTGCGAGGCCTGCGCGAAGAAGTCGGAGGTTGACCTGGACATGGCCCTGCCCATCACAAACTCCCCCCGCATGGGCGTATGCGCCTATGAGGGAGAACTGGATCACTATGGGTTCGATGAATACGCGAAGTGCAATAAGAAGTGAGTCACGGGGACAGGTACACTGACTCATGCGAAATGAGTCAGTGTACCTGTCCCCGAGTCTTACTGAGGAGGCACAATGGATAAATATATCGAAGGAAATAAGGCCGCCTGGGAAGAGGCGTTTGAGAACAGGGACGCTTCCTGGGGCGCAGATATCGCGGAGCGCATCCGAACAGAGGATTATCCCTTCTTCAACGAGGAAACGAAGAGCGCGTTGAAGAAGCTCCCTACAGAAAGGGCCGTGATCGGTCAGTTCTGCTGCAATAACGGGCGGGAGCTGCTTTCCCTGGTCAAATGCGGCAGGGCGAAGAAGGGCGTCGGATTTGACATCGCTGAAAACCAGGTGGCGTTCGCCAACGAAAAAGCTAAGGAACTGGATCTTCCCTGCGCGTTTGAGGCGGTGAATATCTACGATCTGGATGACCGCTATCGGGAACAGTTTGATCTGGTGATCATTACCATCGGGGCCCTCTGCTGGTTCGCCGACCTGGATCGCTTCTTTGCCGTCGTCGCAAAGTGTATGAAGGCCGGCGCTGTCATTTTGATTAACGAACAGCATCCCTGCACGAATATGCTTGCCACGGAAGGCGAAAAACTGTTCGATCCTGAACACAGAACCGCCTGCCATTATTCCTACTTTGAGCATGAATGGACGGGGAATGAGGGCATGTATTACATGACGCAGAAGAGGTATCGCTCAAAGACCTTTACCGACTTCACCCATCCGATGTCGGAAATCATTTCGGGCATGTGCGGCAACGGGATCGTCGTGACCGGACTCGAGGAGTACGATCACGATATCAGCGGCGGCTTCAGCACCCTCGACCACAGCGGCTTTCCCCTTTCCATGATTATCCATGGACGGAAGGTGGAATGAGATGCGGTGATGGACGACAGGCGTCACTGTAATTAATGGTATTCTGTATTGACATCGCACATACAATGCACTATACTGTATGTGGAGGTGAGCGCCATGACCAATGTAACCATCCGCATGGACGAAGGCTTGAAGAAGCGTTCCGAAGCGCTGTTTGAGGAAATGGGCCTGAGCATGACGGCGGCGATCACGCTGTTTATCAAGACGGCGGTCCGGGAAAACCGCATCCCCTTTGAAATCCGCGTCGATCCGTTTTTCAGCGAGGTCAACCAGCGCCGCCTGCGCGAAGCCGCTGCGGACATGGATGCCCGTCGGAACGTTGCTGTTCACGATCTAATCGAGGATGACGCCGATGATTAAGGTATGGCACGACCAGGCCTGGCAGGACTACCTGTATTGGCAGCAGGAAAGCCGATCGATGCTCAAACGCATCAATATGCTCATTCGTAGAGTCACGGGGACAGGTTCCTTGACTCACTTTATATGAGTCAAGGAACCTGTCCCCGTGACTCAATGAATAAGTCGCGTAGAATTCGCATAAAATCCACATAAAATGGTTTTATGCGGATTTTATTTGACTTTTCGCCAGAAAACAGTATAATAGTTTATATAAAGTCGATCAAATTCTGGAGTTGATGGAAATGCAGGAACAGCAATTGGTTATGCTGGCGGAAAAGCTTCAGAGAATACAGACAGAGCTGCCCGATGTCGAGGTCAAAGCGGCAAAGCAGGGATGCCCGAAAATATTTGATTCCCTCTCCAGTCTTGCCAATCAAAGCGGTGGAGGCATTATACTGTTTGGCTTGGATGAAAGGGCGGGATTTGAGGCGTGCGGTGTCTACGATGCCGGCGACCTGATGAAGCAGGTGACCAATCAGTGCCTGCAAATGGAGCCTGAGCTGAGGCCGCTGTATACTGCCGCGGAATACGAAGGGCGCATCATCGTCAGTGCGGAAATACCTGAGGTAGAATACGAGAGAAGGCCCTGCTATTACAAGGGCAAGGGGCGCCTTGCGGGTTCCTATATTCGCGTGGGGGACCAGGACCTTCATATGCCAGAATATGAGGTCTACAGCTATGAGGCGTATCGAAAAAAGACCCAGGACGAGCTTCGGCCTTGTCCCCGGGCGACGATGGAGGACCTGGACGCCAGTGCGGTGAACGCCTTTGAATCTGTGGTCAAGAGCAAAAAGCCCAACCTGAGCAGCCTGGGCAGGGACAGGGCGCTGCAAATGCTGGGAATGACCGAGGGCGGAGGCCCGACGCTGGCAGGCCTGATGCTCCTGGGGACATATCCCCAGGCCTGTTTTCCGCAGTTTTGCATCACAGCTGTCGTCGTACCGGGATCAAAGCTTGGCGAAGTCAGCGAACTCGGCGAGCGATTTACCGATAACGCGAGGATCGAGGGGACGCTTCCCCAGATGCTGGAACAGGCGATGGCCTTTGTTGCCCGCAATATCCCTGTTGCGACCGTCATCGACCCTGTGACGGGTAGGCGCACAGACCGGCCGCTGTATCCCGTGATCGCCGTTCGGGAAATCTTGCTCAATGCGCTGATACACAGGGATTACAGCATCCATACGGAATCCATACCGATTGTGCTGCGGCTGTTTTCAGATCGGCTGGAGCTGGAAAACCCCGGCGGGTTGTACGGGCGAATGACGCTGGATCTCCTGGGCAGGGCAACTGCCGATACCCGAAATCCGTTTATCGCCGGAGCGATGGAGCTGCTTTCATTGACGGAAAACCGCTATTCGGGCATTCCGACGATCCAGCGCGTGATGCGGGAGAACGGGCTTCGTCCCGCCGAATTTGAGATCATTCGCGGCAGCTTTCGCGTAACGCTGTACAATCGCCGTTCGATTCAGAATGTGGATGCCGGAGATATTAAACAGCAAATTGTGGAGTTTTGCAATATTCCAAGAACCCGGGAGGAATTGGCAAACCGATTTTCCGATATGACGATCAGTTATTTCATGGGGCGATACCTGAAGCCCCTGATCCAGCAGGGCATCATTCACCTCAGCATACCCGATAAGCCGAGGAGCAAGTATCAAAAATACTATGCGTGAACGATGAAAATGGAACAGCGCCATGTGCAAATGAGGGGAGGCCGCAATGGCCTCCCTTCATTTGCGCTTCAGGCTCAACACGTAATCCGCGCTGACGTTGTAGTATTCGCACAGCGTGCGCAGGTGGCGTATCGGCATTTCGTTGATGCCGTTTTCATAGCGTGAATACACTTGCTGGGTGGTGCCGAGGACGCTGGCCACGGCGCTCTGCTTCAGATCCCGGTCTTCCCGCAGCTCGCGGAGGATTTCCCAGTAAGCCTTCATAGTAGACACCTTATGTGTAGCTTCACATGAATAGTATATTTACACCAGAAGGAGTGTATAGAAATATACATCATATCTGGTGTAAAAAAATATGACAGGATATAAGTCGTGGTATTATTAACGTAAATGGCACAGAACAGCGCGGTAAATTACAGGAAGGGAGAGAAATTATAATAGCTTTGTTACTGCCTGTATGTCAGCCGTTTATAGTGATTGCGCGTTTCCCGCGCAGAAAGCGACATGAAGAGGAGGATAATCATGAAGAATACCCGTAGACTGCTTTGCGCGCTGCTCGTCGCGGCCCTGCTGATTCTTTCGGCCGTCCCTGCGTTTGCCGAACCCTATGTTGACACCGACCCGGGGAAGGTAATGTGGAGTACCACCGAGAAGACTTCATCATACTATACTGATTCCATTTACATCGGCAATCTGACCAAGAAGTCCACCGTTACCGATGTCAAGAGCAGCAAGCCCAGCATTGTCAGCATCGATTACGTCAGAAAGTATAAAAATACATCTGAAACCACGTATTTTGACCCTTCGAAAAAGGAAACCAGCAGTAGTTACTACGCCTACATCGGCCTGAAGGTCAAGAAGCTTGGCAAGGCCACGATTTCCTTCAAGGTGGATGGCAAGGCCTACAAGAAGGTCATTACAGCGATAAGCTATGAGAACCCCGTGAAGAGCCTCCAGCTGACCGGCATCAACACCAAGAACCTGAAGTCTCAGTTCGCCAAGAAGAACAGCGTCGAAGCAACGTTGGCCAAGAATGCCAAGGCTGGCGCCATCAAGGTTACAGCGGCTAAAGGCTGGAAGGTAAAAAGGATTTATTGGGAAGATTACTCCAATTACAACGATCGGGAATACTATTTCGGCGATGGCGTCGCTACCGCGAGCATGGGGATTCCGGCCATGAAGAAGAACACGTCGTATTACATGTACGTCCAATTCCAGAACGCAGAGTTGGGTGTCTATCAGACGGTTTATTATCGCATCCAGGCTGCGTCCAGCAATCGCAGGTAATGTGCGGAATCGGTTGATTCCAAATCACAGGAACGGTGTACTGGCAACATAGCGCATGTTGTCAGTACACCATTTTGGTAATATTGCGAAAATTGACAGAGAAGGAGTGTACAGATCATGAAGAAGCTCATTTCCCTGATTTTGGCGGCGCTTCTGGCGCTGTCGGCGCTGACTGCGGCGATGGCCGACACCTATGA
This sequence comes from uncultured Eubacteriales bacterium, assembly GCA_902765305.1. Classification (GTDB taxonomy): domain Bacteria; phylum Bacillota; class Clostridia; order Christensenellales; family Aristaeellaceae; genus UBA2862. The sequence continues at coordinate 45,469 of CACWZI010000011.1, forward strand.
AGGCAACAAGAACGTTGTGGAGGGCGTGCAATATGCCCTGAACAAGGCGGGCTACGACTGCGGCAAGCCCGACGGCTCTGCCGGCAAGAAGACCGCCGCTGCCATCACACAGTTCGAGACCGAGCATGGCCTGGAGGCCAAGGGCGTGATCGACGACGCGCTTTTAAAAGCCCTTTGGGACGACAGTGTTGACGGCGCCCTGAAGGACGCGATCGAAATGGTTTCATCGGAAGAAGCCTTCGATTATTCCAATCCCGATTCCTTTGTGGCCCTTTACAACGAGTTGATGGCGCGGGTTTACAAGTTCTATTGGGGAGAGAGTGATAGCATTGAAAATGATATCATTCAGTATCTTCGCATATCCAACACTGAAGAAAAGCGAAATGTGCAAGAGATACCCGAAGAGAATATGGTATATGTCGACTACAGCGGCCTGTACAATGCTTTGGGATTCGCTTGTGACCAGAATGACAATAGCTTTGCCATAAACGGAAAGCAGACGAATTTTGTGGTCAGCGTCGATCCTCAGGTGCCGGGTCTGCACTTTACGCTGGAGACCGTCGCGGCGTATATCTGGACCTATGCGACGGCTTTCCACAAGGGGGATGTCGGCCTGGCCAACGCGGACCTGAAGGCTGCTCTGGATCAGTTCGGCTTCACCGGCTTCTGGGGCGGGTTGTCCGTGGACGGCTGGAATGGCAATCCGTTTGTGGCAGATGGCTATACCATTCAAATGCTGTATAACGCCAATAGCCAGCAGCTCATATTCCGCACTGTAAATGATAGCGCGGAAAGCGACACGGGTCTCACCGGGGCAACCGAGAAAGCCGAGGAAGCTGTAGAAGCCGAGGAAGCGGAGCCTGTCGAGGAAGCCGAGGCCGTTGAGGAAGCCGAGGCCGCCGGGGAAGCCGAGGCCGCCGGGGAAGCCGAGGCCGTCGAGGCTGCCGAGGAGGATAAGCCTGTCGAGGAAGCCGAGCCCGGTCGCGTCTATACCGACAAGGATACCGTGAAGAAGGTCCAGCAGGCCCTGAACGATGCGGGCTACAACTGCGGCACGCCCGACGGCATCGCCGGCAAGAAGACCGCCGCCGCCATCACCCAGTATCGGACCGAAAAGGGGCTGGAAGTCAACGATACCATCGACGACGCGCTGCTGGATGCGATGGGCATCGAAGCGCCTCAGGCCGAAACGGAACAGTCCGGCACGGAAGACCCGTCGCAGGAGAATGCCGAACAAACGGCTTCTTCAAGGGGTGGGGATTTGAACGATTATAAAGTGATGGCGGATTACTACAACAATGCCTTTGCAGCCAAGCTCGCAGAACTGGGCGTGGAAGGGGATATCGGCCAGGAAGCGCATAAGATGACATCTGCCGAGCAGGTATGGGGCGAAAAGACAGGCAGAGTTGTTTCAGAAAAGAAGGACGACATCAGCTGGGGTTTTACCTGTGTACCTTCATTGGAGTGCAATGTGAGTTTGGAAAATGCGCTCGACGAGGATCGTTCGCAGTGGCCACTGACCTTCCTTGAGTATGTCGAGGCCTCTGCTATGATTGAAGTCATCAACCGTTATTTTAACGGTACAGAAGAGGATCTGGCCGGGGCGCTGGCGCTGTTGGGAGATGCGCCTTCTCAGGATGGGACAGCAACCATAGATAGTTATGGTGGGTATTCCTGTAAGGAATATGCAATTGGATTATCGGGTGGTCTTGAGGGTTATGACACATTGATGATTTACGCGGATCTAAGCTATAGTTTGGAACTGGAAAACAGGCTGGAAGGTGATGACGTACCCGAGGTTCCGGAAGAAGTGATCCAAGCAACGGGCGGCATTCCGGATGTTATGAATGAGCAGTGGAAAAGCTATAGCTACATTGAAGAATGGATAAATGAAAACGAATACGGGACTTATCTTCCGGATTGGGCCTCTGACAACTACAACGGAAACATGGAAGTTGGGGTTGAGGACAGGGAAGATGAAAACGGGAATGAAGTCTTTGGGAAATACGTTGTCACTATCAATGCAATCGACAGTGAGAACAACCATTTCAGGTGGTACGCGGCCTACGATGAATCGGGTAATATGATCGAGAAGAGCTATGAGTATTGACCCAAATTCCTCCGAAGACGAGCAAGAAAGACATTTCCACGGAGTCACGGGGACAGGTCCGAAACTGCTGAAAAAGTGTCCGCGTCCCGAATGAATGAATTTCAAAGCAGACAAAATGCAAATTCTCGAACAAATGAGGGCGATTTACCCTAATAATCCAAGAGAAATGCATATTTGCATTCGTGATTGTTCAACATTTCACAGCATGCAGACTTTTTCAGTGGTCTCGGACAGGTCCCCGTGACTCTACGCCTATTATATGCGAGGATAAGTCGATGATCAAGCCTTGTATGGTCACACCTTCAATTCCCACGCCCTCACGCTAAATCTTGCCTTCCCGTCGCAGAAGAACGATATATCCTCCGCCCTTGCATCGGTGCCCACCGTGGCGCTCATCACCTTTTCGCCGTCATTGACTGAAGGTGGGCAAGAAGCTGACGCTGAAGGCCGCGCTGACGCCGACCAAGGCCAAGACCAGCTATACCTGGACCAGCAGCAACAAGAAGGTCGCCACTGTATCCGGCAAGGGCGTGGTCAAGGCCATCAAGCCCGGCGAGGCCAAGATCACCGTCAGGACCGCCAACGGCAAGAAGGCCACGATAACGATCACGGTGAAAAAGAAATAAAGACAAACCAAGCGCCCCGCGATTTCGCGGGGCGTCGCTTTTATGGACGACTGATTATTTGATACACTTCTGCTTTGCCCATTGAAGAATAAAGTCGGCATACTGCAATGCCACCTTCGTCCGTTCGTCATCCACATGAATCTCGTTTGGGTAACGGGATACAATGCCATAGACGTTCAGCATATCGGCGTACTGCCGCAGTTCCTTTGAAATATCAACCTTATTCTGAATCTGATTCAGCAGAAAAGAAAGGTCGTGCTTTCGCGGTATGCCGCCGGGCATGTCCAGACATATATAGACCGCCTTGATTGCCTTTTCAGCAGCCTGCTGGCAATGATAGCAGATGATTTCGCAGGGCCTAGGGTGATGCGCATAAAGGATGTTTGCCGCGTCATAGTCCATATCGGCAAAGCTGAGCCAGGCGCGTATATCCTGTTCATGCCCCATACAGCAAAACCCCCTTGTGAAACACCTCGTTTTCTATCGTGGGGCGCTGCTTGCGGGCTTCAAAGCTGCTCTCAGTGCCGACGAGGATATCGACGGGACGTTGCTTGATCTCGCTGCATGCGGCGTATGCCTTGGCCATGAGGTCAAGTGTGTCTCTGTTTTCATCATCCACAATGATGTAAAAATCGTAATCGCTGTCTTCGTCGGGTACGCCAGATGCATAGGAACCAAAGAGATAAATGCGAAGCGGATCGAGGGCATTGACAAAGCAATCCTTCAACGCATGGATTTCTTCGTTGGGCATGATGTCTCCCCCTTTATCATTCAGATACGCCTATTATATGCAAGGATAAGCCAATGATCAAGCCTTGTATGGTCACACCTTCAATTCGTACGCCTTCACATTAAACCTTGCCTTCCCGTCGCAGAAGAAAGATATGCCTTCAGCACTCGTAACTGTGCCCACGGTGGCGCTCATCACCTTTTCGCCGTCGCCTATGAACGCCTCCACGCTGAAGCGGTCCAGGATCAGGCGCAGCTTCAGCCGGCCGTGCTCGTGGTCCACCTTGGCCCGGCGCTGGTGGATGATGGCCCGGCGGCTGCCGGAGAACTTGCGGTCCACCTTGACCACCGATTCCCGGGGCCTAAAGCTGAAGCCGGTGTGGCGCTCTCCGTCCTTCGCGAAGCGCACCGCAAACCGGTTGTACAGCTCGCCCTCCCCGGGCTCGATTTCGATCTCCATATCCACCATGCGGCCGTGGATGCCGGGCAGCCCGATCTCGCCGTTCTCGATTTCCACGTTTTGATATTCCACCGGCGCGCCCCGCAGCGCTTCCAATTCCCTCAGTGGGCTTTGATACAGCCGCCCGTTCTTCACATGCAACTCCCTGGGCAGGCTCATCTGGCCGAACCAGGGGGTTGATTTCACGTGCAGGTTGCAGGTATCCCAGTTCTGCATCCAGCCGATCATCACCCGCCGCCCGTCCGGCGTCAGGATGCTCTGGGGGGCATAGAAGTCGATGCCGTAGTCCAGGGCGTGGTCCCTCTCCCACACATAATCCCCGTCTGCGTCCCTGTGGCCCAGCAGGCAGAAGGTGCCGTTGCCGTTGTGGTACTCGAAGCCCCGGGGCAGCATGTCCTGGGCGCTGGCCAGCAATACCTCGTGTCCGTCCAGCGTAAACAGGTCCGGGCACTCCCACATCAGGCCGAGGCGGTTTTTGTTTTCGGCCACCACCCGCTCCAGATGCCAGTGGGTCAGGTCTTCGCTCTTATACATCAGCATCCGGCCGCCCTCGCCGATCTGGTCGTTGGCCACGACGGCGCGCCAGCCGTCCGCGCATTGCAGCAGCTTCGGGTCTCGGAAGTCATAGCGGCTGCCCCCCTCGGGCAGGTCTGAGGCGGTGATCACCGGGTTGCCCCCGAACTTGACATAGTCGACGCCGTCGCCGAAGGCCAGGTTTTGGGTCTGTATATTGCGCACCGCGCCGTCCGGGCCGGTCTCCTCACTCACGCCGGTGTACATCAGCAGCTGTCGCCCGTCCTCCAGCGTGACGGCGCTGCCGGAAAAGCAGCCCTCCCGGTCGTAGGGCCTATCCGGGGCCAGGGCCGCGGGCAGGTAGCGCCAGTTGAGCAGGTCCTTTGACACCGCGTGGCCCCAGTGCATCGGCCCCCAGTGGGAATCGTAGGGGTGGTATTGGTAGAACAGGTGGTATTGCCCGTCGTGAAAGCTGAACCCGTTGGGGTCGTTCATCCAGCCCACCCGGGCGGACAGGTGGAACGCGGGGCGGTCCTGGGGCGGGATGAGGCGCTCCCGCGCCTCCTCGTACCGCCGCGCGTCGCGCAGGGATTGGCTCATGGTCGTTACTTCCTTTATCTATTAATCAGTATTCCATGCTGTCCTCCAGCGCCTCCACGATGGTGTCCACCACCTTCGTGGCTTTCCGCTGGCAGATCTCGGGGGCGTAGGGGAAGGTGTAGGACACGTCGGAGGCCTCCAGCAGGGGCAGGTCGTTGATGGAATCGCCGATGCCGAACAGCGTGAAGTCGCCGTAGGCGTCCTTCATGTGCTCCCGCAGGGCCATCACGCCCTTGCCCTTCGAGCAGCCCTTCGGCGCGATGTCGATCTCGATCACGTTCTGGAACGCCTCGACCCTGTCGCCGTAGCGCTCGTTGATGGAGGCCGAAAGCCTCGCCGCGTCCTCCAGGCTCTCGGTGTGCACGCTCACCTGGTGGATCAGACCCTTCGGCGCGTCGTCCACGCCGGTGATCACGTAGTACTTGCCGGGGTAGTCCATCGGGGCGAACACGCAGATGTCGCCCTCCACGTCCAGCGTCAGCCGGTAGCCCTTCGGGTTCAGCTCCCGCACCAGGGCGTCGGCCACGTCCCGGTCCACGCCCCGCTTCAGGATCGGCTTCATGTCGCCGTCCACGATGTTGGCGCCGCTGCTGGTGATGTAGAAATCCGGCTTCACGAGCCCGGTGATGAAGGGCGTCAGTCCCCCCACCTGCCGGCCCGTACACAGCCCGAACAGGTGGCCCGCCGCCTGGTACTGGCGGATCTTCTCGACGTTCTCCGGCGGCAGCTTCACATCCGCCTTGTAGAAATACAGCGTTCCGTCAAAATCGCTGGCAAAGACCTTCTTTTTCAATGTATGAACCTCCTTGTCGACAATTTCTGATTTATCGAGCTGTTAGTGGAAAAGCAAAGGGCAGTACAAAGGGAACAGGGAACAGTCAACAGGGAACAGGAAAAGCCGCGCACGGAATGTTGC
>CACWZI010000012.1 GCA_902765305.1 uncultured Eubacteriales bacterium
AAAGAAATCCGTCAGGATTTCTACCTTCCCTAACACCTAAAACCTATAACCTAAAACCTAACTACTGATTTGTCGCAGCGCGACAAATCAGTAGTTACCATCCCCACCTCAAAATCGACATTCTCCCAAGGGAGGTACACCATGCGCACATCCACCATCATCCGCCGCACCGCTGAGACGGACATTCGGCTGGAGCTGAATCTGGACGGCTCGGGCAAGTCGGAGATCGATACCGGCTGCGGCTTCCTGAATCACATGCTGACGCTGTTTGCGCGCCACGGGCGCTTTGACCTCGCCGTAAAATGCATGGGCGACACCGATGTGGACGACCACCACACCGTCGAGGACATCGGCATCTGCCTGGGCATGGCCTTTGCCGAGACGCTGGGCGACATGGGCGGCATCGTCCGCTACGGCCACACGATACTGCCCATGGACGAGGCGCTGATCCTCACCGCGGTGGACATTTCCGGGCGCTGCCACCTGGGCTACGCCTTGGACATCCCCACCCAGAAGATCGGCACCTTCGATACCGAGCTGGTGCAGGAGTTCTGGCTGGGCTTCGTGCGCAAGGCGAACGTCACGCTGCACTTCAAGCAGCTGGCCGGCAGCAACAGCCACCACATCGTCGAAGGCGCGTTCAAGGCAGCGGCCCGCAGCCTGCGCACCGCCGTGGCCATCGACCCCGCCCTGAACGGCGAAATACCGTCGACGAAAGGATTATTATGATCGCAATTATCGATTACGGTGTGGGCAACCTGTTTTCGCTGGCCCACAGCCTGAAGGCCGTCGGCGCCCAGGCCGTCGTCACCGGGGACGCAAAAGAAATCAGCCGTGCAGAACGGGTGATATTGCCCGGCGTAGGCGCGTTCGGCGACGCGGCGAAGAAGCTCCGGGAGACCGGCCTGGACACACTGGTCAGAGAAATCGCCGGGCATGGCACGCCCGTGATGGGCATCTGCCTGGGCATGCAGCTGCTGCTGGATAGATCCTTTGAGTTCGGCGAGCATATAGGCCTCGGCCTGATTCCCGGCGAAGTTCGACCCATAGCCGAGGTCATTCCCGCCGAACTGAAGATTCCCCACATCGGCTGGAACGCGCTGGACATCCGCGCGCCCCACCCCATCTTTGCCAACGTCCGGCCCGGGGATTGCGTATACTTCGTCCACTCCTATTACGGAGCAAGGTGTGACGAATCGGTCATCGCCACCGCCGAATACGGCGCGCCGCTGACCGCCGCCGTGGCCCGCGGCAACGTCTGCGGCTGCCAGTTTCACCCTGAAAAGAGCGGCGACGTGGGACTGGGCATACTGAAAGCCTTCTGTGAATGGGACGGTGATGCGGCATGCTGATATTCCCTGCCATTGACCTGGTCGGCGGCAAAGCCGTCCGGTTGTACAAGGGCGATTACAACCAGATGACGGTTTACGATGACGACCCACTGAACACTGCCCGCCGGTTCGCCAGGGCCGGGGCCACACACCTCCACATGGTGGACCTGGAGGGCGCGCGGGACGGCGGCGCCCCCAACTACGACACCGTCAGCCGGATCGTGGAGAACACCGACCTGTTCGTTGAGATCGGCGGCGGCATACGGGACATGTCCGTCATCGAGAAGTACCTGGACGCGGGCGTCAGCCGGGTCATACTGGGCACGGCGGCCATTGCCGACGCGACCTTCACCCGTGAAGCCATCCAGCGCTACGGCGAGGGCATCGCCCTCGGCGCGGACGTAAAGGACGGCGAGGTGGCCATCCGCGGCTGGCTGGAGCTCTCCGGCATGACGCTGGACGACTTTTGCGAGAAATACCAGCAGCTGGGGCTGAAAACCCTGATCTGCACCGACATCAGCCGGGACGGCGCCATGCAGGGGACAAACCGGGCCCTTTACGCCGACCTGCAGCGCAGGTATCGCATGGACATCGTGGCCTCCGGCGGCGTCTCCGGCATGGCGGACGTGAAGGCCCTCGCCGCGCTGGGGCTGTACGGGGCGATCATCGGCAAGGCCTGCTACACCGGAGCCATAGACCTGGCTGAAGCCATCAAGGAGGCGGCGCAATGATCACCAAGCGCATCATCCCCTGCCTGGACGTGAAGGACGGCCGGGTCGTAAAGGGCGTGAACTTCCTGGGCCTTGCGGACGTCTCCTCGCCGGTAAAGCTGGCCGAATACTACAGCAAATGCGGCGCGGACGAGCTGGTGTTCTACGACATCACCGCCTCCGCCGAAGGTCGGGCGCTGTTCACCGACATCCTCCGCCAGGTGGCCGAGCGGGTATTCATTCCGCTGACCGTTGGCGGCGGTATCAACACGGTGGACGACTTCGACCGGGTGTTGAAGTGCGGCGCGGACAAGGTGTCCGTCAACTCCGGCGCCATCCGAAACCCCGCCCTGATCCCCGCCGCCGCCGAACGCTACGGCAGCCAGTGCGTGGTGATTTCCGCAGACGTAAAGCGGGTGGACGGGGAATATCGCGTGTTTGCCAAGGGCGGCCGGGAGGATACCGGCATGGAGGCCGTCAGCTGGATCGCCCGCTGCGTGGCAAACGGCGCGGGCGAGGTGGTGCTCAACAGCATCGACACCGACGGCGTGAAGGGCGGCTTCGACCTGGAGATGCTGGACGCCGTGTGCCAAGCCGTAAACGTGCCCGTGATCGCCTCCGGCGGCGCGGGCTGCATACAGGATTTCGTCACCCTGTTCAAAGCCCTTCCGAAGGTGGACGCGGGCCTTGCCGCCTCGATCTTCCACTTCGGCGAGGTGCAGATCTCGGATTTGAAGCGCGTGCTTCGCGAAAACGGAATAACAGTGAGGTTATGAGAAAATGATCAATTTTGACATCGATTCCCTGAAGTTCAACGTCCACGGCCTGATTCCCGCCATCGTGGTGGATGCCACCACCAAGGACGTGCTGACCCTGGCTTATATGAACCGGGAGAGCCTGCAGATCTCCCTCGAGAAGGAGCTGACCTGCTTCTGGAGCCGCTCCCGCCAGGCGCTGTGGCTGAAGGGCGAGACCAGCGGCAATTACCAGCACATCGTTTCCATCACCGCCGATTGCGACAGGGACGCCCTGGTCATCCTGGTGAACAAGGATGGCCCCGCCTGCCACCTGGGCACCGATTCCTGCTTCACGAACACGCTGTTTGAGAGTGAAAACAACCACGCCTTCACGCTGGAGGGCCTGATGAAGCTGATCGAGGGCCGCAAGACGGAAAAAAAGGAAGGCAGCTATACCACCTACCTGTTTGAAAAGGGCATCGACAAGATATTGAAGAAGGTCGGCGAGGAATCCACCGAGGTCATCATCGCGGGCAAGGCCGGCGACAGGGCCGAGACGATCTATGAAATCGCGGACCTGACCTACCACGTGATGGTGCTGATGATACAGATGGGCATCAGCCTGGAGGACATCCACAACGAGCTGGCCTCCCGCCACGTGATTGACCACAAGGTCAAGCAGGAGAAGATGACCGGGAATTGACACATTATGAATGGCGCCCCCTGGCGATGCATCGCCAGGGGGCGCCAAAACGTTCAAAGCTATCAATCCCGTCCCGCAATCTCGATGCAAAGCGCCATCGCGGGCGCCAGCGAATCCTCGCCCCAGTTTCGGGCGTCATAGGCGTCCGCGTCGGCCAGGGTATCGGCCACATACAGGAACTGTCCAAACTGCACGTTGCGGAACTCCGCCACGGCGGACAGCGCGGCACACTCCATGTCCACCACGCCGCAGCCCTCGGCGCGGCAGCGGCGCACCTTGTCCACGGTCTCGCGGTAGATGGCGTCGGTGGTCCAGGTGTCGCACTCAGTATAGGCGACGTCCTTTTCCCGGAAAACGTCGACGATGCGCTGCTGCAGGGCGTAATCCAGGAAGCTCCACCGATGCGGGGGCATGTAGTGATAGGAGGTTCCCTCGTCCCTCAGGGCGCGACGGGGCACGATAAAGGTGTTCTCCGGCAGGTCGATCAGCGCGCCACAGGAGCCCGCGGACACAAGCTGTTTCGCGCCATAGGCAATCATCCAGTCCATCAGCGCCGCAGCCACAGGCGCGCCAAAGGGCGCCTGGCACAGGCAAACCTCGTCGGACAGCTTATAGACCGGATACTTCTTCGTGACGGTCTCATACACCGCCAGCACCGGCAAGCTGTGTTCGCGGGCGTATTCGTCCACAATGTCACCAACGAAAGGGAACGCCACGCGGGGCGGCAGGGTAATGCCCAGTTCCTCGTGATCAGGCTCCAGCACGGCGCCAGGAGCGCCGTCATACTCCAAAATAGGATAATTACTCATTCCATCACCTGTATTATCATCGTTTTGAGGTACTTGGTCTCCACGGATTGGGGCAGTATCGGGTGATCATAGCCCTGGGTGCGGTATTCCACCAGGCGAATGCGCTTCTTCGCGTCCCGTGCAGCCTGGTTGATCACGTCCTGGAACATCTCTGGCAGAACGTGCTGGCTGCAGGAGCAGGTGACCAGGAATCCGCCGTGCCGCACCAGCTTCAAGCCCCGAAGGTTGATCTCCTTGTAGCCGCGGATGGCGCTTGGCACCGCGGCCTTGTTCTTGGTGAAGGCCGGGGGATCGAGTATCACCAGGTCGAACTTCTCCCCCGCGTCGGTCAGTTCATGCAACAGGTCAAAGCAGTTGTGGGCCTCGAAGGTCACGTTTTCGAAGCCGTTGAGGGCGGCGTTTCTGCGGGCCACCTCCAGCGCCTCCTCGGAGATGTCCACGCCCAGTACGCTCCTGGCACCGTACTTCGCCGCGTGCAGCGAAAAGCTGCCGTTGTGGCAGAAGCAATCCAGGACTCTGGCATCCCTGCATAGCGGCGCCAGCGCGGCGCGGTTCTGCTTCTGGTCCAGGAAGAAGCCGGTCTTCTGGCCATGCTTCACGTCCACCAGGAAGTGGATGCCGTTCTCTACCATGTCCACCTCATCCGGCACCTCGCCCCGCAACAGCCCGGTGGTCTGCTCCATGCCCTCCAGGCGACGCACCGGCACATCGCTGCGCTCCCATATGCCCACGGGTTGGATGATTTCCATCAACAGGTCGCAGATCATGTCCTTGATGCGCTCGATGCCCAGCGACAGCGATTGCAGCACCAGCACACCGGCAAACTTGTCCACCACCAGGCCGGGCAGGAAATCCGATTCCGAATAGATCAGCCGACAGCTCATCGGGTCGCACAGCAGCCTTCGGTAATCCCAGGCCTCCTGTATCCGGCGGGCGAAGAAATCCCGGTCGCAGGGCTCGTCGTTGCGGGTGAGTATGCGCAGGGAAATCTGGCTCTGGGGGTTGTAGAAGCCCCTGCCGATGAATTTCCCCCGGAAATCCGCCACATCCACGATATCGCCGTTATCAAAGGCACCCTCCACCTTCTCGATCTCCGAGGCATATATCCACGGATGCCCCCCGCGCACGCGGGTCTCCCTCGTCTTGCGAAGCGTTACTTTTGCCATTCTCTGTCCTGCCTTACGTTTTATAAGTCCATCATAGCACAGTATCGTTAATCCACAGTTAATTTCTTTACTGTTGTTTTTGTTTTATCAAGAAATATCGTCTGGAACCAAACAGCACCTGATTTCGTCCAATCATCAGCAAATATACACAGGAGGATATAACCATGAAGAAGAAAGGGTTGATGATCGTCGCACTGGCACTGAGCGCGATGCTGCTCACAGGCTGCGCGCTGCCGTCATTCTTGAATCGGATGACGCAATCGCTGAACCGGGAGGCGGCAAAGGGCACCGCAACCAGAGAGCCCCTGCCCATACTGGAAGCCGAGCCCGCCGAATACGAGATGGACGACGCCATGGAGAGCGGACTGGTGGCCAATATCGCAATGCCCGCCATGGGCTACGCGATGCCGCCGGAATTCAATACGGAGGAATACGCCGCCGTGACGGAGAACGGTTTTAAAAAGGTGGCCACTGATCCACTGAGCACCTTTTCGGCGGATGTGGACACGGCGTCCTATTGCAACCTGCGCCGCATGCTGAACGACGACTATGCCCCCGACGATATTCCCACCGGCGCGGTGCGCGTGGAAGAGATGCTGAACTACTTCCGCTATGACTATGCCGCGCCCGAGGGCGACGCGAGATTCGGCGTGACCGCCCGTATGGCATCCTGTCCCTGGAACCCGGCCCACGTCCTGCTGACGCTGGGCGTTCGCGCCGCAGACGCGCCCAAGGCGTCCGAAGAGGGCTCGAACCTCGTTTTCCTGGTGGACGTATCCGGCTCCATGAGCGACGATAACAAGCTGGATCTCGCCAAGCGGGCGCTGTCCATGCTGGTGGACGAGCTGGGCGAAAAGGATAGCGTGTCTATCGTCACCTACGCCAGCGGCGAAGAGATCCTGATCGAAGGCGCAAGCCCTGCAAAGGACAAGGCCAGGCTGTTGGGCGCCATAGACGCATTGTCAGCAGGCGGCTCCACCAACGGTCAGCGCGGCCTGGCTCAGGCCTACGAGGTGGCCCAGCGCTACCTGCGGCCCAAGGGAAACAACCGGGTGATCATGTGCTCCGACGGCGACCTGAACGTGGGTATCACCAGCGAAAGCGACCTGCACGACTTCGTCACCGAAAAGAAGGAGACCGGCATCTACCTGTCGGTGCTGGGCTTTGGCAACGGCAACTACAAGGACACCAAGATGGAGACCCTGGCCGACGACGGCAACGGCAACTACTACTACATCGACTCCATACTCGAAGCCCGAAAGGTGCTGTGCGAGGAGCTGACCCAGACCCTCTACGCTGTGGCCGACGATGTTAAGTTCCAGGTGGAATTCAATCCGGCGAAGGTATCCGAATGGCGGCAGATCGGCTATGAGAACCGCGCCTTGGAGAATCAGGACTTTGAGGACGATAAAAAGGACGCCGGCGAGGTCGGCTCCGGCGCCTGCGTCACCGTGATGTACGAGCTGGTGCCCGCGTCAGACGGAACTTCTGAAGGCGGCCTGAAGTACCAGAGCAGCAGCCTCACCGAGGCGGCCCAGAGCGGCGAATGGCTGACGCTGTCCACCCGCTATAAGGAACCCGGCGGCCAGACCAGTCAGCTGCAGACCGACGTGATCGACGACACCGCCATGAGCGACGCCCCCTCCGGCGACTTCCTTTTCGCCTCAGCGGTGGCCGAGTTCGGCATGATCCTCTCAAACAGCGAATATAAAGGCAACGCCAGCTACGACACCGTCCTGGACCTGCTGAAGCAGGCGCCGCTGAACGACGCTTACCGCGAGGAATTTTTCTCGCTGGTCAAGATCGCCCAGCGGAATGCGGCGCTGGCGGAATGAGAACGCACAGTGTATACTCTCTTTCCGAATGGGAGGCGGTTGCAATGAAGAAAACGCTCCTGACTGCAATGGTGCTGCTGCTTGTGGGGACTGTCGCGCTGGCTGGCGCGCCAAAGCTGTCGGCAGGCCTGTTTGACAGTGCCAAGCAAGCCCTGGTCAGCCTGGCCTCGGGCGATTATGACGCTCTGTCCGATCGTCTGCCCTTCTCCGGCAGCGCGCCGGACGCCCACCAGTGGCAGAGCCTTGCGGAAAGCTACGCCGATCTGAGCAGCGTTCAGACCGATTATGCCGTCGGTTTCTGGACCGGCAACATCTGGGTGATCGCCGTACCCGTACAGCCACCGTCGGACGGCTCGGTGGAGGCGCTTGCCTTTTCCAGCGTGGATGGGAAGACCTTCAATGCCTGCCGCTACGCCACATGGAAACAGATCGAAAGCGCCAGCAGCGAGAGCAGCCGGGTCATCTGGAACCAGGAATACATGGGCGGCAGCGCCACGGTGGTCGCCGATCTGGTGAACCAGGATTGACAGTTTTAGAAACCGAACAGGGACGCCGATCGGCGTCCCTGCTCGGTTTGTTTCAAACCGTCAATCCTCTTCCTCGTCGTCATCAGGCAACTCGGCATCGTGATAGACGTTCTCGGTGTCGTCGTACTCCTCCAGCCAGTCCAACAGCTTGGTGACCTTCTGGACGGATTCCTCGTCCGGCAGCGCGGTAGTCGAGGTGGGGATCATGGCGCGCTCGGCGGAAAGGAAGGTGCAGCCGGCATTCTCCAAATTGTCCCGCACCTGGCTGAATTCGTTGGGGTCGGTGTAGATCACCGCGGAATCCTCGTTGTATTCCACGTCGTCCGCGCCGGCATCCAGGGCCAGCATGGTCAACTCGTCCTCGTCCATACCCTTGGCATTGTCGACCACGATCACGCCCTTGCGTTCAAACTTCCAGGATACACAGCCGGTAGCGCCCAGTGAGCCGCCGCACTTATCGAAGATGTGGCGCATTTCGCTGGCGGTGCGGTTCAGGTTGTCGGTGACGATCTCTACGATGACGGCCACGCCGCAGGGCGCGTAGCCCTCGTAGGTGACCTCCTTGTAGTTGGTGGACTCGCCCTCGCCCGCAGCCTTCTTGATGGAGCGCTGGATGTTGTCGTTGGGCATGTTGGCCGCCTTCGCCTTGGCGATGACGTCCTTCAGCTTGCTGTTCAGCGCTGGATCGGCGCTGCCGCCGGTCTTGACGGCGATCACGATTTCACGGCCGATCTTCGTGAATATCTTGCCCTTCGCAGCGTCCGTCTTTGCCTTTTTATTCTTGATGGTTGACCATTTATTATGTCCCGACATGGACAATCCCTCCCAGTACACTTATGGATATATCATAACACAAACGGGGTAGAGACGTCAAGTCATTGCTTGTATAATTTGCATAATCAAACCCGTCTGGAGGAAAAAAGCCATGGCCATCGTTACGGATATCCGGGAAAACCGGGGCATGGTAGAGATCATCCTGGAGGGCTCGGCCTTCGCCCGGATGCGCAAAAGCCACTTTGATAAATGCCCACTGGCCGCAGGCGACGACATCGACGAGGCGGCGTGGCTGGACCGCGTGGCCGCCGTCCAATTCGCCGACGCCTACGAGGCGGCCCTGTCCAGCCTGGACCGCTCAGCCCGCACGGCCCACGACCTGACCACTGCCCTTCGCCGCAGGGGCATCGTCCAGCCTGCCATCGACACCGTGCTGGCGCGGCTGACAGAGAACGGCCTGATCGACGACGCCCGCTACGCCCGGCGCATGGCTGAGCTTCAAGCCTCTAAGCCCGTGGGACTGTACGCCTTCAAGCGTAAGCTACGCGCCAAGGGCATCAGCGACGACGACGCCCAGGATGCCCTTGCCGCCTTCGACGACGACCAGCAACGCGCCGCCGCCCTGCAGGCTGCCCAGAAGCTCTGCAAAAAATACGAAGCGCTTCCCGAGAGGGAAGCGCGGGCCAAGCTCTCCCAGGCTCTGGCCAGGCGAGGCTTCGCCTGGGACGCCATCGAAAGCGCAGTAGAGTCACTCTTTGGATAAAACTCGAACGGGAATGAGGAATGACAGCCTCCCGGAGGTTCAGTCATTCCTCATTTCTCATTCCTAATTCCTCATTCTTTTATACGGTTTTCCACAGCTCATCTTCCCCTCCGGGCAGGGGCCGTAGGCGCAGCTGGGCCCGATGTGGGTGAATAGCTCCGGTTCCTTCCCGCAAAGCAGCTTCAGCATTTTCCATGCCACGCCTCGAATCTCCCACTGGGCGCGGTTGCAGGTGCGCAGCCGCATGAAGTGGGCAAGCTCCCGCAGGTTCATCGCCAGCACCAAATCGATCTCATGGCCGCTGAGGGCGAAGTAGGACAGATCCTGCATGGAGATGCCCATGTCACGGGCCTGTCGCGCCGCGCGCGCCTGGGCCTCAAAGGCCGCGCGATACACCGCTTCGGCCTCTGGAATGGCCTTCACCGTCTCCGGCAAAACAAAATCCCCCTCTGCCATCGCGCGGACCACAGGCGGCACCAGCAGCGAAACCATGCGATGGCGCGTAAAGTGGGTCACGCAGGCGAGGGAAACCCGCTTCACACGGAAGGTGTAGCGCACCATCTCCAGCTCCCTCGGCCGCGCGTCGGTCAGCAGCGCTATAATATCCCCGTCAAGCCGCCCTGTAAAGGCGCACATCTCCTTCAGAAAGCCCGCCGCGTCTTCGAAGGCATTCAGCAGTTCGGCGTCCCCTTCCCTGGCGGTTCCCTGGCGGATAGTCTCCGGAAGGGCCATAGGCGCGCACTCGGGATAGCGGGTGGCTTCCCTCTCGATCACACCGGGGTACAATGCGTCAAACTGTTCCTTCAGCTGGGCGCCCAGTGCCTCGACCTCAGTCATTCCCTTTCCCCGCCCGTACAGCATCGCGCAGATCAGACCGATCAGCTCCCGGGCGTTCAGGGTCATGAAAAAATTACTGCGCAGGCAGTAGGGCAGCAGGAAGCGGGCATCCTCCTTGGGCACGCCCAGCGCCAACAGCCGCTCATAGTCGGCGAACCGCGCCTGCATGGTCTCCCGGTACAGCCTCTCCCGGGCCTCGTCCAGCCCGTCCGGCACCACGAACCCCGCCCCGGCAAAATCCACATAGCGCCGGGATTTGACGGTGAACGACGCCAAACGGCACTCGATCACAAACTGCTCCACCAGCACCGACACGTCGTTGAAGGCGACGGAAAAGGTCTGGTGCTCGATGACCGACTTGTGGCCCGAGGACAATACCTTCCCGATGAGCTTCAGATCGCGCTCGTCTCCCCTGCTGCCTTCAAACATTTCCATGGCCGTGCCCTGCTGTGTGGAGATGCGGGCCGCAGACGCCGCCACCCGCAACGCCTCACGGTTTTCCACGATGATAATGGCCTTGCTCTGATTCATATTGATATCCACCCGTTGCAATATATTGTTATTGAACATTATACCACAGGCAGCGACAATTATCGCTGCCTGTGCATCATTTTACATTGTGAATAATGGTTCAATTCTTATCATTGTCTCCCAGAGAATCCCGCACGGTGACGACCACCTTGCGGTCATAGGCGGCAAAGGCGTGCTCCACCAGCCTGCGATCGGGCTTGGGGGTGACCAGGCTGACCACGGGCACGATCACCAGGCCGGCCAGCATCGCGAATGCGCCGCAGTTGATCGGGGATTGCAGCCAGGCAGGGAACATGCCCTTGAACAGCATGTTCGCCACCATGATGCCCGCGCCGAAGATCATGCTGCACCAGGCGGATACGCAGGTAGCTTTCTTCATATACAGGCCATACATAAACGGCGCCAGGAACGCGCCGGCCAGGGCGCCCCAGGAGATGCCCATCAGCTGGGCGATGAAGTTGACGGTGGTGCTGTACTGTATGATGGCGATGACCACGGAGATCAGTATGAACACCACGATCAGAACGCGCATGATGAACACCTGTTTCTTCTCGTCCATGTCCTTGATGATGTTCCCCTTCAGGAAGTCCAGCGTCAGCGTGGAGCTGGAGGCCAGCACCAGGGAAGACAGCGTGGACATCGAAGCGGACAGCACCAGTATCACCACCACGCCGATCAGCAGCGGCGACAGGGTCTCCAGCATCTTGGGCACGATGGCGTCGTAGCCGCCCACGGGTACGCCGTTCGGCCCGATCTCCATCTGATTGGTGAAGAGCCTGCCAAAGCCGCCCAGGAAGTAGCAGCCGCCGGCCACGACCACCGCGAAGAAGGTGGAGATGATCGTGCCCTTGGAGATGGCGTTTTCCGACTTGATGGCATAGAACTTCTGCACCATCTGGGGCAGGCCCCAGGTGCCCAGGGAGGTCAGGATCACCACGCCCAGCAGGTTGAAGGGATCGGGCCCGAAGAAGGACGCGAACACACCGGGCACGTCGGATACCTGGGGATCGCTGACCCGGGCCATGTCGGAGATGGCCTGTATGAAGCCGCCGTTGGCCTTCAGCACGGCCGCGATGACGGCCACGATGCCAAACAGCATGATGATGCCCTGTACGAAGTCGTTGATGGCCGTGGCCATGTAGCCGCCCGCGATGACGTACACGCCGGTCAGCACCGCCATCAGTATGATGCACACCGTATAGTCGATGTTGAAAG
Organism: uncultured Eubacteriales bacterium; assembly: GCA_902765305.1. Taxonomy (GTDB): domain Bacteria; phylum Bacillota; class Clostridia; order Christensenellales; family Aristaeellaceae; genus UBA2862. The sequence continues at coordinate 11,939 of CACWZI010000012.1, forward strand.
CCATGCCGAACAGGCGGGACAGGCCGTTGTAAAGCGAGGCGGTGTAGGGGATCAGGAAGATGAATATGATCGCGGAAGCGCCGATCTTCAGCGCATTGCTGCCATAGCGCTTACCCAGGAATTCGGGCATGGTGGCGCTTGACAGCTGCTGGGTCATGACGCGGGTGCGGCGGCCCAGTATCACCCAGGCCAGCAGCGAGCCGATGAAGGCGTTGCCCAGGCCGATCCAGGTGGAGGCGATGCCGTAGCGCCAGCCGAACTGACCGGCATAGCCCACGAATATGACCGCCGAGAAGTAGGAGGTGCCGTAGGCGAAGGCCGTCAGCCACGGGCCGACGGAGCGTCCGCCCAGCACGAAGCCGTCGACGTTGGAGGCGTGCTTGCGGCTGTAGAAGCCGACGCCGATCATGATCCCGAAGAATACCACCAGCATGAGAATCTTGATGAACACAGTGGGTCTCTCCCTTCAACATTTGTGCCGCAGGGGGCATGGAAAAACGCCCTCTGCCTGGTTGCAGAGGGCGGATGATCCGCGGTACCACCTCTATTCGGCGCCTCCTCGCGAAGGACGCCCTCGTCGGGTGCGGGCGATGGCCCATACCCTATCGCTGTAACGGGCGAACCCGTCGCCACCTACTCGCTAGTCCCTTGGAACCTTTCTTTCAGTGCGCGGCTATCGGGAGGTAATTCGGTGAAACGCCGTATACCGCCTCGCACCCACCGGCGGCTCTCTGGATACGTCAGCCCGTTCACCTACTGATTCCCGGTCATTGCCTTTTTCGTGATATAGTTTACCACTTTATCAGAATGCTGTCAAGCATCCATTTTTTGTTTTACAGCATGTTTACCTTTATTGCTTCAGGGCGAATTCGATCAGCATGATGCCGATCAAGTGGGCCGGATAGAACAGATAATACACCCACTTGTTGATCCTGAGCTTTGACCAGGTGGGAATATAAACCAGCGGCAGCGCCAGTATGGCGAACATCTGTATGCCGAAGCTGGCCCCGAACATGTGGTATGAAGCGCCCTGGGAACCCCACCAGAGCATATAGGCGGACATCACGGGCAGCGACACCCACCAGTGACTGATGGTCAGGTAAAACAGCGCGATCAGCGCCACACCGCGCCAGCCGTAGTTGACGGCGTTCTGGGCCTTCCATACCAACAGCGCCACGGACAGCGCGCAGACATATTGCCCCTCCCGCAGCGACCAGATCAACATCAGCCCCAACGCCAGCGTGAGCATGATATTGGGCACGGCCCAGCTCTGCACGTAGAAGTTCATCACCGCGCCCAATGGATTATCCGCAAACCGCACGGCATACATTGCGGGCACTGTATGCGCCAGGGCCACGGCATAGAAGGGCTGGGAGATCAGCCCCATCAGCAATATACGGCTCAGATATTTCAGCTTGTTTTTCGAGTAGACGCCACCCACGGCAATGCAGTAGGCGTACAGCGGAAAGGCGAGCCGCCCGATGATGCGCATGATCCGGTACTGGGGAAAGAACATCTTTCCCGTATGGTCGATCAGCATGCTGATCATCGCCACCAGCTTCAACAGGTTGGTGTCGCGGTTCAGCCCGACCTCCTTGGGCGCTAAGAGACCCGCGAGCGCCTTTGTCTTTTTTGCAGCCATCCGGCTACCTCCGTCAATGCAATGATGTCAACGGGCGGCCCGAAGGCCGCCCGCTCGTGTATTACGACATCCCGTCGAATATGGTGTCCTGATCTGAATTGTCCTTTGGCGCGAGGGGCAGCGTTACCAGAAACTCGGTACCCTCCCCCAGCTTGGAATGAACCTCGATCTCGCCGTCCATCGATCGCACGATATGCTTGACGATGGCCAACCCAAGACCCGTGCCGCCCATCTGGCGGGAACGCCCCTTGTCCACGCGATAGAAGCGCTCGAACAGCCGGGGCAGGTTTTCCTCGGCGATGCCGATGCCCGTATCGGAGATGGTGACGTTGGCCTCCTTGTCGTTTGCGAACACCTGCACCGTCACGGAGCCGCCGGGCTCGTTGTACTTGATGGCGTTCTCCGTCAGGTTGATCAGCAGCTGCTCTACCCGATCGGGGTTGCCCATGATGTACACCGGCGCGTTCCCCGTGGTACAGTTCACGGTGATCTGCTTTTCCTGGGCGTGGATCGACAGCATGTCGCACACATCCTGGGCCTTCTTGTCCAGGCGAATGCGCTCTATGGCCACCTCGTCGTCGCCGGATTCCAGCTTGCTGATGGACAGTATGTCGTTGATCAGCCGGGTCAGGCGCTCGGTCTCCATCATGATGATGTTCAGGAACTTGTGGGCCATCTCCGGATTGTCGATGGCGCCGGCCTGTAACGTCTCCACGAAGCCCCGGATCGACGTCAGCGGCGTCTTCAATTCGTGAGAAACGTTGGCGGCGAAGTCCGTGCGCACCTGCTCCAGTCTGCGCAGCTCGGTGATATCCTCGACGATGGCGAGCGCGCCGACCACCTGCTCCTCCCGGCGCATCGGCGAGACGTACAGCCGCAGGGGACGGTGACCGCGACCGACGGCGGTTCGGGCCGCCACCTCGTTGGTATAAACGCCCTCCTGGCGCATGGCCTCGGTGAAAACCTCGTCCAGCTTGACGTCGCGGGAGACCTCGTTGATGTTCTTGTACTCCGGATTGCCCACGATGCCCAACAGCTTTTTCGCCACCGGCGTAATGTAAATGACGTTCAGGTTCTGGTCCACGGCAACGATGCCGTTCTGCATCTGCGACATCACAGAACTGAGCACGTGGTTTCGGTTTTTCTGCTTGAATATGCGATCCTGTATCCTGGTGATGATGGCATTATACTCCGCAGCATTGGGGTCTTCCTGCCGAAAGCCTTCCACCCGGGCGTCGAAGTTGCCGTCAGAGAAGCGATCCAGCGCCGACATGACCTGCTTGACCATTGTTTCACGCTGCATCACATCGAGTATGACGATGACGGCCAGGACGATGGTCAGCCCGTAGATGACGGCCAGCAGCACCAGCGCCTTGTTGTTGAGCAGGATCGTCATCGTGTCCGACATCGGCCTCGCGTAAAGCAGATATTCGCCGTCTTCATAGCGATAGATGACATAAAGCGCCATCTTGCCCTCTGGATTGGGATGACGCTTCAGGACCGCCTCGTTCGTCCTGGCCATGGCGATGTCCTCTTCGGTCAGACTGCTGTATCGCTCATCCGAGGCGTACACCACAGACCCGTCCGACGCGAACAGCGCCCGCGCCGCGCCTTCAGTGGTTTTCAGGGTTTTAAGGGTGTCGGCACGGGTCTGCATGGAGTCAGTCCGGCTGAAATCGCCCGTCAATTGACAGGCGACATACAGGTCATGCTCGATTTCATCGTTGGCCCGGTCGGCCAGCCTGGAGCAGTTATAGGTCATCAGCAGCGCAAGGGCAACCAGCGAAACCAGGGTCACAATCAATGTAACCCTTGATTTCATAGGCGATTCTCCTGTCGATCGTTGAACTTATAGCCAACGCCACGGATCGTCTCGATATAGTGAGCGTCGTCGCCCAGCTTCTGGCGGATATGGCGGATGTGCACGTCGACGGTGCGGGTCTCACCGTAGAACTCATAGCCCCAGATGCGGTCCAGCAGGAAATCACGGGTCAGCACCTTGCCGCGGCTGAGCACCAGCAGCTTCAGCAGCTCGAACTCCTTCAGGGTCAGGGACAGCTTTTCGCCGTTGCGGAAGGCCTCGTAATTGCCCACGTCGATGGTCAATCCGCCCACATGCAGGATGCCCTCTTCCTCATTCTGCGGCGCGGCGCGGCGCAGCAGCGCCTTCACGCGGGCGATCAGCTCGCGCACGGAGAAGGGCTTTGTGATATAATCGTCCGCGCCCAGCTCGAGGCCAAGGATCTTGTCCACCTCGTCGCCCTTGGCTGTAAGCATGATGATCGGGATATCCGCAGTCGTAGGCGCACTCTTGAGCCGACGGCAAACCTCCATGCCATCGATTCCGGGAAGCATAATATCCAGCAGCACCATTGCCGGACGCTCATGCGCACAAACCACCAGCGCGTCTTCGCCCGTGGCGGCAGTGACAACCCGGTAGCCGGAAGCCTCGAGATTGAATGATAGTAACTCAAGAATATGGGCTTCATCGTCAACGGCCAGAATCAGTTCGTTTGCCATGTGCGTATCCTCTCTTTTATTTGTATTTGGTTATCTGACGGCCTCGCCGTCAGCAGCACCCGCGTCAAAATCAGCCAGCAGCCGGTTCAGCTCGTCACGGAAGGACTGGATATCCCTGAACTGTCGATACACCGATGCAAAGCGCACATAGGCCACCTCGTCCAGTCGCTTCAGGCCGTCCATCACCAACTCGCCAACCATCTTGCTCGTGATCTCCGAATCCGGCTGGTTGTTCAGCTTGCGTTCGATATCCCGCACCAGGGCGTCGATTTCCCCAAGCGACACCGGACGCTTCTCGCAGGACTTCACAATGCCGGACCGCAGCTTTTCCACATCGAAGGCCTCCCGCGTCTGATCCTTCTTGATGATCATCAGCGGAACCAGCTCGATGCGCTCATAGGTGGTGAAGCGCCGCCCGCACTTTTCGCACTCCCGGCGCCTGCGGATGGAAGTGCCGTCCTCGTTCTGGCGGGAATCCACCACGCGGCTTTGGGTGCAGCCGCACCAGGCACATTTCATCCATTCATCACCTCTTTATTATTATACACAAAACGTGACCCAAAGTCCAGCCCTTTTTTAAGGAAATACCGCACAATACGGCGGCACATCTGGCGGTGCCTTTTCCGACATCTGCTGCTTGCAGATTTCTCGATTTACCGCCAAGTAAACCTTCGAAATCTGCAATTGCATCTGTCGAAAAATTCACTCGCCAGCTGACCGCCTTAATTGCGCGGTATTTCCTTAAGTTTTTGGGCAATGATCAATTGCCAATCTCAAGCAGCGCGATGGCCTTTGCAAGCTGGTTGTCGCTGACGGGGTCCGGCTCCGCCGGTATCGCCTTGCCCTCCAGGGCCACCTCCACGTCGGGCTGAACGCCCACCCCCTGGGGACAGCGGTCCAGGGCGTCGAAATAGCTGGCCGTGGTCAGCTGCATGCCCGCGTTGTCAGACTGGAAGGTTTGAAGGGACTGCACGATTCCCTTGCCATAGGTCGTCAGGCCGACCACCTTGCCCCTGCCAAGGGCCTGCACCGAGCCGGCCAGTATCTCCGAGGCGCTGGCGGACATGTCGTTGACCAGCACCGCCAGGGGCACGTCGAAGAAATCCGCGTCGGAATAAAAATCCTGCCGCGATCCATTCCGTTGTTCTGTGTAGACGATCAGGCCCTTTGGCAGTATGGCGTCAGCGATGCTGACCACCTGGTCCAGAAGTCCCCCGGGATTGTTGCGCACGTCGATCACCAGGCCCACGACCTTTTCAGCCTTGAAGGCCTCGATGGCCTCGTGGAACACCTGCGAGGCGTCGCCGGTGAACTGGGCGATGTTGATGTAGCCGATATTGCCGGGCAACACCTGGTAGCTGGCATAGCTGATCTTCACATCGCCCCGAGTAACCGGTATGGCCATCCGCTCGCCGTCGCGCCGCACGGTCAGCGTCACCTGGGTCCTGTCCCCGCCCCGAATGCGGCGCACCGCCTCCAGATAGCTGCGACCGTCCGCGCCGGTGACGACAACGCCATCCACGGCCAGGATCACATCGCCGGTGTGCACACCAGCGACCTCCGCCGGAGAATCAGGGAACACGCGAACGATCTCGATCTCCCCCTCCGCCGTGTTTTGAAGCAGGGCGCCGATGCCGTAATAGACGCCGGCGGTGTCCTCGTTCTCCCGCTTCAGCTCCTCGGGCGTATAGTAAAAGGTATAGGGATCGCCTGTGGCCCCGGTCATTCCGCGGATCGCACCCAGCACCAGGTCGTCCTCGTCCAGCACCTTGTAATAATCCTTCATCAGCGACTGCCGGACCTCGTCCAAGCGGCTATAGCGCTGAATGGTGTCGTATTCCGCCTGGGTGACCCAGCGCCGGTTCTCTCCCTCTCCGTGGCCCACGCGGCCGGAAACCAACAACGTCGCCGTACTGGAGATCACCGCGATCATCAGCGCTCCCCATACCAATGCCATCACGCGCAGTTTGCTGTTTTTCATGGTGCCTCCTGAAAGGGTTTTGTTTGGATGATGCCGCCAAAACCATCTTATTGGAATACGCGCAATGCAGCGGCGGCCTCCAGGCCGCCAGGGTGGCGGCGTAGACGCCGCCGCTACAGTCGCAGGTCTCGTCTAAGCATCGTTTAACGCAGCCCATACGGGCTATTGGAATGTATGATTGAAGTCAGCTTCCCATTACAGGCGCAGCTTGCGGTTGCTCTCGCCCTTGCCCAGCAGCATCATCATCTTGAAGGTCACCGCGTCGTCAAAGTTGCGCAAGTCCAGGCCGATGGCGTGCTGAACCTTTTCCAGGCGGTACACCAGCGTATTGCGGTGGATGTACAGCTTGCGGGCCGTCTCCGAAAGGTTCAGGCTGTTGTCAAAGAAGGTCTCGATGGTGTGGATCATCTCGTCGTTGAACAGGCGGGCGGTCTTTCGATTGAAGATGAGGCTGTTGTAGTCGGCGCCCAGCTGGGGAGACACCTCGTTGAGGAAGCGCTCCAGCAGCAGGTTTCGATAGACGAACACCTGACGGTTGCTGTGGTAGATGCGCCCCACGTTGATGGCGCTGCGGGCTTCGACAAAAGCTTCCGGTATGGCCGTCAGTTCGGCACGGGGTTCGGAGATGCCTATGTAAACTGTCGTGCCGGTCTCCGTGAGAAAGCTGCTCTCAAAAGCGTTGGCGTATTCCTCCACCTCTGCAAAGTCCGCATCCTCATCCACGGCCTTCAGCATCGCAACGGAATGATGTCCCACCTCGGTGACAATGTCGTGTTCGCCGTCCACCGCGTCCATCATCATGCGTATGGCGGTTTCGACCTCCATGTCCTTGAAGTAAAAGTACAGCACGCAGCGGTTCATATGGATCGGAATGTTGTGTTCCGCCGCCAGCGATTCGAACTCAGCGCCCTCCACATCGCCCCGCAGCATCTGCCGCAGCGACTGCTCCCGGTTGCTGTGGCTCATGTCCTCGCGCATCAGCACATTGATCAGCTCCGCACAGAGCACGGCGCATTTCTTGATGTCGTCGCTGTCGCCATGCAGGCAGACGAACACCGGCTGATCGTCAGAGGTTCCGATCAGGGTCATGGCGCCGTAGATAAAGGGCACAGTGGGATTGGCCAGCGCCTCCTCGGGAATGGTGAAGGTACGCTGATCCCCTTCGGGCAATAACACATTACCGCCCGAATCCAGCAGCAGCGCCGACATGTCGATCATATTCAATACGCGGGCGATCTTTACGGTCACGCGATGATCCAGATACATGTTTATATCCTCCCTGTCCACCAGAGTACTTCTATTAGGAGTATACCGAATCAATGTTTAAATCCGGCGTAATTTTCTCGGATAATCATTAACATCGCGTAAAAAAACAAACTTTTTGTATATTCTCCACGAACTGTAAACTTTAAGTGTCATCCAACCAATTGCCAACGATCCTGCTGCCCGGCTGGGCGACGGTCCACAGCATGGCGGGCAACAGGCCAGCCTTGCGTATGCTGACCACCGCATCCCCCGCGACGATGATGTGGTCCAGCAGCGGTATGCGCAGAGGGGCTACGGCCTCCAAGGCCTGAAGCGTACAGCGCAAATCCTCGTTGGAGGGACGCTTCGTGCCACCGGGGTGATTGTGGGCCAGCACGATAAACCGCGCCTGCGCCTGCAGCGTCGCAGAGAGCACCTGGCGAAGGTAGAACGGCGCGTTATCCACGCCGCCCCGCTGCAGCAGTACCGGGCGGATCAGCCTGCCTGTGCGATCCAGCAGGACCAGGTAGAAGCATTCCACATGCACGCCGACATAGAGCGTCTTCAGGTATTCCCCCATGGGCTCCAGCCTGTCCAGCCGGGGCCGAACGCCCCACTTCTGCGACATGCAGGTGCGGGTCAGCGCAGGGATCATGGCGTAGTAGAACGCGTCCAACCTGGATAAACCCGACCGCTCCAGCGCCTGGCTGCTCGACTCCAGGAAATACAGCGGCGCGGGATAGCGCCGGCGCAGGTTCTCCATGAACGGGTCCACCGGTTCGCGCTTGTGCATGAAGGCCTGGGTCTGCCGGATAGCATCGTACAGCGCTTCACGCCGCTGGGCCAGCAGCGCCGGTGACACGCTGTCCCGCTTATCCTGGCCGATGGCGCGCATCACCGGCTTCAGACCGTCGCCGTGTCCAAGCACCCATTTCATGCCTGAAAGGCGCCGGCCTGCTCCAGCGCCGCGCGCACATCCTCCGGACCATCAAGCCGTTGGCCCATGTACCAGCCATCCTGTTCCTCGTCATATAAAAGCTCGGCGGCGCCGTCCACGGCCACGCCGCCCTTCACGAACACCAGATCCAGCGACAGGGGCCGGGGGATATCGTACAGATCCACCACGTATTCCCGGGTAGAAAGCTGCTCGGCGTCTTCAAAGCCCTCCAGAAACGCACGCAGCGCTTCCTCCTGTGACTGAGTCAGTTTGATCTTCATACCTATCGCTCCTTGTAACAGTAATCCGTTTCTTACACTAATTTTAACGCACCCGACGTCCTTTTGCAAGGGCTGAACCAAAATTAAGTTGACCGCAGGGCACGGGATTCGTATAATATAGGGTGTAGTATTGTGTGACAAGCGAGGCATTGCGCCATGAAAACCGTCTATAGTAAGCTGGCAAATCTGATCGCGGTGCTGATCGTGGGCATGTTGCTGTTCGCCCCGATGCGCTTCGGCAGCGAGGATTACCTTTATGCCCATCCCCGTTCCATACGCATGAACCCCGGTGACAGCTATGCCCTTGCCTACCGTCTGGACGCCGACGACCCCGCGCAGACGATCCTGTTCAGCTCGGCCAATGAGGCCGTGGCCACCGTGGCCACTGACGGCACGGTCACCGCCGTCGGTCCCGGCAAGACCCAGATCCTGCTGGATTCCGAGAGCGGCGCCCGCGCCAGGGTACAGATCGAGGTCGTGAGCGCGCACATCTCCACGCTGACGCTGAACACCGACCGCATGTCCATGGAGAAGGGGCAGGTTTCCGGCCTGCGGGCCATATTCGACGACAAGGCCGACAACACGATGGTCCAATGGTCCAGCGAGAACGAAGCAGTGGCCCGCGTGGACGCCGTTGGCCGCGTCTCGGCGGTGGGCGGCGGCAGGACCCGCATCACGGCCACCGCCGTGAACGGACTCTCCGCCAGCGCCGACATCAACGTGCACGTCACCGGCAACGCCATGCGCATCACGCCCGAGGACGTCCACCTGGGCGTAGGCGCCGCCCTGCACCTGGGCATAAACTACATTCCCGCGGACACCACCGACACCGTGGCCCGCTGGACCAGCAGTGACGAAAACGTACTGCGGGTTCAGCGTGACGGCACCCTGCAGGCCGTCGCCGAGGGTCAGGCCGTGCTCAGTGCTTTCTCCAGTGAAGGGCTCAGCGCCAGCACGCTGGTAAAGGTGGAGCCCCCTGTGGCGAATTTTGAGATCTCCCCCACCGCCGCCACCATCAAGCGCGGCAACACATTGGCCCTGGAGCCCCGCTTCTTCGACATTCACGGCAATCCCGATGCCAGCAGTCACCTGATCAGCTGGACTTCCAGCAACCCCGCCGTGGCCACCGTGGAGGACGGCGTGGTCACCGCCCTGAGCAGCGGAACCGCCCGCATCAGCGCCGCCGCGGACGGCAGGATCGCCAGCAGCGTGGTCAACGTCCAGACGATCATCGAAGAGATTCGCCTGAACCTGCATCAGATCTACGTGCTTCGGGAGCAGACCGTGATGCCCATCCAGCTGGAGGCCGAGATCTTCCCCGCCGACGCCGATGACAAGCGCCTGACCTGGAGCGCCGACAACGACCTGGTGGCCACCGTGAACCAGCGCGGGCTGGTGGAGCTGGTAGGCGGCTACGGCACCGCCACCGTCACCGTGCAGTCCGCCAGCGGCGCCCGGGATCAGTTCATCGTGAACGTGGTGGCCCAGCTGCCGGAAAGCGTCGCCAGCGAGGAATGAGCGTCCTATGAATTGAGGGTCCAAATCCATCTGGATTTGGACCCTCAATTCATAAAACGGCTTTACTTGTTCAGCGCAGCCTTGGCCTTCTCCGCCAGCACCGCGAACGCGGCGGGATCGGCGATGGCCAGCTCGGACAGCATCTTGCGGTTGATGTCGATGCCGGCTACCTTCAGGCCGTTGATCAGCCTGGAATAGCTCAGGCCGTTGATGCGGGCCGCCGCGTTGATGCGGGCGATCCACAGGCTGCGGAAGTCGCGCTTTTTCAGCTTGCGACCGATGTAGGCGTAGCGCAGAGAACGGCGAACCTGTTCGCTGGCGGCGCGATACTGCTTGCTCTTGGCGCCAAAGTAGCCCTTCGCAAGCTTCATTACCTTACGCTTTTTCTTCTGTGCGTTGACAGCACGCTTAATCCTTGCCATTCTTGATTCGCCTCCTTACTTGTACGGGATCAGTTTTTTCATGGTCTTGCCTTCTGTGGTGGTCAGATAGGCAGCCTTGCGCAGGTTACGGGTGCGCTTGGTGGGCTTCTTGGTCAGGATATGACGCTTGAAGGCCTGAGCGCGCTTGACTTTTCCGCTCTTGGTGAGGTTAAAACGCTTTGCTGCGCCCTTGTGCGTCTTCTGTTTGGGCATGGGTTTTTCCTCCTCTCGTTGATCAGTAACAAATTAATCGGAAGCTCTCGGGGAGATGAACATGATCATGCTGCGGCCTTCCATCTGGGGGGCCTTGTCCACGGTGCCATACTCCTTGATCCTATCGGCAAACTCATTCATGACCTGGCGGCCAATGTCGGAGTGGGTGATCTGGCGGCCGCGGAAGCGGATCGTCACCTTCACCTTGTTGCCGTCCTTCAGGAACTTCACGGCATTCTTGAACTTGACGTCGATGTCGTGGTCCTCGATCGTTGCGGACAGGCGAACCTCCTTGACGGTAATGACCTTCTGATTCTTGCGGAACTCACGCTCTTTTTTGGACTGCTCAAAGCGATATTTGCCGTAGTCCATGAGCTTGCAAACCGGCGGACGGGCCTGCGGGGCGATCTTGACCAGGTCCAGCTGACGCTCCTCTGCCAAGGCCAGCGCATCCCTGCCGGACATGACGCCCAGCTGCTCACCGTTCTGATCCACGACGCGCACCTCGCGGTCGCGAATCTCCTCGTTAATCATGAGATCGTTAATACCGAAACACCTCCTATTAAGCTTGCCAATAAAGAAAGAGCCGCGCATCGCGCCGCCCTCAACAGGCCCACACGGGCCCCCTGTGCTGTTTTAACCGCTGCAACGCGAATCGCAGGGTGAGAAGTCGGCGCTTCTGCTTACCTGAGATATTATAGCAGCCTCGCCATGGAAAGGCAAGGAAAGATCGCGTTAATTCACAGCTTCCCCAAAAAACACATGGGCAGGAAATCCTGCCCATGCTTTATTGCCTTTGGTCCGTCTTACTTGTTGTCAGCGGCCAGGGCCTTGGCGGCGGTACGGCCGGAGACGAAGATTTCAACGATGGCGTTGCCACCCAGGCGGTTGCCGCCGTGGATGCCGCCGGTCACCTCGCCAGCCGCATACAGGCCGGGGATGACGTTGTTATTGGTGTCGAGGACGTGGCGGCCGAGGTCCACGCACAGGCCGCCCATGGTGTGGTGAGTGGAGGGGGCCATCAGGCGGATGGTCAGCAGCGCGTTGTCCAGGTCATAGGACTCCACGTTGTAGCTGCCGTCCTCGTTCATCTCCACGTTGCCCACGGTGCGGGAGGCGATGGCCTTGCCCACGTCGGGATACTCGCCCTGGCCCATCACGGCCATGTCATAGGCGCGAATGGTCTCGATGACGGTGGCGGGATCGGCGGTCACGCCCAGCTGCTCAAACAGCTCGGGCAGCTCGGCGATGGTGCGGCGATAGTAGCGGCCCTCGTAGTCGCCCTCGGCCAGCTGCATCGGCGCGGGCATCATCTGCTCCTTGTTGTAGAACTCCAGGAACACGCCCTTGGTGCCGTTGACCTCCATGCCGTTCTGGAACTCGGCCAGGGACAGCACGTCGCGCTCGGAGCCCTCGTCCACGAAGCGGTGGCCGGTGGTGGGATTGATCCAGCAGGCGTAGTTGCCGCCGCCGAAGGCCAGGTTGCCGTTGTCCACCCAGGAGATGGGCATCAGCTGGGTGAAGCCCAGGCCGGTGGTCGCGGCGCCGATGGCCTCGGCCATCTTGATGCCGTCGCCGACCTGGCTGGAGCGGTTGGTGGTCTTGGTGGCCTTGGACAGGTACTCGGTGGACCAGTAGACGTTGTTCTCCAGCACCATGTCGATGTTGGCCGCATAGCCGCCGGTAGCCAGGATGACGCCCTTGGCGGCGTTTACGGTGATCTCGGTGCCTTCGTAGTGGGTGGCCTTGACGCCGGTCACGCGACCATCGGTCACGATCAGGTCGGTGACGGTGGTGCGAAGCATGATCTCATTCTTCTCGTTGGCGTTGTAGATGGTGTTCATCGGCGCGGCAAAGTAGCTGCCCCAACGGCCCATCTCGGGTTCGCCGTTGCCGTCCAGGTCGATGGTGGAGCCGACGAACTCGTTCTCGCGATACCACAGCGCGCCGATCAGGGTGGGCTGGGTGTTCTCGACGAAGGTCGCGCCCTGGTCCTCCAGCCACTCCTTCAGGCCCTGGCCGTCCTGGATGAACTGGCTGACCAGGTCCACGTCGCCGTAGATCCACTGAGTCTTGTCCGCGCTCTGACGCAGGCCGCCGTAGTAGGTCTGGAAGATATGCAGGTTCACCGTGGAGAACAGGGTCAGCTGGTTCTCGGGAACGCCCGCGTCCAGCTGGGGCTGCGCCCAACCCAGATAGGCCTGGATCTCCTGCTTCAGGGCCTGCAGCACGGGCAGGTACTCGGCGTGCACGCCGTGCTTGGACAGCTCGGCGGCGTCGCCGGCCACGAATTCGTTGTCCTTGTAGTAGTCCTCGTCAAAGGGCTCCTCGGACCAGTTCAGGATCATCTTCAGCTCGCCAATGCAGCCCTGCACGCTCTTGACCTTGTCGTAGGTCTGGCCGTCGTGGGCATAGACGCCGGTGGTGGCGTCGGGATCGGCGGGATCCCACACCAGGTAGGGCATCACGGACTGGTACTGGCCGCCGGACACCAGGGTGTTGCCGCCGACCTCGGCGTTCTTCTCGATCACCAGCACGGTGTTGCCGTCCTGGGCGGCCTGGGCCGCGGCAGCCATGCCCGCGCCGCCGGCGCCGACCACGACCACGTCGTAGTCCGCGGTAATGGGCTGTCCGGCGACATGCTCGATCTTGGCGGCCTTGAAGGCGTCCATGTTGGTGCAGCCGGCCTGCTCGGCGGTGTCGTTCACCGCGTTGCGCAGCGCGCGGGTGGTGAAGGTGGCGCCGGAGACGCCGTCCACGCCGGAGCCGTTGGCCTCGATCATCTCGGGGATCATGATGTCGTAGGCCAGGGTGCCCACGTGATCGGTCTCCACGCTGGAAGCGATCTCGATCTTCTGGAGCTTGTCCGCGGAATAGGTGACGGCGACGGTCACGGGGCCGTTGTAGCCGTCGGCGGTCGCCTCGTAGGTGCCTGCGGTAAAGGCCAGGTCGGCGTCGCTGGAGGCGGTTTCCTCGCCGCGGGCCGCGTTCAGGGCCTGCTCCACGGCGGCGACGACGCCGTCATGGCTCATGGTCGCGCCGGCCACTGCGTCGATGGCGGCGTCGCTGCGGCCGATCAGGCTCTCGCGGTAGGTGGGAAAGGCTTCCACGCCATAGGGAACCTCGCCTTCGCCTTCGATGACCACATCGGTGATGGCATTCTCGTCCACGGTCACCGTCACATGAACGGAATCAGGACCGGCAAAGCCCTCACCGGAGCCCTCGTAGGTGCCCGGGGTGAAGCTCGCGCCTTCCGCGAAAGCCACGCAGCCCAGCAGCAGGCACAGGCAGGTCAGAAGTGCAACAATTTTCTTCATGATATCCCTCCTTGAAGAATTCTGTTCATGCGGGCAAAACTACCCACATCTACATCACAATAATATCATATTTGCGCTTGTCGTGTCAATGGATTTTGCACCAAATGCAGCGCTGTGAGCGGCTGGCGGCACCGTTTGCGCATTTTCGGGTTGATTAATGAAGCAAAAGGGTATATAATGATACCATGTTCAATTTGGAGAAATGCGCGTTTTTACGGCTTTGCGTGATCCTTGTAACCTTGGCCCTGTCGACGTCCGGCTGCACGCCCTCGCCCGGAGCGGGCGGCCTTCGCGTGCTTGTGGACGGTGAAATGTGGAAGGACGGAGCCGTTTCCCAAGAAAGCGGCGATGGCCTGCGGGTATACATCACCTGCGACGGCCAGCCGCTGCTGGACCTGCCCTTTGGCGAGGCCCACAGCGTGCAGATCATACAGGATGACGGATCGGAGAACACCGTCGCCATCACTGAAGACGCCGTCTATATGGAACACGCCGACTGCGACAACCAGGATTGTGTTCATATGGGCGCGGTGACCCGGGAAAACCTGGAGCTGCGGGTGATGGGCGGCTTCATCATATGCCTGCCCCACAAAATCTCAGTGGAGGTGCGCGAGGGCTGATGGAGGCTTTGTTTTGAATTCGAATGCGTCAAAGGTGGCGCGCTTCGGCATGCTGACGGCGCTGGCGCTGGTGCTGGGCTGGCTGGACCGGGCGATACCGGTCACCTGGTTTTTGAGCGGCGCGGTACCCGGCATCAAGCTGGGGCTGGCCAACACGGTTCTGCTGTACGCGGTGTACCTGATGGACTGGAAGGGCTGTGTGCTGCTGATGCTGGCAAAGGTTTTCCTGTCCGGCTTCATGTTCGGCTCCATGAGCGCCATACTCTACAGCCTCTCCGGCGGCGCACTGAGCCTGGCGGTGATGCTGCTGGTGCGGCACAGGCCACGGCTGGGCGCGCTGGTGATCGCGCTGCTGGCTGCGGCCAGCGACGTCATGCTGCTCGTCCGCAATTCCCATCCCCGGGGGCAGCTGCTATGGTGCATGATACTGATCGCGATGGCCTGCCTTGCCGCCGTCGCCGCCTTTGTGATCATCGGCAGGCGTCCGGAATACGGGGTGCTGGGCACATCCCTGGCCGGGGCGGTGGCCCACAACATCGGCCAGATCCTGGCGGCCAGCGCCATGCTGCGCACGCCCCAGCTGCTGTACACCTACCTGCCGGTGCTGGTGGGCATCGGCGCCGTGGTGGGCTGCCTGACGGGCATCGTGGCCCAACGGGTCTTCAAGGCGCTGCGCGTCGGAAACATCCAATGAAATGAAGAACAGGGGTTATCCAATGATGAAAATGCGGGCGCTTGCGCTGCTATTGACGCTGGTATGCGCGCTGAGCCTGACGGGCTGCGCCTCTGCCCAGCAAAAGAAACAGACCGCGATCGGTTTTTATCTGGACACGGTCATCACGCTGACGGCCTATGTGGACGACGCAGCGGTGCTCAACGACGCGCTGGAGGAATGCGGGCGCTATGAGCGGCTGCTCTCCCGCACCGTGGAGGGCAGCGACGTGTGGCGCATCAACCACGCCCAGGGCCAGCCCGTTGAGGTCTCGGGCGAGACCGTCGAGCTGCTGGAGACGGCCAGGCAGGTCAGCGCGCTCTCCGGCGGCATGTTCGACGTGACCATCGCGCCGGTTTCCACGATGTGGGACTTCACCTCCGGCGCGGCGGTAGTCCCGGACGCCGACGCCATCGCCGCCGCCGCGAAGCTGGTCGATTATACCAAGGTCAAAACCGACGGAAGTCTGGTTACTGTGCCCGAGGGCATGATGATCGACCTGGGCGGCATCGCCAAGGGCTATATCGCCGACGCGGTCAAGGGCTATCTGGTGGGCCGGGGCGTGAAGAGCGCGGTGCTGTCCTTCGGTGGAAACATCGTCACCATCGGCATGAAGCCGGACGGCAGCCCCTGGAAGGTGGGCATACAGGACATCGACAAGCCCACCGGGGAATACATGCTCGTGGCGCTGAATTTCGGCGGCAGCACCGTCACCAGCGGCATCTACGAGCGGGGCTTTGAGGCGGACGGCGTATACTATCACCACATACTCGATCCGTCGACCGGCTGGCCCGTGCAAAACGAACTGGCGTCGGTTACGATCTTCTCCGACAGCTCCATGTGGGGCGACGCCCTGGCCACCGCAGCCTTTTCGCTGGGCACCGAGGCCGGAGCGAAGCTGATCGAGGGCATCGACGGCGTTGAGGCGGTGTTTATCGCCAGGGATCGGTCTGTCAGCGTCACGTCCGGCGCCGATCAATACCTGGCACAATAGCAGACCGAAGTCTGTAACCTGGCAAAAGGAGCGAAGGCCATGTATGTGACGTTGGAGCATCACTTTATTCAAATCGTATACTACCTCATCATGGTCCTTGAGATGATCGGCGTGGTCATACTGCTGGTCTACGCTGGCAAGGCCCTCGTTGCGGTATTCAAGAGTACCCACAGGTGCAAGCAGCTGCTGTCGGAGGGCATTACCACGGCGCTCAGCTTCCTGCTGGGGGGCGAGGTGCTCAAGACCATCGTCGCGCCGGACTGGAAGGATATCGGCATGACCTGCGCCATACTGCTGATGCGGGCGGCGGTGACGGTGCTGCTGCATTGGGAATCCAGGCACGAGAACGAAACGAAAAACGACGAGGAACACGGGAAATGAAAGAATCGGCAAAGCGAATACTGCTCTGCCTGCTGGCAGGGCTTCTGTGGGTGACTGCGATTGCGGCCGCAGAACCCACCGTGACGGCACAGCCGCAGGCGACCGAAGAACCGACGGATTCGCCGAAGCCCGCGAAGGGCTATGTGCTGGTCACCACGGCCACCCAGTCGGGCTGGCTGCCGCTGCCCGAAGAGGGAGAGGTCAGCTATCCCCTGCGCCAGCTGCTGCCGAACGGCACCGAGGCGGTGAACACCATCCACCTGACGCCGGAGGGCGTCTACATGGAGGATTCCACCTGCGAGGGCCACGACTGCGTCCAGCAGGGCGAAGTGACCCTGGATAACCGGGCCGAGCGCATACTCGGCAACATGATCATCTGCCTGCCGAACCAGGTGACCCTCCAGTTGTACACCCCCGAGGAGCTGCTGGAGATGGTGAAGGGGCAATGATGTTGTAGCGGCGGCCTCCGGGCCGCCATTGGCGTTGGCGTCTCGAGAACCGGCTTTGCTGTGTACACGCTCTCGCAACAAAACACAGAGGACGGAGCATTTGCATGATACAGGACATCTACCCCCACAGACTGCGCAATGAATTCATCCCCGCCCGCCCGGTGGACCCGGAGGGGCTGCTTTTCCGCTTCGACGGGGACAGCGTGCTGTGCGCGATCGAGGGCGACCGCGTAGCGCTGCCCCGGGTGAAGGACTTTTCGTCCGACGCCGAGCGGCGCTACCTGTTCGCGCTGGACGACACGCCCTGTTACCTGGACATGGAAGGGAAAGGCAGAAGCGCAGAGGGCCTGGAATGGTTGCCGGTGCGCATGCTGCGCCGCCGCGCCCAGGGGCCCAGGGAAGTGATCTTCGCGGCATGGACGGCGTTCCAGCTGTACAACTGGTACCGGGACAACCTCTATTGCGGGCGCTGCGGCGGTGTTACGGCGCCGGCCCCGGACGAGCGGGCCGTGATGTGCCCCGCCTGCAGCCGGCGCATCTATCCGAGGATCATCCCCGCCGTGATCGTCGGGGTCACCAACGGCGACGAGATCCTGATGACCAAGTACCGGGGCCGGGACATCCCCTATTACGCCCTGATCGCCGGCTTCACCGAGATCGGCGAGACCCTGGAGCAGACCGTGGCCCGGGAGGTCATGGAGGAGGCCGGGCTTCGGGTGAAGAACATCCGTTACTACAAATCCCAGCCCTGGGCCATCGTGGACGACCTGCTGGCCGGCTTCTACTGCGACGTGGAAGGCCCCACCGAGATCCACATGGACGCCAACGAGCTAAAGGAAGCCGTCTGGGTCCGGCGGGAGAACGTCGCCGGCCAGCCCAACGACTTCAGCTTGACCAACGAAATGATGCTGGTGTTCAGGGACGGGAAGGAGCCGAGATAAGATATATCTTTTATCGGAGGCGCTATTGCAACGTCGCTTGTGGCACCTCCATCGGTCTTTCCCGTGTACAGTGCCTGTCAGCACACTCTGTAAAACAAACCGAAGCCGGTTAAGACTTCGGTTTGTTTCACAGAACTTTATTCCTCCCACTGCCCCTCGCCCCACTTGTCGGGAGAAGGGTCAACCTCGGGGCCTTCGTCCGGTTCGTCGAAGCTGGTGAAGATGTCCCGCATCAGCATTTCGTTGTTGACCAGGCCCTTCAGCGCGTCCCGGCTGACCACGCTGTCGGTGCCCAGGCAGGCCTTGCAGCGGTAGCCGCAGTCCGGGCAAACGCAGCCCAGCTCCAGCCCCTCGGATTGCACCATGTAGGTACCGCACACATGACAGCTGCAACGCACGGCTGCCGCCTCCTTTATCGGTTTACGCGGGTTTTATAGCATGGATCAATTTTGTTTTCCTGCATTGCGCCAAATCTGAACTGACCCACTTCCCCATCACACAATCACAACGAAAGTGAAATGAGCGCCATGAAACAGACCACCTTATGCTACATCGAGCGCGGGCATCAATACCTGATGCTGCACCGCACCAAGAAGGCCGGCGACGAGAACCACGACAAGTGGATCGGCATCGGCGGCCACATCGAACCGGGCGAGACGCCCCTGGCCTGCATCCTGAGGGAGTGCCTGGAGGAGACGGGACTCACGCTCATCGACCCCCGTTACCGGGGCATCGTCCACTTCCGCTCGGATATCTACCCCGACGAGGACATGCACCTTTTCACCGCCGACCGCTTCGAAGGCGCGCTGATCGACTGTGACGAGGGAGACTTGGCCTGGATCGACAAGGATCGCCTTCTGAAGCTTACGCTGTGGGAGGGCGACAAGGTTTTCCTGCGCCTGCTGGACACCCGAGGAGACTTCTTCGACCTGACCTTGCAGTACCGGGGCGAAGCGCTGGCCGGCGCGGTACTGGACGGGAAGAAGCTGGATGTGTAATATATGGCGAACCGGAATATCCGGTTCTCGCCTTCAATATCTCATCCGATCTCCGCGGCCAGGGCGTCGATCATCTCCCGGGTCACCGGGCAGATGGCGCTGATGTACAGCGTATCCTTGACGGACAGCAGCCTGCGCGCGCCGGCGTCGTCGCCCTCCCGATGCAGCATCCGCGCCAGATAGTAGATCGTGGTGATCTGGCGGGGCTTCTGTTTGAGGGCCTTCTTGTAGTATTCCTTCGCCTGGGCGCGATAGGCGTCCGCCTGTTCGCCTGGGCCTTCGGCCTCGGCCATCGCCTCGTACAGCTGGCCCATGTTGTCCAGCGTGGAGGCGTCCTCATCGTCATAGTCCATGGCCTCGCGGTTGAAATCGAGGGCGGGGCCGAAGTCGCCGGTCTGCCTGGCCTTGTCCACCCAGTACATGCCCAGGGTGCCATAGATGCTGCCGTTCATGCCCTTGGCGGCGGCGCGCTGCATGGTCTCGACGGCCCGGTCCAGCTGGCCCGTGTGCCACAGGTAGATCGAATACTGCAGGCGCAGCTGCACCCAATCCGCGTCGGAAAGGCCCTTCCTCTTGCTCAGGTCCTCCAACAGCGTCCGGGCCTTTTCAAACTCGTCCTCCCGCATCAGCAGCAGCGTATAGGCCTGCAGGATGTTCGGGGCCAGATTGCCCTGGCCCTGGCGCACCGCCTCGTCGTACAGCTTCAACGCCGCCTGGTACTTTTCCTTTGCCTGGGCCACCTTCCCCTCCCCCGCCAGCTTGTTGGCGTCCACCTGGAGGTGATAGGCCCTATTGCCGTTGTAGGCCGATTTTGCCGCGTCAAATACTCTCATCAGTCTGCCTCCGTTTGCCTTGTCATCTTTCGCCGGATGCGCGCCGTCCGCTTCTCCAGCAGATCCGCCGTTTCGCCGTCCGGGTAGCCTGCCGATTTCAGCGCAAATTCCAGCGCCTTTGGATAGTCCTTTCGCCTGTGCTCGTACAGCTTGGACAGCTCCGTGCAGACCGCGCCGGGCAGCTGCCGTCGGCGGAGCATCTGCTTGAGCACCGCCTCCGCCCCATCCCAGTCGCCGGATCTGCGGCAGAGCCCGTACAGCCGCCAGTTGGCCGAGCCGGCGATGCGCTCGCCGGACAGGGCCGCCAACGTGCCCACAGGGCGGGGTCTTGCGGTGGCCCTGTACATCTCCCGGGCCGGCCTCAGCTCGCCCAGGCGCTCCAGTGACTTGCCCATGGAAAACTGATCCCGCTGGTCCGAGAGCAGGTCCGGCCGGTCGTTGATGGCGCACAGCCGCACCAGCAGCTTTGCCAGCGTGGCGATATCCTGGCGGTTGTGCTGCACGATGTCGTCCAGCAGGGCGTCCTCCCCCGTCTTCATGAACTGGAAGAAGCGGGCCGGCACCTCGCTGCCGGGCAGGTCGTCCTCCCGGGGCATGCCCAGGATCTCGGCCTCCAGGTTGCACAGCCGACAGCTGCCCAGCCGCAGCTTCCACGCCCGCCGGGATGGGTACAGCAGGTCCAGGTTCTCAAGGGCGCGCCAACGGTCCCGCATGCGGTTCATGGTGAAGCGGGTCTCGAGCAGGGGCATGTCGAAATTGCGCCCGTTGAAGGTACACACGCTGTCAAAGTCCGCCATGCGCTGACCCAGGCGATCGAGCAGCGCCGGCTCGTCGGCGTATTCCCGCAGCATCAGCTGCTCGATCACCAGCGACTCGCCCTCGACGTAGCCCACGCCCACCAGAAACGCCACCGTGCCCGCGCCGCCGGAGAGGCCGGTGGTCTCCGTGTCCAGGAACAGGCAGCGGCGGATGTCAAACCTCGGCCCGCACCAGCCGATGCGGCGCAGTCCCGTGGCGGGCAGGTTGAAGATCGCCGGGTCCAGGGGCTCGCGGGAGACATGACAGATCAGGCCGCCCCGTCGCGGCGTCGCCTCGACGGGCGCCGACGATCGCATCATATTCAGCTTTGCCCGCAATCCGGATGCCACGCGCCATCACCCTATACTATTGTAAATACACAAAGGCGGATTGTCAAGCGGCGAAAAGTGTGATATGATAGGTGGTGTGATGTCGTGGCGGGACTTTATGCGTTACGGTCGCCGCTACGGTTTTTGAATGCGTACTACAGGAGGAGAAGAACATGCTTGAAATCGGAAAAGTCGCGCCGAACTTCACCCTGCCGGATCAAAACGGCAACCCTCACACCCTCTCGGATTACCACGGCAAAAAGGTGATCCTCTACTTCTATCCCAGGGACAACACCGCCGGCTGCACCAAGCAGGCATGTAACTTCAAGGCGCTGATGCCCCAGTTCAGCGAAAACGGCGCGGTGATCCTGGGCGTCAGCAAGGACTCCGTCGCCTCCCACAAGCGCTTCGAGGAGAAGTACGGCCTGCCCTTCACACTGCTCTCCGACGAGGAAAAGACGGTGATCCAGGCCTACGACGTGTGGAAGGAGAAGAAGAACTACGGCAAGGTGTCGATGGGTGTGGTGCGCACCACGTATCTGATCGACGAGAACGGCATCATCGTTCGAGCCTACGACAAGGTCAAGGCCACCGACAACCCTGGGCAGATGCTTGAGGAACTGGCGACGCTGAATATTGTCGAAAAGCTGGACCAGTGACGGGGCAAGGGCACCGGCATGTGCCCATACCCCTTTCACCGTCGATATATGCGAAGATCCTTCGCTTTGTTTGGGATGACGCGGTAACTTCCGTCATCATCCCGAGCGCGGCGAAGGATCTTCGCTTTATACCGATGTTCTTTATTCGGTCTGCATGGGGATATATAATATATTGGCTGCGGCAGTGATGTCGAACCCGTCCAGGTCGGCGCCAATCACGCTGACAGAGTACATCAGCCCGGTGAGGTCGTCGTACCAAAGGCACACGTCCACGGTGTTCCCACCGTCACGGGCACGGCGGACGATGCCCTTGCAGCGGCCCACTTCGCATTCATTTCCGGACTCCCATTCATAGTACAGGCCGGAAATGTCCTCAAAGGCATCTGCAGGAGCGACGCGGGCGGTGTAATCCTCGCCCTGCCAGGTGAAGGTCACCTGCCCCATCTGCTCAGTTTTCAGCATCTGCCAGGTCGCGTTCGTCGCGCCGTCGGGCAAGCCCAGCTGCAGCCCCAATGCGTCCATCAGCCCCTGGGCTGTGGTCGGCGCCCAGGGATTGACGCGCCCGGCCTCGGCCAGCGCCCCTCCAAAGGCCAGGACCAGCAGCGCCAGCAGTACGGATAGTGCCTTTCTCATATCCGGGCCCTGTACGATCAGCCATTCAGCGCCGCGATGATATCGGGCAGCTGGCTGTCCACCACGTCGTTCTCCAGCTGGCAGGTGCCGGCGTTGTGATGGCCGCCGCCGCCGTACTTCAGGCACAGTTCGCCGATATCGACGGTGGACGCCTTGTTCACGATGGACTTGCCGATCATCACAGCGGTGTTCTGCTTGCGGAAGCCCCAGGCGACGTGCACGGAGATCTGGGCCTGGGGATACAGTGCATAGATCATGAAGCGATTGCCCGCGTGGATGATCTCCTCGTTGCGCAGATCCAGCACGATCACCTTGTCGTGGAGCACGGCGATGCGCTTGAGCTGCTCCACGAACATCTCGGATTGCTCGAAGTACAGGTCCACGCGCTCCTTGACGTCCGGCAGGGCCAGGATCTCATCGATGTTGTGCTCCATGCAGAAGCTGATCAGCTGCATCATCAGGTCGTAGTTCGATATGCGGAACTGGCGGAAGCGGCCCAGGCCGGTGCGTGGATCCATCAGGTAGTGCAGCAGCACCCATCCCTTGGGATGCAGTATCTCATCCACGGTAAAATCTGCGCTGTCGCCCTTGTCCACCGCCTCCATCAGCTCGTCGCTGACGTTGGGGAAGGCTTCCTTGCCGCCATAGTAGTCGTAGACCACCCGAGCCGCGCTGCGGGCGTGGGGATCGATGATCAGCTTGCCACCGGTCTCCTGGGCCTTCAGACGATCCATCTCGGATTCATGGTGGTCAAAGGCGATGCCCACGCGGGGATCGTAGGGCAGATTGGTGGTAATGTCGTTGGCTGTCAGTTCGACCTTGCCATCCTGCACGTCTTTTGGATGAACGAACTTGATCTCATCCACCAGGTTCAGCTCGCGGAGCATCATCGCGCAGGCCAAACCGTCAAAATCGCTGCGGGTCACCAATCTCCTCTTCTGTTCCATAACGTACCTCCCGTTTTATCCAGACAATTCTATTGCATTGTATTCATGCTTTGATACTATTATATCAGTTGCCTTTGCCGCGGTCAAGAGCAAGATTTGCCTTTCTGCAGTATTCACGCTTCATTTGCGCCCTTGCAATCCAGCTCCACCAGTATCACGTCGTCGCCGATGCGGCGCACCCTGGACCAGTCGATGACGCAGCCCTCACGATCCTGCTTCAGAAAGCCCAGCACGCCGCCGGAGCGTCCGGGCACCACCAGGGCCTGAACGCAAGCGGAATCATTCAGTATCAGGTCGATGGGCTTGCCCAGCTTCCTTCCGTCAGAGATGTTGACGACGTCCTTGCGCTTCAGTTCCGAGAAGCTCATGCCATCCCCTCCCGTAACAACGTATGGCTGAACGCCTGTTGGCGTTCCGTGAAATGCTGGCGAATCCGCACTTTTCTTCGACTTCCGCGCGATTTGCGTCGAAAAGGACCGACATTCTCCAATGATTCGACAATTCCCCGAAAACAGTCAAAAAAGCGCATATGGAGGGGCATTCACAGTTTAGAACTGATTTGGGAAAGGGAATCTGCCCCCTCCCGCCCTCCCCAGAGCGGCTCCGACCTGTCGAAAACAGCCTTTCCAGGCGAAAAGCATGGCGAAACACGGCGATATTTTTCCCACACCCTTCGACACCAGATCCTTGAGATTGACCGCTTGGATTGGCTATGATGTCTGGGCGGGGTGAGTGACGATGACCATCGAGGGCTTCCTGGCGATCAACCTGACGGCTGATTTCATGCTGTTGGCTGTCGTCAGCCGCGCATTCGGCCTGTTCAGCTGGCGGCGGGTGCTCGCCGCCGACGCAGCCTGTGGGGTGCTCGCCATCCTCGTCGGGGTTCAACCCACAACGGGACCGTTTGTCGCATGGGCCTCCCCTGCGCTGGCGGCGCTGATCATCACCCGGCGTGGCGCACCGAAGCAGTGGGCGTTGTTCACGTTGACGCTGCTGGGGCACGCGCTGCTGTGCGGCGGCATCGCGCGCCTGCTGCCCCTGGCTCCGGCGCTGACCGCGCCTCTATGCCTGGGGACAGGCGCCCTGCTGACGCTGTTGGTCAGCGCCGGTCGGCCACCGGGCAGCCGGGACTGGCAGGTGACGCTGTGCCTGCGGGTGGGCAGCCGCAGCGCCAGCTTTCCGGCGCTCGTCGATACCGGAAACCGCCTGCGGGAGCCCCTGTCGGGCCTGCCGGTGCTCATCGCGGAGGCCCCGCTGGTGCGTGACATACTGCCTCAGACCGGCTACCGCACGCTGGGCTTCGGCGCGCTCGGAGGCGAGGGACGCATGGCCTGCTTCAGGCCGGATGCCCTGTGGATCGTCAGCGGCCGAAAGCGTCGCCGGGGGCCGGACATCTGGGTGGCCGTATCGCCCACGCCCCTTCCCGGGCTCTGTCAGGCCCTCGCCCCACCCGAATTCGCAAGCTATTACTGATTATAAAGCATGAAGGGGGATTATTCATGGCGCTCAAATCCATTCGTCAATCCATATTCGGGCTCATCGTTCAGATCCGCAGGGGCTCCGTCTGCTACATCGGCGGCAGTGACCTGCTACCGCCGCCCCTTACCCGGGAGGAGGAGATCGCGCTGATGCGCCGCTGTAACGCCGGGGACAGCGGTGCCCGGGCCACACTGATCGAGCGGAACCTGCGCCTGGTGGTGTACATATCCAGGAAGTTCGAGAACACGGGCATCAGCATAGAGGACCTGATCTCCATCGGCGCCATCGGGCTGATCAAGGCGGTGAACTCCTTCGACCCGGACAAGAACATCAAGCTGGCCACCTATGCCTCCCGCTGTATCGAAAACGAGATATTGATGGTGCTGCGCAAATCGAACCGGCTGAAGTCGGAGGTCTCCTTCGACGAGCCCCTGAACACCGACTGGGACGGCAATGAATTGCTGCTGTCGGACATACTGGGCACCGAACCCGACCTGGTCAGCAAGGAGCTGGACGCCGACGTGGAGAAGCAGATGCTGCATACCGCCATCGACAAGCTGAACGATCGGGAAAAGTACATCGTCGGCCTGCGCTACGGTCTCGGCGCCGGCAAGGAGCACACCCAGAAGGAGGTAGCGGACATGATGGGCATTTCCCAGAGCTACATCTCGCGGCTGGAGAAGCGCATCATCGGCAAGCTGCGCGAGGAGATGCTGAAGATGGCGTGAGCCGCGGGGATTTATTCAGTTCGGTAAATACTGATTTGTCGCGCTGCGACAAATCAGTATTTAGGTTTTAGGTTATAGGTTTTAGGTGTTAGGGAAGGTAGAAATCCTGACGGATTTCTT
>CACWZI010000013.1 GCA_902765305.1 uncultured Eubacteriales bacterium
GTGGGGGTTGGGGGTCGCAGGGGGAAGGGGGAGGGAAATGGAGGAGTATAGAGGGTGAAAAATTGGACTTGAAGCAGGACTTGAAATGAGGGAAAAAGGAAAGTGACTTTGCCCCTAACAGGGAAAGTGACCTTGCCCCATGACATAGTATTTTTTCAAAATGGCGTTTTTGGGAGATTGTTGCAATGTACTGAAAACGTCGTAATATCAGGCATTTTGGCCATTATGCGGGGTTCTCATAAACACGTTTTTGGGGCCCCATTTTTATGCTGGGATTTTCGTAACAATTTGTTTTTTGGGAAATAAAGTACGGGAGACGATGCAGATGCGCAAGAAGAATTATAAGGGACGATGCGAGAAACGTCAGGTTTCAAAATGTGAAGATGTATGCAGAACCTACGACGCTATCCAACGTGCATATCTGGACAGGCTGGAAGCGAATAGGAATATCAAGTCTATCAGATGCAATGTCACGCTGAAAGGCCCTACAGTGGAAGAATATACGACAGACTTTGTCTGTATTCGAGCGGATGGGGAGATGATGGTACGGGAATGTGTATTCCGACGTTTCCTTACCAAGCCATTGACGTTGAAGCTGCTGGATATGTCGCGTGAATACTGGACAAAACTGGGCGTGACAGATTGGGGGATTGTAATCGATGCAGAAAAACAGCCTGTGGGAACGGGATGACAGCATCCTGCGTGTGTTGGATGAGCGTGAGAACGAAATGCTGGTGATTGACTGTATCCACCCGGTAATGCCCATGTGGATCAGGAAAGATGAACTGTTGGGTTATACACAAATCGAAGAATCTGAATTGTGGCCTACTTTCAATGGTATATCACGCGAAGATGATATTCCTGTGGATGCCCAGAGAATCATGAGGGAACGCTTTACCATCATTACGGGTGTGATTCCCTATATCATGGACAAGGGCAAACGAAGCCAAATGATCGCGCAAGCTGCTTCGGAGCACGGGGTGTGTCGGAAGACTGTGCGTCATTATCTCTGCCTTTACCTCGCTTATCAGGATGTCACTGTGCTTGCACCCAAAGGCGGTGCTGTGGAGAAAGCACTCAGCGGAGACGAAAAGAACATCCGCTGGGCGCTGAACAAGTTCTACTACACGAAGAACCGAAACAGCCTGCGGACAGCTTACACGCTGATGCTGAAAGAACGGTATTGTGATGAGGGCGGGAATCTATTGCCCGAATACCCCTCCTTCCACCAGTTCCGGTATTTCTACCGCAAGCACAAGAGTCTGCAGGACTACTACATCTCCCGTGAAGGTATAAAACAGTATCAGCGGGACCACCGGCCCTTACTGGGGGACGGTGTGCAGGAGTTCGCCTCTCATGTGGGTGTGGCCATGCTGGACGCCACCATCTGTGACATCTACCTGGTCAACGAGGCCGGCGGGCTGGTGGGTCGCCCCATCCTCACGGCCTGCATCGACGCCTACAGCGGACTGTGCTGTGGCTATACGCTCTCCTGGGAGGGCGGGACGTACAGCCTGAGAGGGCTCATGCTGAGCGTCATTGAGGACAAGGCGGTGTACTGCAAGCGGTTCGGTATCACGATCGGCGAAGGCCAATGGGATTGTGCAGGCATGCTCCCCGGCACGCTGGTGACAGATAAGGGTTCGGAATACGCCTCCCAGAACTTTGAGCAGATCGCGGAGCTGGGCGTCACGGTGGTGAACCTGCCCGCCTACAGGCCGGAATTGAAGGGCGTGGTGGAGAAGTTCTTCGACCTGATCCAGAGCGCGTTCAAGCCCTACCTGAAGGGCAGGGGCGTCATCGAGCCGGACTACCAGGAGCGCGGGGCGCACGACTACAGGAAGGACGCCTGCCTGACCATGGAGCAGTTTGAGAAGGTCCTGCTGAACTGCATCCTTTACTACAACGGCAAGCGTATCATCGGGAACTACCCCTACACCGACGATATGCTTGCGCAGGGGGTTCAGCCTAACGCAGTCGCGATCTGGAACTACGGGCGGAAACAGCCGCCCGCTGACCTGATTCCCGTCTCCCGTGAACAGCTCATCCTCACGCTGCTGCCGCGTACTACGGGCAGGTTCTCACGTTCCGGATTGAAGGTCAACCAGATGCGCTACAGGCATGACGACTACACCGAACAGTATCTCCAGGGTGGAGAAGCCGTGGTGGCCTATAATCCGGATGACGTGGGTTGCGTGTGGCTCATCGACCATGGGGCGTATGTGCGCTTCGACCTCATTGAGGGCAGATACGCCGGGAAGGACCTGAACGGTGTGCGGCAGGCACAGGAGAGCCGAAAGCGGCTGGTCAGGGCGGCGCAGGCGGAAAGCCTTCAAGCCCGAATCGACCTGGCGGATCACATCGAGACCATTGCGGGAACCGCGAAGAAAACCGGCGACACCAAGCTGAAGAACATCCGCGGGAACCGCAGCCGGGAGCAGCTTCGGAAGCACAGGGATTACATGAAGGGAGGTACGAAGGATGATTGATGCCAACGCGCTCATCGGGGCGCTGCCCCGGATGCTGTCCGGGGATGAACTCATGCGGGCGCTGAAGGTGATGCCGGAGTACGACCCCGGCGTATGTGACCGGGATGAGGCCGTGCGCCTGATGAAGCTGTCGGACCTCTACGATATCTACCTCCCTTCCGCGATGAGCGTGGAGATCTACAGCAAGCTGTATCTCGCGCTCATTCGCAGTCTCCAGAAAAAGGGCTCCAGGCTGGCCGTCAGGCGGTATGCCGAGAACTACAAGGCGGTGAAACAGCGAGATTACAGCGGCATCCTGGGCGGCTCAGACAGCTTCACGATCATCGGCACCTCTGGCATCGGCAAGAGCAGCGCCATCTCCAAGGCGATCCGGCTGATCTCCGAAAACAGGGCCATCGAGCTGGAACAGCCATGCGCGAAGATCGTGCCCTGTGTGGTGGTGCAATGCCCGTTTGACAGCTCCGTGAAGGGGCTCCTTCTGGAGATCCTGCGACAGGTGGACGAGGAGTTGGACACCAGGTATTACGACAATGCCGTGAGGGCGAGGGCGACCACGGATATGCTCATCGGCTCCGTGAGCCAGGTGGCGCTGAACCACATCGGGCTGCTGGTCGTGGATGAGATCCAGCATGTCGTCAACAGCAAGAACGGCAAGACACTGGTGGGCTCCCTGACCCAGCTCATCAACTGCTCCGGCATCTCTATCTGCATGGTCGGAACGCCCGACAGCTGCCAGTTCTTCGAGCAGGCCATGCAGCTCGCCCGCCGCTCTCTGGGCCTTCACTACAGTGAATTGCCCTACGACAGGTACTTCCGGGAGTTCTGCGGGACGCTGTTCGGCTACCAGTATGTTCGCAACCGGACGGACATTACGGAAGGATTATATGGAGGCGCATAAGCCCGCCGACGGCTAGCAGTCGCCTGAGATGCCTACCGACGGCCAGCAGCCCGGCGATGGCCAGCAGCCGCCCGAGATGCCTACCGATGGCCAGATGCCCAGCGATGGCCAGCAGCCGCCCGAGATGCCTACCGATGGTCAGCATCCTACCGACGGCCAGCAGCCGCCCGAAATGCCCACTGACGGTCAGCATCCTACCGACGGCCAGCAGCCGCCCGAGATGCCTACCGATGGTCAGCAGCCCGGCGACGGCCAGCAGCCGCCCGAAATGCCCGCCGATGGCCAGATGCCTGCCAGCGGCCAACGCACAGGTCTGATCGATGAATTGCTGAGCGCGGGCGTTATCACTCAGGAGGAGTACGACGCCATCTCCGCCGCGATGCCCGCAGACAGCCAGATGCCCGGCATGCCCGGTGAAGGTCAGAATGGTCAGATGCCCGGTATGCCCGGCGACAATACTTCCGCTGAATACAGCGCGGCGGCCACCGTTACTGAGAATGTCGACGGAGCGACCTACACATCTTCCACTGACAGCGAAAACGCTGTACTGGTCTCCGGCGACGCGGTCGAAGTGACCCACGCGACGATCACGAAGACCGGCTCCAGCAGCGGTGAGAGCGCGGACTTCAACGGCGTGAACGCGGCTGTACTGGCCAAGGAAGGCGCGATCCTGTCCATCAGCGATACCACAGTGACCACGGACGGCACCCACGCCAACGGCGTGTTCAGCTATGGCAGCGGCACCACCGTGAACGTCTCCAACACCACCATCACCACCACCGGCAACAACTCCGGCGGCCTGATGACCACCGGCGGCGCGACGATGAACGCCGACAACCTGACCGTTTCCACCAGCGGCAATTCCTCCGCGGCGATCCGCTCCGACCGGGGCGGCGGGACGGTGAACGTGACCAGCGGCACCTATGATACCACCGGCGTGGGCTCTCCCGCGATCTACTCCACCGCCGACATCACAGTATCTGATGCGACGCTGTCTGCGACCAACTCCGAAGCCGTTGTCATTGAGGGCGGCAATTCTGTCACACTGAACGACGTGGACATCACCGGCTCCAACGCCACGCTGAACGGCCAGAGCACGCAGAAGACCAATGTACTGATCTATCAGTCCATGTCCGGCGACGCCAGCGAGGGCAGCTCCTCCTTCACGATGACCGGCGGCGCCATGACCGCAGAGACCGGCAGCATGTTCCATGTGACAAACGTCACCACGACGATCACTCTGGAAAACGTGGATTTCACCTATGCCGAGGACAGCAGCGTGTTCCTGGACGCCTCTGCGGATTCCTGGGGCTCCAGCGGCAAGAACGGCGGCAATGTGACGCTGAACCTGGTGGACCAGGCCATCACCGGCGCGATCACCTCCGACAGCGTGTCCTCGGTGACCGTGAACCTGGACAGCGGCTCCACCTGGACGCTGACCGGCGACAGCTATGTGACCGCCTTCAATGGAGATCTGAGCAATGTCGACCTGAACGGCTACACCCTGTATGTGAATGGCGTGGCTGTGAATTAAATCATTATACTTACGGGAGAAGTCTCAACGGCTTCTCCCGGTTTTCATTTGATAACAGGCTGTCACAGTAATGGGGGCATTGTGCTTCTCTCCCTGTTCCGGATATAAAAACTTGGTGCTATCGGATTTTACTTCTGCCAGAACAGAACGGTATCATGCGCTGAGCGCCTTGATAATTCATGACGCGATAAATGGACTCCAAATTGCCCCAATCTTCAGAATCCATCCACGGATGCGTTTCCGAGTATTATTGCACATATTGATAAAGAATGCAGACTGCCCAAAGTTGCAAGGGCGCGGTGACATTGATCCAACGATGCCGGCGACGCTGCTTGATTCCAGCGAAAACAACGCTCGATCCGGCCGGTTTTGTCGCACTCTCGTGGCGGTATATTCAATTTGGATGCGTTGTGATAATTGACATATGCCAATAAATGTGCTATTATGCTTCTGACATATGTCAGGAAAAGGAGGTGCGTTATGGCCAGAACACCCAGATGCCGACGCATACGCGGCTACCCGGATTACTGGAGCTTTGCACCGCAGGATGAAGGGCGGGCGGAGGTCATTGAAATGACGCTCGACGAATACGAGTGCATACGGCTGATGGATCGGGAGAAGTAGACACAGGAGCGATGTGCAGAGTGCATGGGCGTGGCCCGCACCACCGTCACCAACATCTATGAGAGCGCCCGGAGCAAGCTGGCCGAAGCGTTGGTGGAGGGAAAGATCCTGCGCATCGGCGGCGGCAGCTATCAGCTGGAGAATCAGGGAACGGGGCGAATCGACTTGAAAGGAGCGAACACCATGAGAATCGCGGCAACCTATGAGAACGGAGAGATCTTTCAGCACTTTGGACATACGGAGCAGTTCAAGCTCTATGATGTTGAAAACGGCGCCATCGTCAACACGCAGATCGTGGACTCCAACGGCAGCGGCCACGGGATGCTGGCGGGCTTTTTAAAGGAAGCCCAGGTGGACGCGCTGATCTGCGGCGGCATCGGCATGGGCGCGCAGATGGCGCTGAATGAGGCGGGAATCCGGCTGTACGCTGGGGTGCAGGGTTCCGCGGACGCGGCGGCGAAGGCCCTTGCGGAGGGAACGCTGAATTACGACCCTGACGCCCGCTGCGATCATCATGGGCACCACCACGGCGGCGACTGCGGCCATGACCACTGTGCGGAGCATCATTGCAGCGGGAATTGAGCTATGGCAAACATCACACTTGTTCCGCTGGCTCCTGATGACAGAAACCAATTCATACTGGATAATCAAGAGGCATTCAATTACGGTGCATTGGAAGAATTCGGTCGCCGCGACGACCACTTCGAAGAAGAGGGAGAAATCATCTCCCGAGAGACCATTGAAAAGTCCATTGATGGCGGCGAGGCCTATCGAATCATGCAGGACGGGCGGCCTGTCGGCGGCGTCGTTATCAGGGTGGACGGTGCGCGGGGCGATCTTGATCTTTTGTTTGTCTCCCCCAGAGCGCACAGCAAGGGCATCGGCTATGCCGCCTGGTGCGCGGTGGAACAACTGCATCCGGAAGTAACGGTATGGGAAACGGTCACGCCTTACTTTGAGAAACGGAATATTCACTTCTACGTCAATCGGTGTGGGTTCCACATTGTCGAGTTCTACAACAGCCACCATCCCGATCCCAACGATCCCGATGCCGGGCAGCAAATGGATGAACAGTTCCCGGACGGTATGTTTCGGTTTGAAAAGAGGATGAATCCCTCGTTTTAGGTAACAGGCGCGACACCCTTTCAACCTTCCGCACCGCGCGGCGCTTTGACGGGGTGTTGCGTATTCCGATAAGCATGTCCACGATGCCGAAATAATATACCGCACGATAAGGGCGCAATCCGCTTCAATCTCCATGTTCTTTGACAGCGCTGTTGGTCAGCAAGACGAGGGAAACGATCAGCACCAACGGGAACACTCCGCCGGCCAGCATGCCGGCTTGCAGATTGTCGCCAGCCCGCTGGCTCACCGCGCCCACCAGGCTGGGGGCGATCGCGCCGCCCAGGTCTCCGGCCATGGCCAGCAGCGCGAAAAGCGCGGTCCCGCCCCGAGGCAGGCGCGGCGATATGACGCTGATGGTTCCCGGCCACATGATGCCCACGGAAAAGCCGCACAGCACGCAGCCGATCAGCCCCAGCACAGGATTTCTGGCCAGGGAAGCCAGCAAATAGCAGCACAGGCACAGCAGTCCGGAGCCGATCATGTAGCGCGTCAGGTCGATCCTCGCGCCGAATCTGCCGTAGATAACCCGGCTGACGCCCATGGCCGCCGCGAACAGGCAGGGACCCGCCAGATCGCCCACCGCCTTAGGGAAGCCGAGCGCCGCTTCGGCGTAGGCGGAGGCCCATTGGGCCATGCCCATCTCCGACGCCCCGGCGCAGACCATCAGCAGGATGGCCAGCCAGAACAGCGGCGTTCTCAGCAGCTGCCCGATGGTCATGCCCTCGCCATCCTCCGTCAGTCTCTCGATGGGGCAGGTGGCGAAGTTATAGATGTTGTAAAGCGGGATCAGCGCCCACAGGCAGGCCAGTATCCGCCAGGAGCCGATGCCAAACGCCGTGAAGAAGAGCGAGGACAGCAGGATGACGCCCACGGAGCCCCAGCAATAGAAGGAATGCAGCAGGCTCATGACCGCCTCCTTGTGGTCGAAGGGGCACGCCTCCACGATGGGACTGACCAGCACCTCGATCAGGCCGCTGCCGACAGCGTAAAGAATAGCGCAGACGATGATGCCCGCAAAGGGGTTCGGACACAGATCCGGCACGAAGGCCAAACCGATCAGCCCCAGCGCGGAGACGACCTCGGAAGCGACCACGCTCCTTCTGTAGCCGATGGCGTCCACAAATCTGGCGCAGAACACGTCCACCACCAGCTGGGTGAAGTAGAACGTCGTGGATATCAGGGCGATCCGGCCCAGGGGAATGCCGTAATCGGCATGGAACCTGAGAAACAGGAGCGGCGCGAAATTTGCCGCGATGGCCTGTGTAATGAACCCCAGATAGCAGGCCCGCAGGGTTCTTTGGTAGTTCTTCATTCTATTTTGTCTCCCTCCGCGCCGCATTGCCGCAGGATGCAGGAATGGCCATCTCCGCGATGAAGCGGATGAGACGGACCGCGTCCTCCGCCCGCTGGGTGAACACCTCGATTTTGTCGATCGGACCCACGAAGCGCTCCAGGCCGGTATCCGTCAGCGCCACGGCCGCGGCCTTGAGATCCAGGGCCCTGCCGTCGCTGTCCAGATAGCGCACTTCGCCGCTGCAGGTCCGTACCCTCTCCAGAAAACGGCGCGTATTGGGAATGCTGTAAAACGTCATATTCAGTCCCTCCCGATTTGCAGTGTGTCCTTCTCTTTTTGAGTGCCGTCGATCCTCATGAAAATACCTCCCTTGGCGGTCTTGTATTGCAAGCGTTCGCCTCGGAAGGTATTATATTATCATTGTTATCCAAAAACAATGCACATAGTTGCCATTTCATTGAACGATATTCCCAATTGCGAAAAGCTTAGCTCCTGCCCTGTCCGGGCGCGCAGCCATAGACGCGCCGATAGCGGCGGCTGAAATAGCTCTCGGAATTGAAGCCGCAGGCTTCGCTGATCTCACGTATTGTGCGCGTGGAATCGCCCAGCAGCCTCCGCGCCGTCTCCAGGCGGTACTGGATCAGCGCGTCAATGGGCGTGCAATTCATATAGGCGTTGAAACAACGGTTTGCCTCGCTCTTGCTGACGCTGGCCGCGGCGGCGATGTCGGCGAGCGTGATGTTCTCGGCATAATGCGCGCGAATGAAGGCAAGCATCTGCTGGAGCCGGACCTGAACGGCAAGCTGCACCCGCGTAGCGCCGGTTCTTGGCAGCGCCTCCAAATGCCGAAAGATCGCCTCAAATATGCCGCTGAGCTGCCGCTGCACCGCCATCTCATGGCAGGCCCCGGCGTCGCGCAATTGCCGATAAACCTCCGCCAGCGCGTCGTTGACCGCGTCATGCCATCCCGCGCCGCGTTTGAACAGAATAAAGAGCAGGTCATCGCTCGCGGCAATGGGGCGAATATACCTCTCATGGATGGCGCTGCCCTCCGGCGCGATGAGCGTTCCCGAAAAGACGATATTCGGCATGGCGTCGGGCCGCTCGCCCTCGATCTGCCGCATGGCGTGCAGCACGTTGCCGTTGATCAGCAGGCTGTCGCCAGCCCCCAGCCGCAGCAGGGTATGGCCGACCTGTACCTCCAATATGCCGCTGGACGCCGTGACGAATTCAAACTCCGGATGCCAGTGCAGCGGTATGGAGCGGGTGGGCAGCGCAAGAAACTCATCCTCGAAAAAGCTGATGGGAAAAACCGCGGTGTCGTGGGCCATGCGCTCCCGAAGCTGGCGGTCGATATTCATGGGCATGGGTATCCTCCTGCCGTTTGTATGTGATAACAGTATATCACATCGGACTGAACAAAGGAAGCACGTTTGATTTTCAACAACAACGTTATGTTTTGTATGAGCGAGCTTGTCATGGATGACAGGCGCGCTTCTCTGCGCGAAATCCGGCGTTGATAGAACCAACACCGCGTGCTATAATTGGTTTGGACACTTCGATAATCTGAATCCCGGACGGAGCTATGAAACATGATTCGCTTGCTTATTGTAGAGGATGAGCCTCGGATGGTCGAGGCCCTTGGGGAGTTGCTTCGCAGAGAAGGCTATGAAGTATGCGTCTGTACAGACGGCCAACAGGGTATGCTTGCCATTGTTGACCGGGATTTCGACGCCGCGATACTGGATGTTATGCTTCCCGGCGCATCCGGTTTTGAAATTGCCGCCGCCGCGCGGCAGGCCGGGCGGTCGCTTCCCATATTGATGCTCACGGCCCGAGACGCCGTGGAAGATAAGGTGATCGGCCTGGACAGCGGGGCGGATGATTACCTGACCAAGCCCTTCGACGCGCGGGAGCTGCTGGCGCGCGTGCGGGCAATGACCCGGCGCGTCACGCCGGCCAATGCGGGCAAGCATTACGGCGACATCGTCCTGACCATGGACGGCTTTGATCTGCTCTGTCTGCATACCGGACAATCCGTTCGCCTGACGCCAAAGGAGGCGAAGCTGCTGGACGCGCTGATCGAAACCGATGGCCGCACGATCACCCGGGAGCGCTTGGCGGTGCGGGCATACGGGTATCAGGACAATGCCGAATACAACAACGTCGAGGTCTACCTTACCTTCTTGCGGCGCAAGCTGAAATTCATCGGATCCAGGGTGGAAATCAAGGCGCGGCGCGGATTGGGCTATCAGATCAGGGAGGATGCCGGTGTATAAAAAGCTCAAGCGAAAAATCGTAGCGGCCATGAGCCTTTCGCTGCTGACGCTGTTTATAGGAACGCTTGCGGTGATTTTCCTGACCAGCTATCGCGATATGCTGGCAGCGGACCGTGATATGATGGCGTTGTACGCGCAGGCTTATTGGGAGAACGGAAATCCATCCGGCGTGTTTGATCCGCCGCCGAACGCGGACGGCGGCCAGCCGCCGCAGCATATTGCGCCAGGCGGCTCAGGTTCGCAATTTTATTCCGTTGAAATAGATAAAGCCGGAAAAATCGCCGCCATAAACAACGAGCCTCACCGAAGCGGATTGGATGACGAGGCCATGGCCGGGATGGCGCGGGAGCTGACGGCGCACGCTCGCCCGGACGGGGTGTGGGAGGCATGGGTCTACCACACGGAGACGCGCGACGGACGGACGCTGGTCGTGATGCTGGATAACACGCTGGTCAGCGAAAGCGCCTCCGCGCTGCTTAAAAACACCCTGCGCTACGGAATCGTCATGGTGCTGGCACTGCTGTTGCTGTCCCTTTGGTCGGCCCGGCGCATGGTTCGCCCCCTGGAGGAAAACGATGCCCGACAGCGCCGCTTTATCGCGGATGCCAGCCATGAATTGAAGACGCCGGTTGCGGTGATCGACACAAACGCGGTTTTGCTGCGAAAGGATGTCGGAGAAAGTCGTTGGCTGGATAACATCGAAACCGAGAATCGGCGCATGGGAACGCTGGTGGGACAGATGCTAATGCTGTCGCGGCTGGATAAGTTTGCAATCGCCCATGAGACACAGGATCTGAGCCGCATCGTGGAAGGCGCGGCGCTTGCGTTTGAGGGTGTCGGCTATGAAAAGGGACACGCTCTAAAGGTCGAAATCGAGGAATCCATCGCCATCGAAGGGGACGGAGAGCGATTGAAAAGCCTGATGTCGATCCTTCTGGATAACGCGATGGAATACGCCCTCGAAAACGCGCCCGTTAGCATTCGATTGAAGAAGGAGCGTGGATGCGCCGCGCTTTGCGTGTCGAATCCCTCCGCCGCGATATCCGATACGCAGACGGCGCGCCTGTTCGAACGCTTTTACAGGGTGGACGAGGCGCGAAGCGGAGGAACCGTCAAACAGCATTACGGCCTCGGACTGTCCATCGCGAGGGAGATCGTCGAGGCGCATAAGGGATCGATCCGAGCGGAGTATGTCAACGGTTGTTTTACGGTCGATGTTTCATTTCCGGCGGCGTGATTTCAATCGAATTTCAATTTTCACGCGCTATGATGGTATCAGCAGGAAGATACTTTGCTTCCGCTGATACCGTTTTAGGAGGGATGTGCGCGATGAAGAAGCTGTTTGCGATACTGTTGTCCCTGATCCTTGTGATATCCTGTGTCTGCGTTGCCGAAGACACGACGACCGCCTCCGATAAAGAGGCAATCGAAGCGGCGCTGAACCTGGCGAACAATGCCGATCAGGAATGGACCTACAATTCCGGCTCCGACGCCTGGACGCTGTCCGTGGTGATGGCCGTGACAAATCCCGTCATCGAGAAGGAGGAGGGCGTGTCGGTGTGCGTGCCCGGCGCGTATGTGGTGGGCATCGACACCGACGGCGACGGCGCGGCGGATGTGACGGCCCAGACCGCGACCGAGGCCGTGAAGGGCAGCCTGGTGATCGACTATGAATCTGAAATCACCAGCACCAACGGCCAGACCTATACCGCCGCGACAGCCCCCTGTATCCTGAACACCGGCGCGGCGGGCTACGGCAATTCCAGCAACACGACCGCCGCAGCGACCTATGCCGCCGAGGGCTACATCAACGTGGCCTGCGGCAACCGCGGTAAGCAGGACAGCTACACGGACGCGGACGGCAACACCGTGTATACCGGCGACGCGCCGAGCTGTCTGGTCGATCAAAAGGCGGCGACCCGCTTCGTAAAGTACAACATCCTGCTGGGCAACCTCCCCGGCAGCGTGGACTGCTGGGTGTCCACCGGCGGCTCCGGCGGCGGCGCGCACGCGGCCATGTTCGCGGCCACGTCCAACAACCCCGATTTCTACGACTACCAGATCGAGGTTGGCGCGGTGGGTGTGTATCGTAACGAAGACGGCACTTACTGCACCACCGTCACCATCGACGGCGAGAAAGTGGAGCTCTCCGACGGCGCGTGGGGCTGCGTGGCCTACAGCGCCATCACCTCGCTGTACGAGGCGGATATGGCGCTGGCCATGGAGTATACGCTGAACACCGGCTTCAACTTCAATACCGACTTCCAGCAGGCGCTGGCGGCGGTACTCTCGCAGGAGTACATGGAATACATCAACAGTCAGAATCTGACTGTTGACGAAGCGAAGGTCGGCTTCGACCTGGACGGCGACGGCGAACTGAACAGCACCGTGGCGCTGACCATCGAATACGACGAAGAGAAGTACGCCGATACCAACGGTTACGGCGGCAGCTATCTCGACCTGTATCTGGCGGAGCTGACGGAGAACCTACAATGGTACGTGGACAACCTGGCTTACGCCGAGGGCTGGACGTGGTTCAACGCCGAGGGCGAGGCGCTGTCCGATGAGGATGTTGCCGCGATGACTACCGCCGACAAGGCGCAGGCGTTCATCGAAGGCCGTTATGCCAAGGGCAGCTCCGGCGGCATGGGCGGTCCCGGAGATGACATGGGCGGCCCCGGCGGAGACGGCGGCCCTGGCGGTACGCCTCCGGATGGCGGCATGGGCGGCCCCGGCAGTGGCAAAATGCCTTCCGACATGGGTGAAATGCCTTCTGACGCGATCAGCACGGATGCCGATGATACCACTGAAGCCATCACAGAAGATATGGGCGATATGCCCGCTGACGGCGAAGCGCCATCCGATATGGGTGAAACGCCCTCCGACACGACCGAAGCCGAATCCTCCGAGCGCAGCTTCGACAACGCCGATGTGGCGGAGAACAGCAGCGGCGATGAAATGGATGTGGGCACCCCTGACGCGGGCACAACCCAGGCCGCGGGCAGCAGTACCAACTCCAACAACTATTCCAGCTATACGGAAATGCTGGCCGCATATGAAGCGGACATTGCCGGGATCCAGGCGGGCGACGCCTATGGCAAGAACATCGTGGATCTCTATAACCCACTGAACTACATCGGCGCGGAGTGCACCGCCAATCCTGCCTGGATGCGCATTGTCTGCGGCGCGGTGGAGGGCGATATTTCCATGTTCAACTCGCTGAATATCCAGTTGGCCGCCCTGAACGCGGGCATTGACGCCACGATCGAATGGCAGTGGGACGGCGGCCATGTGCCCAGCGAGGTGCTCGGCAACAGCCTGGCGCTTTGGGTGGACCAGATGTACGGCGAGTACGTCAGCGGCGTGGAGAGTGTGAAGGCCGAGGCCGAGCCGCAGACCGAAAACGGAGACGCCGAGTCCGCCACCGGCACGGATCTGTCCGGCTGGGTGAGCCTGAGCGATGAAGGGACGGTGTCCTTTGCGCTGGCGGACGGCATGGCCTATCGCACCAAGGGCGCGAGCAAGGCCGTGCCCGGCTTCGACGTGATCGACTACGGCCAGGAGGACTACGTGTTCGGCGACAGCGACACCGACGCCCGCCACTGGAGCGAATGGGTGCTGAAGGCGCTGCAGGAAAACCAGGAAACGCTGGAGGAACTGTTCAACTGATCCTTGAAATGCCAATGATACTGTGGGAGCGATCCGGCTCCCGCAGTATTTTTTAAGATGTGGTACGATTAGCGGACGGCGAACGAAGTTCGCGTCGCGCGGGTCGGCGGCATCCGCAGGATGACGCCGACAATCGTTCTATCTTCAATACTGTTTTAAGGTTCGCGTGGATAATGATTGCATCGAAAGGGAAAGTTTCCAAGGAGGCTGATTCTCATGAAGCGTATCTTGGCGGTTGTTTTATCATTGGTTTTCATTGTGAGCCTGTGCATGTCGGGCCTTGCCGAGGGCGGTCCGGGCATGGGCCAGCCGCCGCAGGGCGGGCCCGGCGCAGGCATGGGCAATCCGCCCGACGGCATGGGCGGCCCCGGCGGCATGGCGGAAGGCGATGTCGCCAGCACGGGCAACGCCATGAATACGAGCGGCCTGATCGATGTGGCAGGCGGGACTGTCACAGCGGACGACAGCCTGGTCGGAGCGACCGAAAACGCGGATGGGACGATCACGATCTCCGGGATTTCCTATGAGAGCGGTGACTACAGCGCTACCCTGCTGAGCGCCAGCGATTCAGACGTTTTCCTGACTGGCGCGAATATCGCCATGAATGTGGATGAAGCCGTCTCCGGCAATGAATCCGCCGGCACCGCGACCTACGTGGATTCCGGTACGCTGACGATCTCCGACAGCAATATCGAGGTCAATGGCGCGGGACGCTACACCGTGGCGGCCACGGGCACAGCCACGATGGTGGTGGAGGATTCCGTGATCGTCGCAGGCGGCGACGCCGGGGCAGAGGGCAATACCACCTCCATCAGCGAACCGGCCTCCAACGCGGGGCTGCTGATCTCCGGTAACTCCCGCGCCAACTTCTCCGTGGGTCAGACCCACACCTTCTACTACGATTCGCTGTGCGTGGCCGACGGCTGGGCGGCGCTGTCTACTGATTCCGCCA
Organism: uncultured Eubacteriales bacterium; assembly: GCA_902765305.1. Taxonomy (GTDB): domain Bacteria; phylum Bacillota; class Clostridia; order Christensenellales; family Aristaeellaceae; genus UBA2862. The sequence goes on from CACWZI010000013.1 coordinate 14,865, forward strand.
CCGGCAGCGGGCTGGAGTTCGTGGCGTGAACACCGAGGCGCTGGCGCTGCACGGCGGCTACGGCATCTACGCAGACACCAACTGCCGGGATTACCTGTACGGCGCGACGCTCGTCTCCGCAGAGGTGGGCGCGATCCTTTCCAATAACGGCGCGATTACAGTCGGTTCCTCAGGGGACGCAGAGACGGCGACGACCCAGGACGGCCACAGCGCTCTGGAATACCGCGACGGAGAGATTGGCGAGGATATGCGCACGACCATCATCGCGGGCCGCAACGACTTCCAGCTGCATTCCCCCGACATGATGGGCGAGGGCAATTCGGACTATACCGCAAGCCTGTCCCTGAGTCACGCCACCCTCATCATCGACGATGCCATCAACAACGAAGGGTATGCATATATCTCAAATGTGAACGGCGAGACCTATACTGTTCAGGCCACCGAGGATTATGCCGACAAATATGACGACGCGGTAGGCGCGTACGTCGACTATGTGACCGGCGCGGCGATCCTGGTGAAATCCACCTCCGCGGACATCGCCCTCAATGATGTGGAGATCCAGTCCTCCACGGGCGTGGCACTGCTGACGGCGCTGAACTCCGATTCCATGTCCCGGTATCTCAAGCAGGACGTCGGCAGCGGGGTGAACGTCACCGTCACGGATTCCACCATCGACGGCGACTTCGTCCACGACGATTACCAGCGGGATATGACCGTCACCCTGAATAATGCTACGCTGAACGGCGACATCACCTTCTCCACCGCGGACGAATGGAATGAAAAGTGGTTTGACTATGCGGATGACGAGAACGCCTGCTGGGTGAATCTGGATGCAAACACCTACATCACCAATACCCATGCCACCGCGCTGACGCTGACGAACAGCTCGGTGTGGAACGTCAAAGAGACATCCGAACTGACCACGCTGACGGTTTCCGCCGATTCCGTGGTGAACGGCAGCATTGAAGCCGAAACGACTGAGACGCTGGACGACGGCACGGTGGTCTACACCAACGCCACCGTCACCGCGGCATAAGGAGGATAAGAAAATGAAACGGATTTTTGCGTTGATTGTAGCGGTTATATTGATCGTCGGTTCTGTCTGCGCGTATGCGGAGCCGCCTTCGGGCGGCCCCGGCGGCGGCCAGCTACCGCAGGGCGGGCCCGGCGGAGAGATGGGAAATCCGCCCGACGGCATGGGCGGTCCCGGTGGCTCCAATGAGAAGGCCGAGGGCGTGATCGGCTCCTGGTCGTCCGGCGGCAGCGAGGATTATGAATACAGCGCCGCACTGTACGTTACCGCAGAAGGCATTGACGAAGAAAAGTCCTCCACGGAGCGCATCGCCTCCGGCGCATACGACGCAAGCAGCTCGGACGGGATCGTCATTGAGGATACACAATCCGGCGACAACGGCATCATCGTGGTAGACGCGAACTACGCCATCTCCAATGTCAATATCAGCTTGCTCACTGACGCGGACGGCTCCGATACCTGCGACTTTTCCGGCCGGGGCAGCGCCATCGCGGTCTACGGTTCCCAGGCCAACGTTACCGTCGAGGATTCTACCCTCCACACCGCGGGCGTGGCCACCATGCCCGTGTTCGCCGACGACGGCGCGACGCTGACCATCAAGAACAGCACCCTGCAATCGGATGGCGGCACGCTGAACGCCGACTATCTGAACACACCCGATCAGGCGCTCATGGTCGCCCCGCCGTGGATTTTGGGCATCATGGGCACCTCCCGCTGCACCAACATGATGGGCGACAATACCACCACGAACGTCATCGACAGCGAGACCTCGGCGGGCGCGTGGGCGGTGCTGTCCACCGACGCGGGCAGCGACATGGTTCTGAATGTGTACGACAGCAGCCTGACCCTGAACAACGCCGACGAGAGCGCCGCCGCGCCGCTGCAGGCCGAGGGCGGTCAGATCAGTCAGACGCTGGACAATCCCTACACCGTCAACTACGGCTCCGGCTACGGCACCTATGCCATCGGCAACGCCGTGGAGACCTTTGCCGGCGCGACGATCAATGTGGGCACTTACGCCACCATCTTCACCGGCGGCAGCGCGACCTACACCGCGCTGGAGGCGGGGGAAACCTACGAGCTAAAGAACAGCGCGGGCGAAACCACCGCTACCTACACGGCCACCGAGGACAAGGCGACGGAGATCCACTCCGACACCTTCGGCTTCATGGTCCACCAGGGCAGCAATGCCATCGCCCTCGAGAAGGGCACCGTGGTGGACAGCGGCTACGCCACCTTCCTGGTGAAGTCCGGTTCCTCCAACGAGACCCTGACCGCAACTGTGGACGACGCGACCATTACCAACGGTGGCGTGCTGATCCAGGTGATGGACAACGATGACACCACCAACGGCGGCATGATGGACGCGGACGACCCGGAAAACACCAACGGCGGCAGCCAGAATTTCAAGCCGTACCACACCGAGGACGCGGGCTTCAACACCGACGCGGCATCCGCAGGCAGCACCGCGCAGACCTTCACCTTTACAAATGGCGAATACACCGGTAACATCTACAACGCCTCCGGCTCCGACGGCCTGGAGGGCACGACGCTGAGCGTGACCTTCGGCGAGGGCGCGGATTACAGCGGCGCAATCGCCTGTACCTCCGCCATCCACGTGACCTATGAAGGGTCTGTGGCGGTGAAGGACAACGGCGGGACTGCCTTCGACGATGCGGACGAGGCCGCGACCTTCGCGGCGCAGTATCAGAACACTAGCTTTACCATCGAGGAATACTGGTCCATCGGACAGGTGGCGAACCTGGTGAACGACAACGGCGCGAACGCCGTGCACGTTACGCTCACCGACGACGCGGTCTGGACCGTGCTGGACACGTCCCTGATCGCCTCGCTGACGCTTGAAGGCAGCGCCCGCGTGATCGTCCCCGAAAGCGTTACTCTGACGGTGGGCGGTGTGGAGTATACCAATTGCACGCTGACCGAGCAGGACTTGTAACTTACAGGAACTGAACCCGCCGATGGCCCCAGGCTGTCGGCGGGTTACTATTCAGATGACAGATGAGCGTCGACTTATTTGACACAGCGGCCCAGATTTTTTTATAGAAATCCGGCGGAATTATTGACATAAGTCGAATTTGGTGGTATTATAATTATTGACAAATGTCAGAAAGGAGATGGCTATGGCAAGGCCAGTCAGATGCCGAAGAATTGAACGCATGCCGGTCTATCGCAGCTTCTCCCCTGATGATGTATCAGCAACCGAGATCATCCAAATGACGGTGGATGAGTATGAAGCATTGCGACTTCTGGATGATGAAGGTCTTACGCAGGAAGTCTGCGCCGCTCGTATGGACATAGCCAGGACAACCGTCACGGCGATCTACGACAGCGCTCGGAAGAAAGTTGCAAACGCGCTTGTACATGGAAAGCGGCTGCTGATCACAGGCGGATGCTGTGCGTATGAACCGGTTGAGATCAATCAGGAAATCATGGAGAAAGGAAGTACATGTATGAGAATCGCAGTCACCTACGAAAACGGAGAGATTTTCCAGCATTTCGGACATTCTGAGCAGTTCAAGCTGTATGACACAGAGAATGGCAGGATCACAGGAGAACAGGTAGTAAACACCAATGGAAGCGGACACGGCGCGCTGGCCGGATTCCTTCAGGCAGCGAAAGTTGACGCGCTGATCTGCGGCGGCATCGGCATGGGCGCACAGATGGCGCTGGCTGATGCGGGTATAAAACTCTATGCCGGCGTACAGGGGTCGGCGGACGCGGCGGCGAAAGCTCTCGCGGAGGGCAGCCTGGAGTATGACCCGAATGCCCGCTGCGATCATCATGAACACCATGACGGCGATTGCGGCCATGACCACTGCGCGGAACATCACTGCCGAGGGAACTGAGGGGGCATTGGAAATGAGCGAAAACTGTAATCACGTTTGCAGCAATTGCGGCGAGGATTGTCCCAGCCGTAATGGCGAGAAACCCGATTTCTCCGCGCCCGCCAATGCAAGCAGCCATGTGAAGAAGGTCATCGGCGTAGTGAGCGGCAAAGGCGGCGTTGGCAAATCCCTGGTGACTTCCCTGATGAGTGTGCTGATGCGCCGTCGTGGACATGCTGTGGCGATATTGGATGCGGATATCACCGGTCCCTCGATTCCCAAGGCCTTCGGCGTTCACGGCCAGCTGTTCGGCGATGAGGATGGCCTGATTCCTGCCGTAAGCGCCACCGGTATCGAGCTGGTATCCCTGAACCTGCTGCTGCCCAATGAGACCGACCCCGTGGTCTGGCGCGGCCCGATCCTCGGAGGCACAGTCAAACAGTTCTGGTCAGATGTCAAATGGGGCGATGTGGATTTCATGTTTGTGGACATGCCGCCGGGAACAGGCGACGTACCGCTGACGGTATTCCAGTCTCTGCCGCTGAACGGCATTTTGATCGTCACTTCACCTCAGGAGCTTGTAGGCATGATTGTGGAGAAGGCTGCAAACATGGCGAGAATGATGAACGTCCCTGTCCTGGGAATCATCGAAAATATGAGCTACTTCAAGTGTGACGCATGTGGCAAGGAGCACCATATTTTCGGCGAAAGCCATCTTGAGGAAATTGCCGGACGCTCCGATATCACTTCTATTGCCCGTTTGCCTATTGATCCTTCCATCGCGGCTGCATGCGACAACGGCAACGTGGAATCGCTGGATGCTCCCTGGCTGAACGGTATTGCAGATATGCTTGAGAAGCTGTAAAAGCTGTGCCAGGAACAGTGGACGGCATGGAAACCTTTTTTTCGCTGAATCGCAGCGCTCCGTTTCTGGTGCGGGAAGGGACCTGTGAAAACTGCTATGGTATCAAGGAAGGACTATTGCGCTACATTGGTATTCAAAGCGGAGTCCTGAAGAAACATGAAGAACGTATCCGATACGTGAGCGGTGTGCATACGATTTGCGAGGGTATCTGGCTTGTCCCGCATCGCAGGGCGGATTATTCGTCGATTGCGCTGAGAAACGATCTGTACACCGTCAGCAACGACGAGCGCGTTCCGGATGATTTTGCGCACGAGCAGAGCCTTGTCATTGAAACCGGCCAGGGACTGGTTGTCTTTAACAGCTGTTCTCATACAGGTATGACGAATATCTTGACAGATATCCGGGAAATGCTGGGCCGAAGCGATGTGTGCGCATATGTTGGCGGCCTGCATCTCTATGAGATGACAGACGGGGAATTGGATGCGCTTTGCGTGGAGATACAGTGTACCCCTATCGCGCATATCTTTACAGGGCATTGCACGGGAGATCACGCTTTCAGCTTTCTGAAAGAGAGGCTTGGCGAACGGATCGTGCAATTCTCATCCGGATTCAGATACTTTTTCTGACGGACATACCGTTCCCGCTTATTTGAGTTTTCCAGAACAGAGAAGAAGTGTTGGACTACGCACAACCGATGCGTCGGCAACCGATTTCAAATGAGTAGGTGAATAGCGATGACAAACCATTACGATCCCATGGCAAGCCTGCGGCGCATGGTCTTCCACGAGGGCGAGGACGAAATTGACGTGTTCGTCTGTTACCCCGGCTACTTGGACGATTACTATCATATCCGTACTCTATGAATCCGGCACCGCCGCAGATGGGGCAAGCCCCATCACAACCGGATTGATTAGAGAACCAGCGTCGATCTTTCCCAGTTTTCTTTGAGTATAGATTCTGTATCCTGCTGAACAAATCCTACGCTGTGATCACACTGGACGTTTTGTTTCACATTACTGATCCCCGGCTGACGGCATTGACTTGCAATCAGTGCCGTTGGACGGGGACAGACAATTCTTTGCTTTTTCTGAAGAATAGCAGTAGTTACAGAATGTTGACTTCACCCCATTCACGGTCACTTCTCCTTCAACAGCCGCCAGAACGTGCCTTCTCCTGTCGATCCGCTTCATCTCCACCAGCTCGCTGCGCGAAGGGTCAACCTGGATCGTAGCGTTCTCAGTCTCAATGACGAACTTCTTCGGCTTTACTACCGTGGTGACCTCCATACCGACTGCACCGAATTGTTCCAGGTAGAGGGGCTAAGTCAAACCACCGGCAGAGCCGCTGGTAAGTGACTTTGGCAAAAAACGAAATGTCTGTCGTCAATTTTTGGGAAGCGGTTTTCACGTCAGAGCAATATACTATTCATGAAATCACGGCAGACATCCAATTGCCAAGGGAGGAAAAAAACATGAATCTGTTTCACAAAACGACACAAGTGGTTCTCAGATCTGAGGAGCAGCGAGATGAATACATCGAAAAGCTGCAAAAGGCGCATGTGGATTATCGGGTTTTTGAAGATCAGGAGACAGTTTACAGCAGGGACAAGCGCTTTATCTTCCGCATCAATGCGGCCGATCTGAAAAAGGTCAGCTGAAAGCTTCTTGCTTCGGAAGCGATCTGATTGTGAGATATTCTTTTCAGCGTCAGTATGCCTCCGTATTTGGATTAATCCAAATACGGAGGCATCATCAATGAACGGTATTCTCCGGGCGCCATACCCTTTTCCGCGTGAAAGACCCGGTTGAAGCTGGAAATGCTTTGGAAACCGGAAAGCATTGCGATTTCAGTAATCGTTTTATCCTGATCTGCGAGTAGCTCGATTGCCTTTTCAAGACGGATCATATTCAGCCATTTGTTGAAATTTGTCCCTGTAACATTTCGGAAGATTCTGGAAAAGTAATCCTTGCTGATTCCCGCCATATCCGCCATTGTGCTTTGTGACAGATCATCTGCCGTAAGATTGTTCTTGATGTAATCCGTCACGAGGATCATGCGATGCATTGCCGAGTCCGTGTAACTGTAGGCTTCGCCGCTTTTGATCTCGGGGGCAAACTCTTCACGGTGCTCATCCAGCGCCAGCATGAATTCCATTAGTAGCATACAACAGCGCAGTTCACGGTCCGGAGCACAGGAGAGGAAAATCTCCTTCATCCTGTCTGCGAGACTTTTCAGCCTGACAACAAGCTGGGGATGTGCATGTATGCACAGCACATGCAGATTTCTGTAGAAGTGCATGATCCTTTGGAGATCAAACAGCGAATTGATGAACCCGTTGCTGAACTGAATTACCAGAGAATCCTTTCGGTCCGCATTGATGATAGAATGCATTTCCATGGGCCAGACCAGAAGAAAATCCCCTTCCACCAACTCGTATCGCCTTTGATTCACCATGAAGATATTGGTATCTCCAGGGCCAACCAGCACGAACTCACCGTAAGAATGCCAGTGCGCCTGATAGCTACGCTCTTGGCATCCGGTTGACAAATTGAAGGCGCTCACACGATCGAAACCGTAATTCTCATATTGGCTGTAATCCATAATGACTCCTTTGGCGACGACGAAATGGGATCGTCGAATCATTGGTCTTGCCTTCAGCCTTAGCATGCGCCGATGCTGCCCGCTTCGGAGGAAATGTTGACGACAAGACCATGTCGCTTTTTTTCAGAAGGGGACAGAACGTCTGGATGACCCGCAGCGGCCCCGCAGCGCCCACGTTCACTGAATCGGAGATGTTGTCGGGGTTCGCTTCCATCACAGAGGCGTTGTAGTCCGGCGCGGTGGTCACCGCGTTGTTGATGATGGTATCGAGGCGGTCGACATGCGCGGCGACGGCCTCACTGGCGGCTCTGACGGATGGCGTGTCCATAATATCCATGACAAGTACGGTCAGTGCTTCGGGATACACGCTCAGCAGTTCAGCAAATGCATCGGTAGACTTCCGCACACAGGCGAACATCCTGTCTCCATGCTCCAGATAACGCTTGGCCAGGTTGAAGCCCAGTGCCTGCGGCCTGCCGGTACCTGTGATCAAAACATTTTGCATGGTAGTCCTCCTCTGTCAAAGCGTATAGCAATCCTGGTCGAAGAAGGGAAAGTCGCGAACCATCGGCAGGCGGGCGGAGAGAAGGCCTCTCTCGGATTCCGACAGGGGGTTGTCCAGCACTTCTTCGATATGCTCGACCGCGAAACTGAAGTGCGCGAAGTTTCCCGGCGGGATCAACGTATCCACGCCCAACGACAGCGCGTATTTGACCGCCGCGAGCAGCAGCTCCGGCTCTTCGTCGATATCGATTGGCTTGCACCAAGACTTTGGATACTTCGATGCATAGCGCTCGTCCTCGCCCCAGGCGCGCTCGATCATGGATTTCATGCACAGGAGACCCACACTCTTCTGACGTGCGACGCTCCGAAGCATCTCTCCCATACTGTGTGCCATGTGCATATGCCAGTTGAAGGGAAAGAGCACCGTGTCGAAATCGTACAACTCAAGCGCCTTCAACGCGACGGACTCGTTGTGTACGGTGATGCCGATCTTTCGAGCAATGCCCTTTTCTCGCATGTCGCGCAGCAGCTCCATCGCACCGCCGGGTGCGAAGACTGTTTCCAACTCCGCCATGCTGACGAGCCCGTGAAGCTGATAGACATCAAACCAATCGGTGTGCAGCAGCTTCAGGGATTCCGTCATGTCCCGCTCGGCACCAGTCCTGTCGCGCTGGGCCGTCTTACAGGCCAGTAAGACATTTTTTCTGTATTGCCTGAGCGAATTTCCCATCAGAAGTTGCGCATCCCCATAGCCGGGTGCGACGTCAAAGTAATTCACGCCATGATCTATGGCCCATGAGACAAAGTGATCGGACATGCCCTGTCCGTTGCCGGGGATCACAGCCTTGTCAAAATGCTGGGACGAGACCACGCCGCCATAGCTGACCGCGGAGACCTCGAATCCCGTTTTCCCAAGTTTTTGATAGCGCATGAGGCCGACCTCCTTATTGTCCATTTGAAATGATCGTCAATAATACATATCGAATCCGTTCTCAAGGCGCTCCACATAGACCCTTCCGGCCTCGTACAGCGCCGGGAGGATGTAATCCCGGTTGTACCGCACCACGGGGATGCGGTCATACGCGCGCATGCCCATGTGGGTGAGGCCTCGCTCCAGCTGCGTCAGGCATTCCAACGTGCCCCTTCCCGTGCCGCCCGCGCAGGCGACGAGGACGCAGCGCTTCCCAGCCAGGAAGTGATTGTGTGTGGCATCGCACCTGCGAAGCCGGTCGAAGAACGCCTTGAAGCATTCCGTCATGTCCGACCAGTAGACCGCGCTGATCCAGACGATGCCGTCCGCCTCCGCCAGCGTCTGATAGACGGCGGCGAAATCATCCCGGATAACGCACATCCCCTTCTTATTACAGGTTCCCCAGCCGTTCCCGCAGGCTCGGCAATGCTCGATGCTCTGCCGGTTCAGATGAATCTCCTGCACCTGAGCGCCCACATCCGACAATCCGCGCGCAAACTGATCCTTTGCTGACGCCGTCAAGCCGTCTATATTCGGGCTGGACCATATTATCGCTACCTTTTTCATTTGCGTCCTCCTTATGTATCACCGACCGCACAGCAGTGTGCAGAATCCCAAATCATAGACGACAATGCTCTGACCAAAGAGCTCCGCCGGTTTACCTTGAACCGCTCCGTCCAGGACGGCTTGAGCGCCGTCATGCAGTTTTCGAATAACGGCGGGAGAAACGGGGATATCGGCGTGGGACGGCCATATCTCGTCAAACTGGTCGGTAAAGGCCTCCAGGTGTTCCAGACTTGCGATATAATCCTGCATATTCCGATGGTCGCCGAACATGAAGATACGTCCATGCGCCTGGATGGGGCCCCGCTGATCAGCACCTTGTTTTGGACGTCCAGCACGGCAATGCTGCCTGGCGTATGGCCTGGCAAATGGATGATCCTCAATTCACGATCTCCGAGATTCAGAGCATCACCCTCCCGAACGGGGAGGATCGTCCCTGGCTTTCCCGAACGTCGGTAGACGGGTTCCTCCGCGGGATGCATGTAAAAGGCGTCGAACTGTTCATTGCTGCCGATATGATCCCTGTCCGCGTGGGTGTTCAGCAAGGAAAGCGGAAGGTTTGTAAGTCCCGCGGCAATATCCCTCGCGTTGTTCAGGTTCATGCCGGAATCGATGAGCAGCGCCTTCTCCGTGCCCGCGAGCAGGAACAGGCGGACGCCTCCATCCTCGATTCTCCAGGTATTCTCATGGATCTGAATGATTTCGCAGTTCATGATTGTCGTTCCTCCGCAGCTTTCTCCAGACAGTATACGGTCCGCGCCAGTCTCTTTCCGCTTTCGGTCTTCATGTTGTCATCAACCTTTTTTACCGTCGACGATGACGACGTTCATCGGTTCGACCTCGACCTTTTCCCAGACGTGTTCGGCAATGTACGGCTCCGAATTCAGGTACTCGTCGAGGCGCGCCCGGCTGTCAAATTCCATGATCAGCACGGAGCCCTTCATCCTTCCCGCGTCGTCCAGCAGCCCGCCGGCGCAGATGACCCTGCCCTTGACCCTGCCCATGTGCTCCAGATGCCGCGGCCGGACGGCCATCCGCCTTTCCAGCATATCCGCACCATCGTATGCTTTGATGATGAATTGCATTTTTGTCACCTCGTCGTATTGCTTCAGAGGGTGCTCATATACTTTTCAATGATCGTATCAACGACAAACTCGGCTTTGACTGTCTTCAGCCTTGCGATACGCGGCTGCTTTCCGTGTCCGGCAAGGGCATCTGCGTCTCGCCACTTCTCCAGCAGGAACAGATCATCACTGCCGTCCGTCGGGATAAAATAGTCGTACTGTATGTTGCCCTCATCAGCGCGGGAGGCTGCGTCAATGCCCTCCGCCGTAATCAGTTTCAGGAATGCTTCACGCTTTCCCCGTTTGCACTTATAGGTTACGTTCAGAACGATCATGCCCGTGTACCTCCTGCCATAATGTCCTGTGCTCTCAATCCAGCATTTCCCGGATCTTCCCGGCCACAACAGGAGCCAGTTTGGCGTGGTCCGCGCGGGAATAGTGCAGGCCGTCCACGGTGTTGATCTCGAAACCCAGCGCCGCGCAGTCGATGAAGCCGCAGCCATGCTTTTCGGCAATCGCCCGGTACAGCTTTCCGAGCTCGCAGCTCTTGCGATAGGCCGTCGGGCCGAAGCTGGATCCGGCGCGTATGGCGGCGATGTCCGGATGCGTCGGCGCGGGCGCGATCAACAGCACCTTCGGCGCGGGATAGCCGTAATAGGAGACGCCGCACGCGCGCACCAGCGTCTCCATACCCCTTGCGATCATGGCCGCGCTGAGGTTGAAATAGTCCTTGAGCTCGTTGCAGCCCAGCTGTAACACCACCAGATCCAGCGGCGCGTGGGTGTCCAGCGCGGTCTGCAGCCCCTTCAACCCGTTGCGCCCCGGCATGTAGGGATCGTCCCACATCAGGGTCCTGCCGTTCAGGGCGTCCTCAATGATGTGGTATTCGGGACCGAGCAGGCTTCGCACCAGGGCGGGCCAGCGTTCGGTCTCATTCATGCGCTGATAGGCGTCCGCTTCCGGGACGTACCGGGCGCTGTCATAGCCCCAGGTGTTGGAGTCGCCGTAGATCAAAACGTTCTTCATGAATCCAACCTCGCGCTGGCGTCCTTGAGCAGTTCGATGATGGGCAGGTGCTGGGGACAGACGCCCTCGCACTGGCCGCAGGCCACGCAATCGGCGGCGCGACCGTGCCCCTGCCCGATGAGACCTTTGTAGAACGACTTGGGACGGAACTCCTCGTGGTACAGCTTCATGGTGTTCACGGCGCGGAACACGTCGGGGATGGCGATGTTCATCGGGCACCCGTCGGTGCAGTAGCGGCAGGCGGTGCAGCCGATCTGCTCTACGGACATGATGACCCGGCGCACATCCTCCACCACTGCCTTCTCCGCGTTGGTCAGCGGTTCAAAATGGGTGATGGTCTTTATATTGTCGGCCATCTGTTCTGGGCTCGACATTCCGGAGAGTACGGTCATCACGCCTGGCAGTGAGGCGACGAACCGCAGCGCCCAGGAGGCGACGGAGGCCTCGGGCCGGACGGCCCTGAACCTGGCCTCCAGCTCCGGCGTCAGTTTAGCCAGCGTGCCGCCCTTGACCGGCTCCATGACGACGATGGGCACGCACCGGCTGCGCAGGATCTCGTACAGCCTGCCGGACCGCACCACTGGGTTCTCCCAGTCGGCGTAGTTCAGCTGGATCTGCACGAATTCCACCTCTGGGTGGGCGTCCAGCAGCTTTTCCAGGTATTCCGGGCTGCCGTGGAAGGAGAAGCCGAAGTGGTGGATCTGCCCCGCGGCCTTCTTCGCCATCGCCCATTCCCAGCAGTTCAGCCGGTCGTAGGTCTCGCCGTTGCCGCCTTCCTCGACGGAATGCAGCAGGTAGAAATCGAAGTATTCCACGCCGCAGCGCTCCAGCTGTTCATTGAAGATGCGGTCCCGGTCGGCCTCCTCCTTCATGCACCAGGCGGGCAGCTTGGTGGCCACCGTGAAGCTGTCCCGCGGGTGGCGCTTCGTCAGGGCTTCCTTGACGATCTTCTCGGAATTGCCGCCGTGGTAGACATAGGCTGTGTCAAAATAAGTCAGCCCAGCTTCCAGATAGATGTCCGTCATCCGGCAAACCTGCTCCAGGTCGATGACGCCGTCCTTTTCGGGCAGCCGCATCAGGCCGAAGCCCAGCTTCGGCATTTTGTTCAAATCGATGCTCATGATCATTTCTCCTGTCTTGTATCGCGTTTCTGTGGGCAGCCGCATCCTTACGGCAGGTACTTGCCGGCGGCGAGGTACAGCTGATACCAGTCGTGGTGCGACAGCTTGACCTTGCTCGCGTCGCAGATGTCCCGCAGGTGATCGGGATTCATTGTGCCCGCGATGGCCTGCATTTGGGCCGGATGCCGCAGAATCCACGCGATGGCGATGGCGGTCTTGGAGACGCCCTCCCGCTCCGCGACCTCGCCAAGGGCCTTGTTCAGCTCCGGGAAGTCGGGGTTGTCCACGAACGTCCCCTTGAAGAAGCCGTGCTGCAGCGGCGACCAGGCCTGAATCGTGATGTCGTGCAGGCGGCAGTAGTCCAGGATGTCCCCGTCCCGGTTGATGGAGAACTCGGTGGTCTTGTTGTTCATGTACAGCGGCTGGTCGATCAGCTGGCTCTGCTCGATGGAGAACTGGAGCTGGTTGAACACCAGGGGTTGCTTCACATACTTTTTGAGCAGCTCGAGCTGCAGGGGCATCACGTTGCTGACGCCGAAGTGTCTCACCTTCCCGCTGTCCGACAGCTTCTGAAAGGCCTCGGCTACCTCCTCTGGCTCGAAGATGAGGTCGGGGCGGTGCAGCAGCACCACGTCCAGGTAGTCCGTGCCCAGGCGGCGCAGGCTGTCGTCCACACTTTCGAGGATGTTTTCTTTCGTCCAGTCGAACTCATTGCGCTCAAAGCACAGGCCGACCTTGCTCTGAAGGATGATGTCCCCGCGCTTGATGCCGGTCTTTGGGAAGGCGTCGCCAAAGCGTTGTTCGCACTCGCCGTTGGTGTAGCAGGTGGCGTGGTCAAAGAATGTGACGCCCAGTTCGTAGGCGTTGCGGATGACCTTCGCCGCCTCGTCGATGGACAGCGGTGCCATGCGCATGCAGCCCTGTACGATGGCGGAGACGTTCTGGGGCCCGTTGACGACATTGATGGTTTTCATGATGAGAACACCTCCTTAATACCCGATTGCGGCCAGCGCCTTATCCAGCGTCCTCGCGGTGGCAAGAGTGAAGTCTGCGCTCACATGGGGCTGCTCGCCGAACGCGATGCAGCGCCCCAGCTGAGCGACTTCAAGGCTGTAGTTCTGGGGAACATCCACATAGCGGGTGATGGTCTGTTCATCCGTGACGACCTGATAGCTCAGCCGCCCAGCCTGGTTGTATTCCGCGTCGGTGCGCAGCACGCCCTTCGTGCCGTGGATCTGCAGCCGATCCAGCTGCTTGTACTGCTCGGTCGGCAGGGTCATGCCGCAGGTGAAGACAGCGCGGGCGCCGTTGGGGTAGTTCAGTATCCCTGTTGCGAGCCGATCCACACCCTGATCGGAGAAATCCGCGACGGCGCATACGCTTTCGGGCTCGCCCAGCAGCCACACGGCCTGGCTGATGCAGTAGCAACCCAGGTCGTACAGGCTGCCGCCCAGTGTTTCCTTGCGCATGCGGATGTTGGAGAGATCGTAATCGGAGGTGACGAAGGCATTTTCCAGGTAGCATACCTCTCCGATGGTTCCTTTGTCCAGCTCCACCTTGATCGCGGCGATCAGCGGGCTGTGCAGATAGGCAAAGGCCTCCATGAGGATTATGCCGTTCTCCTTTGCGGCTGCCTGCATTTCCGCAGCCTGCCCCGCAGAGGGAGCGAGAGGCTTTTCACACAGGATATGCTTGCCTGCCTTCGCAGCCTTGATCACCCATTCATAGTGCAGCGTATTGGGCAGGGGAATGTAGACCGCTTCAACGACAGGGTCTGCCAGAAGCGCTTCATAGCTGCCATAGGCCTTTTCAAAGCCAAATTCCCTCCTGAATTGTTACGCCTTCTCAGGACTGCGTCCGGCGATGGCGTACAGCTCGCAATTCTCCGCCAGCTGCATGCCGGGGATGGTACAGCCCCTGGCGATATTGGCCGTGCCCAGTACGCCCCATTTGATTTTTCGCATTTGATTACCTCCTGTTTCGCTCCGTGGTTTTGTATTACAGCGCTATCTCTTCCATGAGCACGGGAATCCTGCAGGCGACCGTCACGCCGTATTTCGCGTCAAGGTAGTCCGCGAAGGCCCGGGGATTCCCCGGATTGTCGGCGAACATATCCCAGTGGCCGGGGATGACCAGGCCGGCTCGAAGCTCGCCCGCGAGATCGACTGCCTCCTGGAACGTCATGTTCCCGATGCAATCGCGGCGATACCGAGCGCCGTCCCTTCCGTTGATCGGCAGCAGCGCTGCGTCGATGGGACCGAAGGCTTGCAGCAGCGGCAGCATGCCCTCGTAGCGCAGGGTATCGCCCGCATGATAGATTCGCTTTCCGCTGCCCTCGATGATGTATTGCAGGCAGGGATAGCGGCCTTCGCCGTCCGGCGAGAGGAATTCATGGGCCGCAGGGATGGCGTGGATCGTGATATCCCCGATTTGCACACACTGTCCCGCGTCTATGGGCAGCAGTTGCTCTTCAGGAATGCCATCTCCGAGAATCGACTGCCGGTGGATAGACGGGAAAACAAACCTTGCCTTTGGACAGTTTGATGCCCAAATCCGCCATGCGCCACGGTCGATGTGATCCAGATGATCGTGCGTCCCCACAAATCCATCGATGTCCTTCACTTCTCCGGCGGGAACCGGGGCGTTGGTTGTGCGTCCCGGACAGTTAGAGGCGAAGTAATCGACGAGGATGGTCGTTCTGCCCATCCGGATTCGCAAGCCCATCTGGCCGAGCCATGCGATGGAAACAAGCGACATCGGATCACACCCTCACGATATAATCGGCCTTTCTCGGCTTCGCCACGGGCTGCTCGCAGGCCGCGTAGCCCAGGGCAATGGATGCTACGCCTGTCAGCGTTTCGGGCAGCCCCCACTGCTTCAGCAGCGCCTTGCCCTCCGGCAGCTCGAACATCTGCTTGCAGCGGTGGATCCAGCAGGAGCCGAGGCCGACGGCATAAGCCGCGTTCAGCATATTCGTGCAGACCGCCGCGCCGTCCAGCTCGTGGGTCACGCAGGCCTGCGTCTCAAAGACGAGCAGTATGGTCGGCGCGCCGTAGTAGGGATGGGCGGCGGGATTGTTCAGCACCTTCGCGTTTAGCGCGTCCACCGCGGCGACGTTTTCCGGGCTCTGCACGGCGACGATCTGCACGCCCTGGGTGCCCGCGCCGGTGGGGGCGTAGGTGCCCGCCTCCAGCACGGCGTTCAGCGCTTCATCGGCGATCTGGTCGGGTTTGTAGGCGCGGATGGCGCGGCGATTCTTCAATACTTCCAATGCTTCAAGCTTCATGAAGAGATTCCTCCTGTTGTGTGTTTGGACGATGGGATTGCGCAGGTCAGAGGTGAACAATCAGTGTAGAGCAGGATGACAGGAATCGGAGTAAAACGTCTTGCATGGATGCTCGGCGGGCCTTCGGTCAATCTGTTCTCCGTTACTCCAATGCTGCCGCGCACTGCTTGAGGTATTCGATGATGCCCAACTGCTGCGGACAGGCAGCCTCGCACTGTCCGCACTGGATGCAGTCGCTGGCCTTCGCGCCGGAGCGGGTCTCCCAGGCGTAGTTCTTCCGGGCTTCGTCCAGCTGGCCGAAAATCATCTGCCGGTTCATGGCACCGAAGATATCCGGAATAGGGATGGACATGGGACAGCCCGGAACGCAGTAGCGGCAGCCCGTGCACTGTATGGAGGCCACAGCGTCCAGGGCCTCCTGAGCACGCCTGATGACAGCCTGTTCTTTCTCATCAAGAGGCTTGAAATCCGCCATGAAGGAAAGATTGTCCTTCATCTGTGCCACGTTGCTCATGCCGCTGAGCACGGCCAGCACATCGTCCAGTGACGCTGCGTAGCGGATCGCCCAGCCCGCAGGGCTAAGGGACGGGTTGGCAGCGGTGAGAATATCCTTTACGAAAGCAGGCGGATCCGCCAGTGTGCCACCCTTGACGGGCTCCATGATGGTGACCGGCTTATCGTGCTTCCGCGCGACCTCCCAGCAGCGCCGGGACTGCACGCGGGGATTGTTCCAGTCGGCGTAATTGATTTGCAGCTGCACGAATTCCACCTCCGGATGGGCGGACAGAAGCTCGTCCAGCAGCTCCGGGGAGCCGTGGAAAGAAAAGCCGACGTGCCTGATCTTCCCGGCGGCCTTCTGCTCCCGGACGAAATCCCACAGGCCATAGAACTCGTATCGCTTGTAGTTGTCGCCCACGCCGGAGAGGGCGTGGAGCAGGTAGTAGTCGAAATAGTCCGCCTGGGTTCGCTCCAGGCTGGTGAGCAGCTGCGCCCTTGCGTCCTCGGAGCTCTTGGCGACGCGGGCATTCAGCTTGGTGGCGAGAGTGTATTTCTCCCGTGGATAGCGCTTCACCAGCGCCTCGCGGGTCGCCTCCTCGGAGCCCTCATAGACGAAGGCCGTGTCAAAATAGGTGCCGCCCGCGGCGATGAACAGGTCAACCATGGTTTTGACCTGCTCAATATCGATCGCGCCGTTTTCCAGCCTGGGCAGCCGCATCAGTCCAAAACCCAACTTCAAATGGCATCTCCTCCTTGAGAGTGCATCAACAGGTGTGGTAATTTACAACATAAGCCGGTAGATGTTCGCGCAATCCTCCTCGTTCAGGGTGGTGAAGCCGGAGAGGAGGCCCGTGCGGCCATTGCCGCGACACAGGGAGTCCACCAGCTTGGGGATGTCCTCCTCCTTCGCCCCCAGTTCGGCGAAATTCTTCGGCATGCCGATGGAGATGAAGAAGCAACGCAGGGCCTCGATGCCCGCCTTCGCGGTGACCTCGGGGTGGGCGAAGTCCATCTGGCAGCCCCACACCCGCACGGCCACCTTCGCAAAGCGCATCACGTCGTGATTCATCACATAGGTGAAGTTGGCCGGCAGCGTCACCGCCAGGCCAGCGCCGTGGGCGCAATCGTACAGCGCGGACAGCTCGTGTTCGATGTCGTGGCTGGTCCAGTCCTGGCTGCGGCCCACGCCCACGGCGTTGTTGTGGGCCATCATGCCCGCCCACATGATGTTGGCGCGGGCTTCGTAGTTGTCCGGGTCCGCAATTACCCGCGGGCCCTCGTGGATCATGGTCAGAAGCAGCGCCTCGATCAGCCGGTCGGTGACCTCCACCTCCTTGGTGTTGGTCAGGTACCGCTCGTAAAGGTGCGCCATGATGTCCGTGATGCCGCAGGCGGTCTGGTAGGGCGGCAGGGTCTGGGTCAGCGCCGGGTTCAGTATGGAGAACTTTGGGCGGATGGCGTCGCCGGTGGCCCCGCGCTTGAACATACCGTTTTCGTTGGTAATGACGGAATCCGGGCTGCCCTCGCTGCCTGCTGCCGCGATGGTCAGTATGGTGCCGATGGGCAGGGCCCTGTCGATGTACTTGCCGCAGTAGAAGTCCCAGAAGTCGCCCTCGTGCACCACGCCCGCGGCGATGGCCTTGGAGGAGTCGATGGTGCTGCCGCCGCCCACGGCCAGCACGAAGTCCACGCCCTCGCGCTTGCACAGGTCGATGCCCTGGTACACCAGGCCGCTCCTGGGATTCGGCTTCACGCCGCCCAGCTCCACGTAGGGGATGGCCTCGGCCTCAAGGGACGCCTTGACCCGGTCCAGCAGGCCGGAGCGCACCACGCTGCCGCCGCCGTAGTGGATCAGCACCTTCGTTCCGCCGAAGCGCTTCACCAGCGCGCCGGCGTCCTGTTCGCGGTCCTTGCCGAAGGCAAAATAGGTGGGGGAGTAGAAATTGAAATTGTTCATGGAATGGCCTCCTTTTGTCGATTGCGATTGACATATGAAGGGATCTACTGTAAGATATCGATATTATAGAGCTTAAAGTTACCTCTAAGTCAATAGATCAATTCAAAAAAACAATCCGGAGGGAAACATGTATACAATCCACGAGGTTTGCGAGAAATCGGGCTTGACGGCGCATACGCTTCGCTATTATGAAAAAGAAGGGCTTCTGTCCAATGTGAGCAGGAGCCAGGGCGGGTTCCGCCAGTATTCCGATGAAGATTTGGAAGCCGTTGGGCTGATCTGCTGCCTGAAGAATACGGGTATGCCACTGTCGGACATAGCGAGGTTTATGGAATTGACCCGCGAGGGCGACCAGACGCTTCGGGAGCGATGCGAGATGCTGAAAAGGCATAAGGAGGTCGTTTTGGGGAGAATGTCGGAGATGGAGCGTCACCTGGAAAAGGTCACGCATAAGCTCGATCATTTTTCAAGTAAGCTTTCGGAATATGAGAAAAGAACAAAGCCGGGCAATTTGAACGAGACAGACTTATTCGGTGTGTAGACAACGGAGGGTTATACCATGCTTACCTATGTCGTCGTGGGATCGGGCTACCGGGCGGAATACTTCGGGCGCATCGCCCGGACGTGGCCGGAGCTGTTCAGGACCTGTTACCTGTGCCGCTCGGAAGAGAAGGCGGCGCGGATGCGCGCGAGCACCGGCGCGGAGGCCGTGCTGACCGCCGAGGCGGCGATGGCCTTCCAGCCGGACTTCGTCGTTGTGGCGGTGGATCGGGGCCATGTGGCCGATGTCGCGGAGGAGTGGATCGGGCGCGGCTATCCCGTGGTGGCGGAGACGCCCGTGGGCGACACCGAGGAGAAGCTGCAAAGGCTGGAGGCGCTGGCCGGGCGCGGCGCGAAGATCGTCTGCTGCGAGCAGTACCACCGCTATCCCATCCTCGCCGCGGGTCTGGAGGCCGTCCGGCGGGGCGACATCGGGACGCCGCAATCCGCCTATATCTCCCTGGCCCACGATTATCACGCCGCCAGCCTGCTGCGCAGGGCGCTGATAATCGGCGGGGAGCGCTATGAAATGCGTGGCGTCCGTTCCGTCGGTCCCGCCGTGAACACCGATTCCCGCTACGGGGCGATCCTGGACGGCTCCGCGACCGGGGAGGTCCGGGATCGGGTGATGATCGACTATGAATCCGGCAAAACCGCGATCTACGACTTCGCGCCGCTGCAATACCGATCCTATATCCGCTCGCGCCACTTCACCGTGCGCGGCGATCGGGGCGAGTGGAGCGACACGACGGTATACGGCCTGGATGGGCGGAACGCGCCCTGCAGGACGGCGCTGATGCCGGAACTGCCGGAGCGCTACCGCTGCCTGGACACCCAGTACCTGCGGGACCTGCGCAAGACCTGGCGGCCGGAGCTGTTCCTCGATACCCTCCAGGATGAATACGCCATCGCCACGATCCTCCTGGACATGGGGGACTGCCTGCGGGGCGGGGAATCTCCCTATCCGCTGTGGGAGGCCGTCGAGGACGCCCGGTTCTGGCTGAGATTGCAGGAGGCGGTCGGGGCCTCCGACGCAAGGCATTGATCGGAAGGGGGGCGAGCCTGTGAAGAAGACCTATATCACCACCATGCCCAACCACATCGGCGCGTTCTTGAAGGCGAGCGAGTGCTTTGCGGAGCTGGGCGTGAACATCACCCGCGTGAGCTACAACAAGGCCGTGGATTCCCACACGCTGTTCATCGACGCCGAGGGCGGCGAGGACCAGCTGCGGGAAGCGGACGCGCGGCTCCAAAGCATCGGCTATCTCAAGACCTCCGGGGATGAGAAGGGCATCGTGCTGCTGGAGTTCCACCTGAAGGATGTGCCCGGCAGCGTCACGGCGGTGCTGCGCCTGATCCATGAGTTCCAGCTCAACATCTCTTACATCAGCTCCCAAGAGAACGGCACGGACTACCAGGCGTTCAAGATGGGCCTGTTCGTGGAGGACGCGGAAAAGCTGCGGGCCTTCCTGGACCGGGTGGAATCGCTGTGCCCGGTGCGCGTGATCGACTACAATCACTCGGAGCGGGTCTACGACAACAGTATCTTCTATCGCTCCTTCGTGTCGGGGCTGATGCAGACCATGGGCCTGCCGGAGGACAGCCGGGACGGGCTGCTGGTCAATTCCAATCTCGTCATGCAGATGCTGGACGAGAAGGGCCTGTCCCCCTACAAGACCTTCGAGAGCATCGGGCGGTTCGCGGAGCTGCTGGCCGTGTGCCGGGGCGGCGCGTTTTCCCCGCGCATCACCCGGCACGGCATCACCGAAAACACCGAGGTCACGTTGATCGAGCCGCCCTGCGGCAGCAACACCGCCATCCTGCAAAGCTGCGGCGAGACGCTGTTCATCGACTGCGGATACGCGCTCTACCGGGAGGAGATGGAGGCGATCTTCCGCCGCGTCCTGCCGGATTGGGACGGCATGGCGAAGCGCATCTTCATCACCCACGCGGACGTGGACCACTGCGGCCTGCTGCCCCTGTTCGACGAGGTGCTCGCCAGCGAAAAGACCAGGGCGTGCCTCGCGCTGGAATACGCCGGCAAGCCGGGCTTCCGGGAGCAGAACCCGTTGCACCGGCCCTACATCAGCATCTGCAAGACGCTGACGGGCTATCGGCCGCCGGACCCGGACAAGGTGCGCGGCCTCTGGGACGCCCGCGGCGAACAGGCGGAGGCGCTGGAGCAGATCGGCTTTTTCCGGTTCGGGGAATTGAACTTTGAAGTCTACCAGGGCAAGGGTGGCCACCTGCCGGGCGAGACGGTGCTGATCGACTATGCCCACCACATCGCCTTCACCGGCGACATCTTCATCAACATGCGCGGCATGACCCGCGAACAGGCGGCCTACAACCAGTACGCGCCGGTGCTGATGACCTCGGTGGACACCGACCCCGCGCTGTGCGCCGAGGAGCGCCGGGCCATCGTGCAGCGCCTGGGCGCGGGGAAGTGGCAGGTGTTCGGCGCCCACGGCATGAAGAAGGATTACCAGGTACAGGCAGAATAAAGAGGAGGATGCTGTTATGTATAAAGTCAAGGGCAAGTGGGCGCTGATCACCGGCGCGGCGCGGGGTATCGGTTATCTGACGGCATAATTCATGGCCTCACAGGGCTGCAACCTGATCCTGCACAGCAGGGATTTAAAGCACACGGAAAAGGTGCTTTCAGAGGTTCAGGACATGGGCGTTAGCGCGCGAGCTGTGGCTGCCGATCTGAACGATCTTACAGCGGTGGAACGGATGCTTGGCGAAATCGACGCCATGGGCGTCCAGGTGGACATCGTTTTGAACAACGCGGGCCTGCAGATCGCCTATCGGACGGACTATCTTACTACGCCACCCTCCGATTATGAGATCAGCTTTCGGGTAAACACCATCGCGCCCGCGATGATCATCCCCAACAGTGTAGCACAGCTCTTGGAGAGGAGCTTTTAAACTACTACTCTATAATACGAGGGTATCCCATGAAGCCGGATTACAAGAACTGGATAGGGCCTGCCAAGTATAATAGTTATTGACAAATGGCAGAAGCAATATAATGCGGATCGCAGTTAGATAAGAAGAAGCTATTTAAGGGTGAAATGAAATAGTGGACAATTCGAACAGAAAAAGCTTGAAATCTGAATGCTTCATGTATTATAATAACAGTAAGATATACTCAATCGGAGTTTTTCAGTATCATGGTGATACTGTTTTGATACTGGAAAAGCCTGAAAAGGTGTGCAGGAGAAGGAATATAAATTAATAAAGATATGAAATAAATATACAGATAATTAAATTGAGATATTGATAGAAATATCTTGTCGAGTGGGAATAGCAGTCATGTCAAAGGGCAATCTCGTTTTCCCTGTTTGGGGCAAAATAGTTTTCCCTTTGCTCGTATGAAAACCGAACAGAAAACCAGCTCCGGGAACCGTGCTCAGGCATCG
>CACWZI010000014.1 GCA_902765305.1 uncultured Eubacteriales bacterium
TGACTGTTTCATCTCGCTTCCTCGCTCCTGCCTCTCGGCTCTCCTCGCAAGTCCACAAGATCTTGTACTCGTTTCCTCTGTATCGTTTTCAAGGTTCGCCGCTGCTCGCTCCTCAGGGTTTTTCGACCCTGTCTCGCTGACAGCTTTGCCAGTATAACGCAGACCGGGCGGAAAGTCAATGGTTGTTTTGGTTAATTACATTCAAATAACTTATTCCGGTATTTTTCTGTCACGAACACCGCAGCAGCGGCTGTATTTGCCGCCCCTCCAGAGCCCATTTCACAGTATCCGCCAGCATGTCGAAGCGGGCCACCAGGGAATTGGGCTTGCCCATCGGGTCATCCTGGGCGAAGGGCACGAAGTAGAGGTTGCGCATCGCCAGCAGCTGGCCGATGTTCTTCGCGTTCTGGGCCAGGGCGTCGTTGCTGGAGACGGCGATCACCAGCGGCCGGCCGTTGCGCAGGTGGGACTTGGCTGCCAGCGTCACCGGGGTATCGGCGATGCCGCCCGCCAGCTTGGCCAGCGTGTTGCCGGTGCAGGGGGCGATCACCAGGGCGTCCAGCAGCTTCTTCGGGCCGATGGGCTCCACGGCGTCCAGCGTCATAAGCGGCCTCTTGCCGGTAATGTCGGTGAACGTCGACACCGCCTCCGCCGCGGTACAGAAGCGGGTATCCGTGGCGGCGGCATTGAAGGACATGATCGGCGTCAGCGCCGCCCCGGTGGCCTTCAGCGCCCGCCAAGCCTCAAAGACCTCCTTGAAGGTGCAGAAGGAGCCTGTCATCGCGCAACCGATGCGCGCATCGGACAGCTGCATCATATTCCGCCCTCCCCTCGCCTGGTATGATCCATGGCGTTGAGGATCGCCTCCGCCGCGCTCTGGGGGCAGTACCTTCCCGGCAGCCCCGGCTCCCGCCAGGCCCGCAGGCCACGATTCCAGGCTGCCCGCAGGTCGATGCCGTAGGGCGGGCTTGCGAGGTCGATGAGCATGGCGTCCGGGTCCGCCTGGTCCAGCGCCGTTCCGCCCAGCACCATGGCCGGCGCGGTGTTGAAGATGAGCTTGCGCCTGGGCAGCGCCCCCGCGATTCGTGCGGTGTCCGCCGCCTCGGCGCCGCGCTCCACGGCCCGGTTCCGCCCGGCAGGCGTTCGGGAGGCCACCGTCACCCGCATGCCCAGCGCCACCAGCAGCTCCGTCAGCGCCCGGCCGACCCGGCCCCAGCCGATCACCATGCAATTCATGCCGGCCAGCGCCCTGGTCGACGAGCGCATGGCCGAGGCCAGCGCCCCCTCGGCGGTCAGGCGGGCGTTATCCCACAGCAGTGCCTCGTCCGCCCACAGGTCGATCACGCGCCCGTCGTCGACATCCGGGTGTTCGGGGCCGCATGCGACGACCTTCGCAGAGTCCGAAACGGCCTCCAGCACTTCCTCCAGCTTCAAATCCGATTTGGGCGGGCAGTTCATGACGACGGTATCCGCCCGGCCCAGCGCCGCCCTGTCCACGGCCTTCACTCGCGGGCACGCATTCCCTCCATACATGCCCACCGATTCGCCCCGTTCCGACAGCAGCCGCGCCAGGTATTCAAACCGCGCGTCGCCGCCGATGATGATGGTTTCCATGCATCCATCCCCTTTCTGCCCCATCCTATGGCAGCGGGACGGAAAGGGTGAATGGAGAAATTCTGATTTGTCGCGTTGCGACAAATCAGAATTTGAGGGGTTAGGGGTTAGGGAAACAGCGACGCATCCAACAGCCTTCCCCTTCAGGGGCATCGAGCGCCTGGAAAACAGTCCAGTGGACTGTTTTCAGCGAGATGGAGCCGGTAGGCCCGCGGTAGGTGGGCCGGCCGCAAGGCCGGGTCGGATGAGGTCGTTCCCCCCGCGGTAACGATGGTTTACGCGCTTCCTCCCAGGAGAACGACCTCATCCGTCACGGCGCTGGACGCTTCGCTAGGCCTTCGGCCACGCGCCGCGCCACCTTCCCCTGAACCGGCAGCTTCGCTGCGGTTGCCACTCATCTCCCCGACAAATCAGAAGTTTACCGCGCCGGGAAGCGGACCTCGTGAGGCTGGCCGTCGTCGACCATGGTGATAAAATTGCCGTCTACGGGGCGGCGGTCCAATGTGATGCGTTTCACCGATTTATCGCAGATTAGTCGGTACAAGCTCTTTCCAAATTCCACCGTCACCGCCGCCCGGGGCCAATCGCCCAGCAGCGCATTCAGGCGCACGACGTTGCCCCGGCGCTCGTAGCCCAGCAGGGCGAGTATCGCCTCGTACATCCAGGCTGCGGAGCCGGTGTACCAGGTCCAGCCGCCCCGGCCCCGCAGGTCCGGGTGGTCGTAGACGTCCGCGGCCATCACGTAGGGCTCCACCCGATAGAGCAGCGCCTTTTCCGGGCTGTCGGAATGGTTCCAGGGCAGCAGCATTCGCAGCGCCTCGTGGGCGCGGGCGGCGTCGCCCTGGCGGATCAGCGCCAGCAGCAGCCACAGCGCGCCGTGGGTGTACTGGCCGCCGTTCTCCCGCACCCCCGGCGGGTAGCCCCGAATATAGCCTGGGTCCGGCCCGTGGCCGTCGAAGGGCGGCGTCAGCAGGCGGATGATGCCGGCGCGGCGATCCACCAGCCTGTCCCAGGCGGCATCCATAGCCACGCGGCAGCGGTTGGCGTCCAGTCCCGCCAGCACGGCCCAGGCCTGGGAGATGGCGTCGATGCGGCATTCCCCGCAATCAGCGCCGCCCAGTATCGCGCCGTCGTCGCCGTAGGCCCGCAGGTACCAGCCGCCGTCCCAGCCGTGGGCCTCCACCGCCTGCCTGAGAGTCTCTGCCGTGCGCCACAGCCACACCCGGTCCTCGTCCACCGGCGCGACCCTGCGATAGCGATCGGCGCAGGCGATGGCGAACTGGGTCAGCCACACGCTTTCCCCCGCGCCCCTTGCGCCCACGCGGTCCATGCCGTCGTTCCAATCGCCCGCGCCCATCAGCAGCAGGCCGTGAACGCCTGTGCGGCACGCCCGCTTGAACGCCCGCATGCAGTGGCTGTGCAGCGATTCCACCGCCGGACCCGGCGTCATATCGCAGCAGATATCCGCCGCCCCGTCGGGAATCGCCACGTCCTTCAGGTAGGCGACGCGCTCGGAGAGCACCCCGATATCCCCGGTGGCGACCACGTAGGCCGCCACTGTCCACGGCAGGAACAGCATGTCGTCCGAGATCCGCGTGCGCACGCCGGTAAAGGGCGCATGCCACCAGTGCATCACGTCCCCCGCCTCGAACTGGTGGGCCGCGCATCGCAGCAGATGGGTGCGGACCCGCTCCGGCTCGTGGTGGATCAGCGCCAGCATGTCCTGCAGCTGGTCACGAAAGCCCCAGGCCCCGCCGGGCTGGTACAGCCCCGTGCGGCCCAGCACCCGGCAGGCGCGAACCTGGTGGATCAGGAAGCCGTTGGCAAAGTCGTTCAGCAACCTGTCCGGCGTCTCAACGGCCAGGTTTAGAGGCGTCCGCGCAGGCGCAGCCGGCGCTTCGTCCCGCCACTGACGTATCTGCCGCAGGGCGGCGTCCCCGTTTCCCGACCAGCCCAGCGCAAGGCGCAGGGTTCGCCGCCGTCCCCGCTTCAGTCGCAACGGCACGACCAGCGTCGAACCCTCGCAGTACGCCAAGACATCGTCGGCGGCGAGCCATCCCGTGCCCGCCATCACCCCGGTAGCCAGGCAGGCGCCCTCCCCCTGCCAGACATTCAGGGCCACGGCGTCCCGGGCGTCGGTACCCATCAGCCAGTTTGCGCGGGCCTCCAGCCTGAAGTCCTCTCCCCGCAGGCATCGGTTTTCGATCGTCACGCCGATCTGCACCTCGGCCCGCTCCGGGTGCATCGACAGGCACACCTCCCCGCAGGCGCGGTCGGTTTCCATAATATAGCGGGTGCAGCCGGGGTCGTGGACGACGCGAAAGGGCACGCGGGGCCGATTTCCCGGCAGCAGGGACAGCGCTTCGCCGCGAAGCGCGTCCACCAGCGCCAGCCTGAGACCCCAGCCCTCACAGAGGGCGTCGTTGCCATAGGCGGTCAGGCGGCCGGTGCGGCTGTTGCCGCACCAGAAGAAGCCGCCGCCCCGCTCGGACAGCAGCATGCCCCCGACATCATTGGCCAGAATATTGCACCAGGGCCTGGGCGGCAGGCGCTCAGGCAGGACGTCGATGACGTAGGCGCCGTCGTCGGCAAACCCGCCGAAGCCATTGTCCACCCGCCTGGACATGGGTTGGAGCCGGTTTTCACCGGCATCCATCGGCGCCCACGGTTGCTCTTCTCTTTTCACGCGGTTCAGCAGCGCCTGGGTCTGGGCGTCGAAATCCCTCGCCCCGTCAAAGGTGACCGAAGTGAAGCGTTCCAATGCCCGCCGCTGCTCATCGTCCAGCGCCGTGCCGTCCAATATCCACACGCCGCCGGGTGCGCAGCGCAGGCGGTTCAGGTGGCTGGCGGAGACCAGGTTTTCGAGCCTGTCCCGAACGGGCCGGTCATAGCCGACGCCACTTTCGTCCACCAGCACCAGATCCGTCGGAAGGCCCATTGCCCGATAGAATCCGTGGGCACGGATCAGCGACCGCGCCGGCCCGTCGTTACTGACATCGGCGATATGCATCGCCAGGATCGGTCGGTCCCCGGAGAGGCCCAGCGACCACAGCGACGCCCTGGATGCGCCTTCCTCGCCCCGGCGAGGCGGCCTGGCCCGCGCGGCCAGGCTGCCGTCCACCAGCAGCGCCGTCAGGCGCTGGAGCCGGTGGTGTTCCGCCGCGTCCAGTCCCACGAAGTCCAGCAGCGCCCCGGCGCGAATCCCGGCCAGGCGCAGCGCGCGCCGGACCTGGCGGGGCTGCCGCCAGCGCGCCATCCAATTCCCCGCGGACCCGTCCGTCTCCAGCAGCCCCATGGCAAACCACACCTGAACCCTCTCTCCCGGCGCGAGGGTCAGCGCCATGCGCAGCGCGCCCACCGGGTTCAGCGTCGCGCCGGTCCCGCCGGGCAGGGGCATGGTCAGGGCATCGCCGATGCCCGCGTCGCCATATCGCCTCGCCAGCTTCGCATAGTCGCATTCCCAGCTGAGCGCGCCCGGGCCTGCGGCCAGCATCGCCAGTCGGGGACCGTCCGCGCCACGACTGCCCTGCCGTCGCTCAAACAGCAGCCCGTCCGGCTCCACATGAACGCCCTGCACGAACAGCCCCTGGAACACCGCATGGGCCCGCCAGTCGGCTTCGCCGCACAGTGCCAGCGGCGCCACGTCTGCCACCGCGCATTCCGCGTTCGCCGCGCCGGTATTCGCGATTTCAACCCGCTTGATCAGGGTACCGTCCTCCGGACAGAGACAGACGTCCATCGCCGCCTCCAGCCGGTTCACCCGCGCGAAATAGCGCACCGCCCCTGCCGAGTACACCGCGGGACCGGCCAGCGGCGCGCGGCTGCCGTCCATAGCGTCCACCAGCCAGACCCGGGCCATGTCCCGGCGATCCCGAAGCGCGCCGGAAAAGCGGGTGACCATCCGGTCATCCCGCCACAGGTGCAGCGCCCCGTCGTCGGTGCACAGCGCCGTCATGCCAGCGCCGTGGATCAGGTGGGCCTCGATCCCGTCCATACTGCCCCGGCGCGACCTGCGCTCAGGGGAAGCCGGGGGAAGTCGCGTGGGACGCCAGGAGGCACTCCGGGGGGCGGCGGGACACGCCCGCTCCTCCAACAGCAGCGCAAGCGCCCGCGCCTCGGGCAGCGCCATGAAGTCGCCTCGCAGCGTGTGGTCGGTGAGGGCTTCACACAGTGCGCACAGCGCCATGCCCTGATGATGGGCCATGTGGCTCATCACGATGGCGGGCGAGCCGTCCGGCTCCGGCCTCAGATAGTCCGCGGCCTCGTAGAAGCCCCATGCGCCGGACCATCCCATCGCTTCCATGCGCATCAGGTTTTCGGCGGACTGTCCCGGTGCCACCAACGCTGCCAGCGCCGTCGCGTAGGGCGCGACCACGCCCTCCACCGCCTCGCCGTCCAGGGCCAGCGCTTTCAGGCCGAAGGCCCGGTACTGGTAGTTCATGGCGGCGTCCAGCGCGCAGTAGCCGGACTCGGACACGCCCCAGGGTCGCTTCAGCCGCTTTCCCCAGGCGGCCTGGGCCGCCACCGCCGTCCGGACGCCTGTGCCCAACAGCGTCGCGGGCGGCGCGGTGAGGAACAGCTCCGGCATCAGGTATTCAAACAGCGTTCCGGACCAGGACAGCGGGGCGACGCCCTTGCCCACCCGGGCGCAGGCCCGTCCCAGTCGCTGCCAGTGGCGCGTGGGCGCCTGGCCCAGCATCATCGCGGCAAAGCTGAGGATGCGGGATTCCGAGGCCAGCAGGTCGTAATGGGAGGCGCTGGCGCGGCTCGTTTCCACGTCGATGCCGATGGCGAACAGTTCCCGCTGCCCGTCGTACAGCGCAGCCAGGTCCATGCCCCGGGCCAGCGCGGTCATCCGCCCGGCCAGCGCCTCTCCGGTCTCAGGCGCATTGGCGCACAGCAACAGCGCCGCCGCCAGGTTTCCGCTGTCCACGGAAGAGACATAGCGGGGGCTCAGCGGGGCGAGGGTGTCGGTGTCGTACCAGTTATACAATTGGCCGCGCCACTTCTCCAGCCGCTCCAGCGCGTCCACGGTCGCGGACATGCGCCTGCGCGCCGCCGCCACGTCCACAAAGCCCAGCCGCCGCGCCGCCAGGCAGCTGAGCAGATACAGGGCGATGTTGGTGGGCGACGTGCGCCGGGCCGCGCCCACAGGTGGGTCCAGCTGCACGTTGTCCGGGGGCAGCGGACTGCCCTCCGGGGGCATGTTGTCCTCAAAGAAGCGCCAGGTGCGGCGGGCCAGGTCGCGAAGGGCGGCGCGCTGGCGCGGGTTCAGCGGTTCCTGCGCATCCGCCTTCTCCGACGCCATGTCCCCGACCCAGCCCAGCCCGACCAGGAACAGCGCCATCAGCGCGATCAACGCCATTGGAAAGCGGGCGTGCAACAGGCCGGGGGCGAGCAGCAGCATCGCTGCGATGCCGGGCCAGCGAGCGATCCGGTCCGTATGCGCCTCGGCGTCGGCGGCGGTCATCCACTGCAGCAGGTGTTTCCCGGAGACCCCCAGCCGCCACAGCGTGCGACCCACGGCGTCCAGCGCGCTGTACGCCCTCAGCGGCAGCAGCGCCAGCCGGGCGGTGGCCCTGCGCCACTTCAGCGGGTCTCTGCCGCCGATGTTAAGCATCGGCTCCAGCCAGGCCAGCCCCAGCGCCGCCGCCAGCGCCCAGTCCCGGCCTGTCCACGCGCCGCACAGCAATAGCGCCAACAGCGCCGGCGGCCACAGCGATCGGACGAGGTTGTCCAGCATGCGGAAGCGGTCCGCCATGCCGAGATGGTTTTTTCGTGCACACATCACCGGCAGCAGCTGCCAGTCGCCCCGCGTCCAGCGGTGCTGGCGGCGCAGCGTCGAAGCCGGCGTGGACGGATGGCCGTCGTACAGCGCCACGTCGCCCACAAAGCCGGCCCCGGCCAGCGCTCCCTCGGCCAGGTCGTGGCTGAGTATGCGTCCCTCGGGCAGCACCCCCGCCACCCGGGCCTGGAAAGCGGCCACGTCGTAGATGCCCTTGCCTCCATAGATACCCCGGCCGGTCAGGTCCTGCCACAGATTGGAGACGCACACCGGATAGGCGCTCACGCCGCCCGTCCCGGCAAACAGCTCCACGAAGCCGTTGACGCAGGCGGAGGGCAGCGTCTCCATTCGTGGCTGCAGCACCGCATAGCCCCGGTTGCCCCGGGGCCGGTTCAGCGGATGGGCCATCGCGCCGATCAGGCGGCGCAGGTCGTCGGGCAGTGCGCGGGTATCGGCGTCCAGCGTGATCACATAAACGAAGCGTCCCTTCAGCCTGTCACAGGCATGTCCCTCGGCGCCGAAGGCCGCCGCCGCGCCTTCCCGGCCCAACAGCAGCCGGTTCAGGTCCATCAGCGCGCCGCGCTTGCGGTCCCGACCCATCCACACGCCGTCCGCGCGCAACAGCGTCCGGCCCCGCACCAGCAGGGCGTACTTCTCCCGCCCTGCCCGGGCGTTCATCTCGGCCACGCAGGCGCGAGCCCGATCCAGTATCTCCCCGTCTTCGGGCATGTGCGCCCGTGGCGCGTCGGCCAGGTCGCCCAGCAGCAGGTATTCGATGTTATCGCTCTTTTCCAGGCAGCCCAGGGCCTCCAGCTGGGCACAGACGTCCTCTGCCCGCCGACTCGAGGACAGCAGCACCGGCATCGTCACCAGCGTCCGGCATTCCGCCGGCACTTCCTCCATCGCCAGCTTCAAAAGCCGCGCGGGCGGCACGAGGCAGGGATGCAGACGGCCCGCCAGCAGGTCGGCGGCCCCCCAGCCCAGCACGGCACAGGCCGGCCAGAGCCAGGGCGTACCGGCACAGGCCGACAGCGCCAGTGCCAGCGCTGCCGCAGTCATGCCTATGAACAGAACGGTTCCACGCCCCGACGGGTCCGGCGTCAATCGGCGCAACCGTGCGCTGCCCCGGTCCAGGCGATCGAGCAGCGCACGCCGTCCCGCGTCGTCGTACAGCCACCAGCAGACCTCACGGCGAATGCCCTCCCCCGTTCGGGCGGTATTCACGGCAGCCCTGGCCACCGACGGCTCCGGCAGCTTCAGCGCTTTTGCGATGTGGGCTACCTCCCGGCGCACTGCGGCCCGGGAATCGTCGTCCATGCGCGGATAGGTACCCGCCGCCTCGCGGGACAGGGTCTGCTCCACCCGGGAGAGGGATTGGAAGCACGCCTGCCAGTCCATCGCGTCGACCATGCGCCGCGCCGCCAACAGGTTTTCCAGGCGCATCAGCAGCCCGGCTTCCCCGTCCTGGGCGCGGGCGACGACCGCCTGGGGCGACAGGGCGCGACGGACGAGGGCGGCGTCCAGCCTGCGGCGCGCTGCGGGGCTGTCCGCCTCCCCGGCCCGCTTCAGCGCCTGCGCCAGGAAGGCGTCGTCCCTGGGATCGAGCTTTCCGACCGGCCACCGCACCCAGCGGGCTGCCCGGGCCCGCCGCTCCGCCCGGGCCACGATGGCCGTCGCCACGCGCCCCAGCGCCTCGCTGATCACGATCCGCAGGGCCGCGGGCGTCGCCCACAGCTCGGCTTCGGTCAGCGGTTGAAGGGCGTCCAGTTCGATCAGCGCCTTGGTCAGACGGCACTGGGACAATACGGCATCGCCCTCGCACAGCGCCCGAAGCGCCACACAGAGCCTGGGCCTGCCCGCCCAGGCAGGCAGGCGCTGGCCGCCCTCAGAAGCGGCACGGGCGATGCAGGCTTCGATCACCGGCGCCTGGGCGTCCAACAGCGCCAGCGCCGTGCCGGAGGCGTTCTCCGTCCGGCGCAGCTTCGCCGCCGCGTCCAGACGCCCCGAAAGTCCGACACGGGCGCGCTTCGAAAGACACAGCTTCGCCGTGCCCCGCACCGCGTACCGCGCCGCCAGGGCGCGCATCAGCGCTGAGTCCTCCCGCTCGCCGCGTTCGTCCGATTGCCCTTCCGCCTGAAACAGGTCCATACATGATCCTCCATTGATGACATGGAATTACCTCTCCCAAGTATGAACCTGTTTGGCATAAAAAATACGGGAGGCCCCGTTTCAAGGGCTCCCGTCAATCGGCATATGCTGTACGGTTATTCGTTTTCGTCGCCCAGCTCGGCGCGGCGGCGGCGGATATTTTTGCAGGCCTCCGTCAGCTCGTCCTCCACAGAGGAGAGCAGCTGGTAGGCGTCGTGCTGGGCCTTGAGGCGCACCTCGCTGGCCTCAACGCGGGCATCATTCTTGATGATGCGGGCCTCTTCCCTGGCCTGACGCAGGATCTCGCTCTCATCGATCATATGGTCGGCGCGCTCCTGGGCGTCTTCCAATATGGCGCGGGCCTCGTTTTCAGCGTCCAGCACGCGCTGCTCGGCATCCTCCCTGGCGCGGTCAAGGGCAGCGTTGACCCGCATTTCGGCGGAACTGATGCGGTTCATGGCCTTGGTTTCCGCCTCGTTCATGATGCGCTCCTGCTCGGAATACATCTGAAGGCCATACTGCACGGCGTCAGGCAGGTTCTTTTCCATGTCATCGATTATCATCAGGCATTTTTCCGCGTCGATGATCTTCTTGCCGGTCAGCGGCACGCTCTTGCCGGCATTGATCGCCGCGCGAATATGCTTGAGAAGCTCGAGGAAATAACGCATGTCATTGACTTCGTCCATCTGGCGCGCCTGTGGGGTTTCGTTGGTTTCCTGCGCCTCTTCCTCGTAGAACTTTTCCTGATCCATCGTTCAGCCTTCCTTTCCGCACCCGGCCGCCGCCTGATGCAGCTTAGTCTGCCCGGGTTCACCGGTTTAATCCTCATCTATAGGGTATCATGACGGTCCCCGTCCTCCGCCGGGCGAATCTCGGCGAAATCCACCGCCGTATCGCCATACTGACGGGTATCGAAAACATCCACGGCCCGGGGCAGCGGGATTTGCGCGCCCTTGTGGCGCTCCATGACGATCAGGCACCCGGGCGAGAGCATGTCCGCCTTCATAAGCCGCGCCAGCGCATCGCCATAGGCCTCCGTCATGCGATAGGGCGGGTCCAGGAAAACCAGGTCGAAGATCCGACCCTCCAGCGCCGCGATGGTGCTGCGATAATCCTGGTTGACGATGTGCACGCGCAGTTCGAAATCGTCCTTCAACACATTGCGGGCATTGCGGTCGATGGCCTGCCAGGCCTGGCGCGAATTGTCCGCGATGACGGCGCTCTCTGCCCCGCGGCTCAATGCCTCAAGCGCCAGCGCGCCGCTGCCGCCGAACAGATCCAGCACCCGCGAATCCATCACGCGCGCGCCGATGATGTTGAACAGCGCGCCCCTGATCTTGTCCGACGTCGGGCGGGTTTGCACCCCTGAAGGCGCGAAAAGCGGCCTGCCCTTTGCCTCTCCGGATATGATACGCATAGCTTCACCTATGATATTGCCCAAATTATATCATAATTGCGCAATAATTGCAATCGGTTTTTCGAAAAAATATCAAATTTCAGGCCGTTGCGACCTGGGCGTGGCTTTTTTGCGCGCCACACGGGACTTTGCCTTGGCCCTGCGCCGTCCCTCGGCCATGGCCTTTTCCGATTTCGCCCACAGCTTTGGACCCTGCATATAGCCCGCGAAGGTGCACAGCGGCAGCACGAACGGCGAGATCATCAATACCGCCACGACCGGACCCGTCAGGCGATCGAAGGTCTGGCTGAAGGGCAGCATCGCCGGCCAGAAGGGCAGGGCGACCACCCAGGATACCAGCCGCATGATCACATTCGCCGGATAGAGCTTCAAAAGGGACAACACGATATAGACGCAACCCACGACATAGGGCACCAGCGCCGAAGCCAACACGCCCTTCACGCCCGTGGACATGCTCCAAGCGCGCTTTTGCACCTTTTCGTCCACCTGGCCATAGGAGGGGCTCTGCGGGTCTCTGGCCTTTTCCACCGTCTGCAATATGCTGCAGGCTTCATGCCCGAAGCCCATGCCCTGGCGGTACGTCATGAACAGGGCCCCCGCCAGCAGGATCAGCCCCAGCACCATCCAGGGCGTGGTGCCCAGCCCGAACAGCGCCAGGTTCACCACGATCAGGAGGATCAGGGTCACTGCGTTGGCCTTCCACATATCCATTGTGCTCATGGTACAATCTCCTAATCGACGACTTCCACGGGGATTCGCTCGGCAAAGCCCAGCATGATCTCATATGGAATCGTTTCCGCCAATTCAGCCAGCTCGTCCGGGGTGATGCGCTGATCTCCCTGGCCGCCCAGCAGTACCACCTCGTCGTCCAGGTCCACGCCGGGAATGTCGGTGACGTCCGCCATCACCATGTCCATGCAGACCCTGCCGATCAGCGGCGCGCGCTTCCCCCGCACCAGCACCGACGCGCGATTGCTGAGGATGCGGGGATAGCCGTCACCATAGCCGATGGGCAGCGTCATCACCAGCGTATCCCGAGCGGCGGTGAAGGTTCGCCCATAGCCCACCGTATCTCCCGCCGCGATCCACTGCAGGCGGATGGGCCGGGTGACGAGGGTCTGGGCCCAGGTCAGCGCCTTCGCCAGTTCGGGCACGCAGCTGCCGTACAGCACGATTCCGGGCCGCACCATGTCGTATTGCAGCGCCGGGTCCAGCATGGCGGTGGAGGCCGCCGCATGGGCGATGGGGCTGAAGCCCGCCTGGCGAACCGTCGCCAGCGCCTCCGAGAAGCGCTTGTTTTGCCGGGCCGTGAATACCGGATCGGTATCTGCCACGCAAAAGTGAGTGAAGACGCCCTCCATCTCCACCTCCGGGCAGCGGCGCCACCAGGCCAGCATGGCGGACAGGTCCTCTTCGCCCCGCACCCCCACGCGGGACATGCCCGTGTCGATCTTCAGATGGGCCAGCGCCCGCCTTCCGCAGCGAACCGCCTCATCCTGCATGATTTCCAGCATCCGGGGCGTGTATACCGCCTGGGACACCCCGGCGCGCACCGCCTGGCGCAGCGAAGCCTCGCCCGCGCCGCCCAGCACCAGTATCATGCTGTCGATCCCGGCGCCGCGAAGCACCTCGGCTTCCTCTACGATGGCCACCGCGAAGGCGTCGGCCCCGGCGTTCAGCAGCTTTTTCGCTGTCCGAACGCTGTCATGGCCGTAGGCGTCGGCCTTGACCACGCACATCATGCGCACCCTTTCGGGGATGTGGGCGCGAATCGCCCTGGCGTTGGCGGCGATGGCGTCGGTGGATATCTTCATGATCGTGGGTCTCAAGGCGCTGCCTCCCCCGCCGTTTCCGGCGAATTGATGCTCGGGCGAAGGGACGGAAACAGCCCTCCACCTCCGCTGAATATACATTATATCTCAACTGTGTCCAAATTGCAATAAGAATGTCCAATTGTCGTCATTTTTAATGTTTGCTTATTGCAAATCCACGGCCGGGCGTGTATACTATATGATATATGCGGTTTACTTGTGGAGGTAGTCTATGGCCATTCGGGATTTGATGAACAATTATTTTTACGGCAAGCAGGGCAAGGGCGACTATACCGTGGCGGATATGCCCCAGAACCGCCTGGCGCTCTTCGGCGAGGTATTGAAGGTGCGCTGGAGCGGCCTCTTCGGGGTCAACCTGCTGTACATGGTCACCTGGATCCCCGCCATCGCATGGACCTTTATAAACGTACTGGCGCTCTACAACCTGCTGAACGCCGAGGCGGGGGTATCCGGTGACGACATCATCGGCCTGATGAACACCTGGCTGATGGTCATGATCCCCTGCATCGCCATAACGGGGCCCTTCAACGCGGGCGTGACCTATGTGCTGCGCAACTGGGCCCGGGACGAGCACAGCTTCGTGCTCAGCGACTTCAAGGACGCCCTGAAGGCCAACTGGAAGCAGGCGCTGGTGATCTCGCTGATCGACGGCGTGATGCCCTTCCTGGTGGTGACCTGCTGGCGCTTCTACAGCGGCATGCTGAGCCGGAGCATGATCTTCATACTGCCCGCGGCGCTGACGCTGCTGATGGGCGTGACCTGGACGCTGGCGAGCATGCTGGCCTACCCGATGCTGATCACCTACGAGCTGAAGACCCTGGATGTCATCCGAAACTCGGTGCTGATGACCGTGGCAAAGCTGCCCTTCGCGCTGCTGATCAAGCTGGCCACGCTTATCGTTCCCGCCCTGGCCTATGGGCTGATGGCGCTGATTCCGAACATTCAGATGCAGGTGTTGATGGTGGTGGTACTGCTGTACCTGACCTTCATGGTGGCCTTCAACAAGCTGATCACCGTTTCCTATGCCAACTGGCTGTTCGAAACCTACCTGAACCCGAGGATCGAAGGCGCGCGCACGAACATCGGCCTGCGCCCGGAGAACTGGGATGATGTGACCTATATTCCGGAGGATGACGAAAAGTGACGCCCTTGGAACTGCTCTGTCCCGCCGGGGACATGGAATGCCTGCGCGCGGCGCTGCGCTTCGGCGCGGACGCAGTTTACGTGGGCGGGCCACAGCTGCAGCTGCGCGCGGCGAACGCGGGCTTCTCGATGGATGCGCTGGCCCAGGCCGTAAAGGAAACCCACGCCCTGGGACGCAGGCTTTACGTGACCGTCAACGCCTTTCCCACCAACGACGAACTGGAGGCCCTGGGCGACTACGCCCAGGGCCTGTTTGCGTTGGGCGTGGACGCCGCCATCGTGGCCGACCTGGGGGCCGTGGCCGTGATGCGCAAGGCCGCGCCGAACCTGCCCATCCACATCAGCACCCAGGCCAATTGCCTGAATTGGGCCGCCGCCACGGCTTGGTACGAGCTGGGCGCCAGCCGCGTGGTGCTGGCCCGGGAGATGACCCTTGAGCAAATCGGGCAGCTGCGGGCCCATACGCCCGCCGCGCTGGAGCTTGAGGCTTTTGTGCACGGGGCGATGTGCATGGCCTGGTCGGGCCGCTGCATGATCAGCGCCTACCTCACCGGGCGCAGCGCCAACCGAGGCGGCTGCACCCAGTCCTGCCGCTGGCGCTACCATCTGGTGGAAGAAAAGCGTCCCGGCGAGTTTTTCCCCGTCGAGGAGGATGACCGGGGCACCACCATCCTCAGCTCCCACGACCTGAACTGCCTGGATTTTCTGGACCAAATCGCCGCGGCCGGCGTCACGTCCTTCAAGATCGAGGGTCGCATGAAGTCGCCCTATTACGTGGCCACGGTGACCAACGCCTACCGCCAGCGGCTGGACGGACTGGCAAACGGCCCGGCCAGCAGCGAATTCCTGGCCCTGCTGCAGCGGGAGCTGGACGCCGTCAGCCACCGGACCTACGCCAGCGGATTCTATTTCGGCCAGATGCGGCGCCACGCCCCCGACGACGGTGTCTACCGCCAGGACTGCGTGTTCGCTGGCGTGGTCATGGAACGCCTGGACAGCGGTCGGGTGCGCATCCAGCTGCGCAACCCCATTCACAGGGGCGACGTGCTGGAGGTACTCTCCCCTGGCAGCCTGGGGCGCACCCTCCTCGCTGAAGGCCTGACCACCCCCGATGGGAGGGCCCTGGCGCAGGCGGTCGAGCCCATGGTCCTGTTCGATATGGACGCGCCGCCGGAGCTGGCGGCTGGCGACATGCTGAGAAAGCGCCTCTGAGCATGCTTCACTAGCGTTCGGCTTGTGACGGTATTTCAAACAATTTCTTCCAAAATCGTCTGACCCCCAACCGGCGCAGCGCTCTGCCGCTACACCGACCGGGAGTCAGTGGTTTTTTATTCTGTCCGGCCTTGCCGGTACCTTGATGTTATCAAAAAATTATGAACCAGTCATGAACTCAGCAGGGTAAATATTCGCCTTTTGTCCGGCCTTCGCGTGCCGCTTCATCGATGGCTCCGCTGTTCCGCTTCACTGCTCCGGCGCTTATCGCCTGCCAAAGTCCTTGATGATCACCATCTCGATCCGGTCACCCTTGACGCCAACGACCACGTCGTCGGCCAGCTTGCCCACGATGGATTTTTCCAACTCGTTCCAGGCTTCCCCGGCATCCTCATCGATATTGCGCTGCTCCCCCAAGCCGTTGCGATAGGTCTGAAGCGTCCAAATGGGCACCATGTTATCCACGGCCAGGCTGCCGACCTCAGCGGGGTTGACGATACCGTACCTGGCCACTTCGCGGCCATAGTCGTTCATGGACCGGCCGAAACTGTGCATCGCGCCGGAGAGCACGTCTTTAAGCATGCCCATAAAGCCCTTCGCGGCGGCATTCCTGCCCGTGCTTGACACCGAGAGCAGCTCCTCCCGCCGGTCGGCATTCATGTCCGCGGTGGCCTGCAGGTGGATTTCACAGCGCTCGCCCTCGGCTTCAAACCAGAGCTGTCCGTAGAAATCATCCACCATGGCCTTGACCATGCCCAGCGTCTCCTCGGTCAGAAGCTCCAGACGCAGCACATCATGCCTGTCCAGGCCGAGCCCGCGGGCAAAGTCCTCCGCCGAATACCGGGTCGCCGCCAGGCGTCCGGCATCGCTGTTGAGCATAAACACATCCGATTTCATCCGTATAACCTCCCATTCATGTCCGTCCTGCATCCGTGTTCTCGTCAAACACTGCCACTTCAGTGGGGTTGATCATGTCCAACTCGTTTGTGATCCCATCCCCCTTGTTGGGGTTGATGAACGAATAGACCAGATCCGCAGTGAAGCAGACCATCAAAATCAGGCACACGCACACCAGCAGCCTGGGCTTCAGCCGCATCGTCATCGCGTCAATGGCGGGCACCAGCAGGTAGACCGCCGTCATGCCCCCCAGCATGAACACCACCAGTCCCTCGCCGCAGATCCTGCCGTGCAGGTTCAGGAAATAGCCGGTGTAATCCCACCAGCGCATGCCGGTGATCTGCTCGGTGACGAAGGACGTCATGTACTCCACGAAGCCGCACAGCACGATGATGGCCAGTGCCTCCAGCACAGGTTTGGAGCGGAACCGATTCAGCAGCACGGCGATCATCACCACCCCGAACCCATATATGGGCAGCCAGGGTCCGTGCAGCATGCCCCGGTTGGAAAATTGGCCGAAGCGAATCAGGTTCAGGGCCACCTCCCATACCCAGCCCACCATGCAGAAGGCGAAGAATACCATCACCAGCGTCCACACCGTGCATGGGTTCAGGTAGCTGATGTGGCCCGCGATGCTGGACTGGGACTTGTCCCACAGGGGGTTCATTCGCCGGGGATAGGCCTTGCCGTTCATCTCCAGGCGCTCCACCGACGTCTGCCGGCGCAATCCCGCCTGGCGTCCGTAGACCTTTTTTTCCTCGATGGTCCCCATCCATATGCCGAAGTTCCGGGCGAAGAGGCGCTTCACCGGAGGCAGCTCCACGATGTCCTCCATGATGATGTCCTCCGTGCGGGCGATGTCGGCATAGCGTTCGCGCAGCGTTTCGGCGTCCGCGGGTTTGTACAGGCAATCGTCATTCAGCTGCCCCACGCCCTCGATCCCCCGCCGCTTCGCCTGAGCGCGCACCGCGACATAGTATTCGGTATAGCTCGCCACACGATAGGGCACGCCCCACAGCACGTCCACCGCGCCAAAGGTCACGAAGCCCAGCGCGAACCAGCCCAGGAAGGACAGCTCCAGCTTGCAGCACTCCCACTTATGGCCGTCCATCATCCGCCGGGACAGCAGTATGGCATCCTTCGGCTTGATATCCGGGTTTTCAGCCACGATGAAGGGCACCAGGAAGTAAGAGTAGTGCTTGATGATGCCGCCTACGATCGTCAGGTACCAGAGCGCCTCATAGACGGTTTCCAGCAGCAACGTCAGCGCCGCCCGCCTCCAGCGCTTGACCAGCCGGATGTGCAGCAGATGGGTCGGGGGAACGATCTGATAGCGCCGCGCCTCCAGCGTGCCCCGGCGCAGCACCGCCCGATAGGCATTGCGCAGAAAGGCCCATACCGCAAGGTACAGCAATAGTCCGCCCAGCACCAGCAGCATCGAGGAGACCTTCTTCGTATGGATCGCGCTGTGCACCGCTGTGCTGATCATGGCGACCACGTTCCCCGAGCTGACGTTGTTCACCAGCGCTGCCAACACGCCCCTTTGGCGGCCCAGGACCGACCTTGCGCTTGTGGCCTGCTTGATCAGCGCCATGCGCTCGGCGGCCCTTATATTGCCGGCCTCGATGTTGTCGTCGATAACGTCGCTCACGACCTTGCGCCAAACGCTGCGACTGTTACCGATACCTATGCCCTCCAGCGCGACCTGGATCTGCCGGCCCCTGAGGAACTCGTACCAGGTCTGGGCGTTGTTCAGCACATTGTTGAACTCGGTGCCCACGAAGATAGAAATGGCGCACAGCAAGGTCAGCAGCACGTAATGGCGCTTGACGCAGCTTCGGGCATTCTGTCGGATTTGCTTCAGGTCAATCATCGGGTGATACCCCTATCGTTTGAATTTCAGGTTGACGACGGACACCTCGCTGTCGGTGCCCACACGCATCGGCGGGCCGTAGTAGCCCACGCCGGCGGTGACTACGGTCTCCAGGTCGTGCACCCGGGCATAGCCCCAGGCGTTTTCGTTGAAGAAGGGCACCACCAGGTTCCCGGGGAACATCTGACCCGCGTGGGTGTGGCCGCAGAGGGCCACGTCCGCGCCGGCCTCCTTCAGCGCCTTGAACTCCTTGGGCTCGTGCTCCAGCACCACCACGGGCAGGCTCTGGTCGATGCCGGACAGCAGCTGGGCCGGCGTCATGCGATTGGCGGTGCCGTCTCCGGCCTTTTCGCCGTCCACGCGGCCCGCCAGCTGCACACCGCCGATGTCGACCACCTGATCGTACAGCACGGTGAAGCCGCAGTCCTTGAAGAATTCCTCCATCTGGGCCGTGCGGAAGGCCTGGCTGATGGGCGAGATCGGGAAGCCGCCGAACAGGGTCTCCTCCACGTCGTGGTTCCCATACACCGCGTATACGCCGTACTTCGACTGTATGCCCCGAAGGGCTTCTGCGTACTGCTCCGGATGGGCCAGGCCCTCATAGCTGCTGGTGAAGATATCGCCGGCGATCACCACCGCGTCGGGCTGCTCGGCGTTGATCAGCTCCACCATGCGCTGGGTGGTGGCCAGCTTCGAATTGACGCTCAGGTGCAGATCCCCGATCAGCACCACCTTCATGTCCTCGCCGGGCTTGTCCACCTCGACGTCATAGCGATACACCACCGTGTTCTGGGCGTGAACCAGCCCGTAGCCCGTAACCGCCAGCGCCACGGCCAGGGAAAAGCACAGTATGCCCCCATACCAATTCTTCGCAATCCGCCGCCCGCTGAGCCGCCGGATCAGCAGCATCACCCCCAGCAGCACCAGCAGCAGGAAGCCGAAGTACAGGTAAAAGCCCAGCCATACGTTGCCCGCAGCCTGGAGCGCAAACTTGACGGGACTGTTCGGCAGGAACGCCCCTGCGATCGGCACCAGCGTCAGTATGATGTACGGCACCAGCCAGAACAGCTTGCGCAGGCCGAAATTCCAGGCGGTACGGGGCCAGCGCCTCAGGCACAGGTCGACCATATAGGCGGCCAGGGAAGCCAGTGCGACAAAGATGGCAATCAGTATGATGGGTGACACGGTCTTTTCTCCTTTGTGGCGATAAGTTTTATAAAACCCGAAAGGGGATTGCCGAAGCGAAGGTACCGCTCGGCAATCCCGTGATATTTGGTTTGGTCGTTTATTGGTCTTCCGCTTCCTGCATGATCCCGGCGAGGTCGGGGGAATGCGCCTCGTCCAACACCGTCACCTTCTCCAGGCCGTCGGCGCGGATGGTGTTGACCTTGCCGGGCTTGATCTCGTAGAAGAACATGTGCTGCAGCCAGGCAAAGCTGTTCAGCTTGTTCTTGATGTCGACCAGCATGTTGCGCACCGCTTCGAGGGTGAGGGGCTCTATCTCCTCCGGCGCCTCGGTTTTCCCGGTATCGAGGCCCTCAGTGAAGCCGTTCAGCATATCCATCAGGCCGCTCAGCTCGTCCGGCATCTCGTCGCTGAGGTCATCCCCGGATTGATCCAGGATTTTCTCGCTGGCATCCATTTTTTCAACGAGGGCGCTGACCACGCTGCCCAGGTCGATCCAGCGGCCGAAGTAAACGGCCAGGCCGGAGGTCTTCAGCTGCATGGAATTGGGCTTGAACTCCAGGCGCACCAGCACCGGGACGGTCAGGCCGGGGCGGCAGACCATGCGCACCGTGCGGCCGTCCTGTCCGGCAGTGCCCAGGCCCGAGAAGATCATGTCGCCGAAGTACTTCCTGATCCACTTCATCGGTTCGGAATCGGCGATGGAACCCATGGCAGGGGGCTCGGATTCGCCCTCGGCCCCATCATCCACAAGCGCCTCAGCGCCCTCTGAAGCCTCCGCGTCCTCGGCAATCTCCGCCTCGAAGAATCGGTTGATCGCGTCGTTGATGACCTTCATCAGGTCATCGCCGTTCATCGCCTCTTCGGGGGCGATGGCCATGGTCAGCTCGTCCAGCGCCGTCTCGTAGCCGGGCGCGCCGTCGATGATGTCGATGGCCCGCTGGAACAGGCCGTTCAGGTTCACGCTGAAGATGCCTAGCGCCCAGTTGCCGTCGGTGAACTGCTCGGTATCGGGCAGGGTGATCGTCAGCAGCGCCCGGTCGTCGTCAAAGGTCTCGGGCATCTCACCGTTGCGGATGCGGGTGACGTCGATGGCCGCCATCAGCGCGTTTTCATAGCTGTCCAGGCCCAGGTTCTTCAGCACCCAGGGCAGCAGGTCCGCCAGCTGGGGATAGTCGGTGCCGGGCACCATCGTGCAATCCACCGCGAACCAGTAGGCCCTGGCCTCCTCCGGCGTCATGCCGCCCTTCGTGCACAGCTGCCACGCCAGGTAGTTCAGCAGCGAGGAATTGCCGTGCACGCCGCCGCGGTCGTTCAGCTCGGTGGGGTCGCGTACCTCGGGCACGTAGTGCAGATCCCAGGTGTACTCGGGCTGCTGGTAGCGATGAGGGTCGCTCATGCTGCGGATGGCATCGCCGATGTCCTCGCCGAGCAGCCAGTCCGCGTCCTCCGCCTCGCCCTCGTCCACATACATGCCGTCGCAGAGGTTGCCCTGGATGTCGCTCATGGCCTCGTTGATGGCGCCGTAATCGTTCATGTAGGCGTTGTAGGTCATCACCGAATGGGTCACGCAATGGGTAAACTCGTGCGCCAGCACGTCCAGGCACTGCGAGTAGTCGTTGACGCTGCTGGACAGGAACAGCTGCCAGCCGTAGTACTTGCCCGCGTAGGCGGCATTGTCGATGGGCTTGTGGTCCTTGTCGCAGAAGTCCTTCAGGATCAGTATGGGCGTCTCAAGGCCGTCGCCGCCCTTCCAGCCAATGGCCTCGTAGTAGTCCCAGGCGCGGCAGTAGTTGTACAGCGCCAGCAGACTGCTCTCGTCCCAGTCTTCGTTGTCCTTCGAGGCTTCCAGCACCACCCTGCCCTTGTCGTACAGGAAGCTCCAGCAATCGGCCACGGCGATGCGCCGCTTGAGGTTGCCCAGGTAGGTCATGCCGGTGCGGCTGTCGCGCATCAGCTCAAGGCTGATTTCCCGCTGGGTGCCGTCCACGAGGGTCACCGTGCCGGTGTAGTCCACCGGCTCCATGAATTCGAACACATAGGCGGCATTGTAGCCGGAAGCGCCGGCCTCGTCGCCGGGGATGACCGTGGGCAGGCTGTACAGGTACTGGCCGCTCAGGTCCACGTAGTGAGCCAGGTAGGGCAGCTCCGAGCCGGAGGTGAGGCTGGCCGAGGGCGCGTCGGTGTATACCACCCATACGAAGCGGCTCTCCTCCTTCTCCTCCTCGGACTCCATGTCGATCTCCAGGTTTACGGGCAGCACCACCTTGGCGGTGTGGCCCTCCAGCACGTTGGGCGCCTGGCCCTGCGCCGCTTCCACATGTTCAGTCACCAGCGCCTCGGCTTCGGCAGCGGTGATGCCCTGGGCGTTTTCCGTTTCGGGCAGCTGGGTTTCCACGCTGCAAACCAGGCCCAGCATCGCGCCGTCGGCATCGGTGATGAC
Source organism: uncultured Eubacteriales bacterium (assembly GCA_902765305.1). Lineage (GTDB taxonomy): Bacteria > Bacillota > Clostridia > Christensenellales > Aristaeellaceae > UBA2862. The sequence goes on from CACWZI010000014.1 coordinate 21,550, forward strand.
CTTCACCGCGCCGCCGGAGACGGTGACGCCGGCATACATCTGCTGGAATACATAGTAGCGGTTGCCGCTGGTATCGGTGAGGGTCCGCCAGGGCTCGAAGCCGGTGCGGTCGTCGCCGCCCATCAGGGGGATCATGGCGTTCACCACCTCTGTGGCGGCATTCATGTCGTTCACGGGGCCGTCCGTGCAGGTGCCGTCCACAAAGATCACCCGCCCGTCCCGGGTCATCACCCTGGCCGACCCGCCATTCAGCCGGTCGAGGTCGTCGAGGGTCAGCGGGACCGCCGTCGGCAGTGTCTCAGCCAGCGAAGCCACCGTGCCCAGCGCCAGGATCAATGCCAGCAGCACTGCCAGCACGCGCTTGATCTTCTTCATAAGGCAATTCTCCTTTCGTTTGCATGTCGCTCTCGATCATACGTTTTGATAACACGCTTTTGCTCAGGTTTGTTCTCGCCTGCATACCATTCGAAGCGAGCCGTAGGCCGAGCGGGAACATCCTCCCCTCAACCCGCGTGAGAAGTATAGCGTCTGGAGCGTCACAGATGCGTCACTCTGCCCAGACCAGGACCATGATATACTTATACTGAATATATTTTACCATACATTTTGCGCTTTCGTGCTATGATTGGGTTGTTTTTCGTTTGAAGCACAGAAAATCTGATTTATCGAGTTTTGCTCGATAAATCAGAATTTCCCAACATTCCCCCAAAAACCCCATCTTCCCTGTTGAACATTCCGATCTTTTATGATAATATAATATTTATAGAATTAGGCTGATAAAATCAATGAAATGCCCAGCCGCAAGGAGGCGTACCATGTCCGATTCGCATATGCAGATCACCCCGCCGAAGCGGCGCACCGTATTGGTGGTCGATGACGAGCAGATCAACCGGGAACTGCTCGGCACACTGCTGGAGGACGACTATCGCGTGCTCTACGCATCCAACGGTCAGGAGGCGCTGGCACTGGCAAAGAAACGGGCCGAGGACATCTCGCTGATCCTGCTGGACCTGATCATGCCGGTGATGTCCGGCATGGTGGTGTTGCGGCTGCTGAAGGAATCCCCCGAATTGGCGCGGATTCCCGTGATCGTGGTGACCTCTGACCACGACGCGGAGGTGGCCAGCCTGGAGCTGGGGGCGTTCGACTTCATCCCCAAGCCCTATCCCATGCGCAGCGTGATACTGGCCAGGGTCCGCCGCATCATCGAGCTTTCCGAGGACCGGCAGATCATCCGCTCCACCGAGCGCGACCCGCTGACCGGGCTGTTCAACCGGGAATACTTTTATAATTACATCACCAGCTTTGACCAGCACCACAAGGGCACGGCCATGGACGCGGTCGTGGTGGACATCAACCGCTTCCACATCATCAACGAGCGCTACGGCAGGGCCTATGCCGACCAGCTGCTGCGCCGCATCGGCGAGCACCTGCGGGCGCTGGCCCAGGAGTCCGGAGGCATGGCCTGCCGCCGGGAGGCGGACACCTTCCTGGTCTACCGCCCCCACGGCGGGGACTGCGAGGCAATGTTTGAAAAGCTGTCCACCGCCATCAACGACGACGGGGATACCGCCAACCGCGCGCGCCTGCGCATGGGCATCTATCCCAATGTTGACAAGTCCGTCGAGATCGAGCAGCGCTTCGACCGGGCCTGCGTCGCCGCCGACAGCATCCGCGGCAACTACACCCAGAGCATCGCCATCTACGACGACAAGCTGCACGAGGCCGAGCTGTTCGCCGAGCAGCTGACGGAGGAATTCGACCAGGCCATCCGCGAGGGCCAGTTCAAGGTCTTCTACCAGCCGAAGTACGACATCCGCCCGGACGCGCCCATACTGGCCAGCGCCGAGGCCCTGATCCGCTGGCAGCATCCCCGGCTGGGGCTGGTCAGCCCCGGCGTGTTCATCCCGCTGTTCGAGGAAAACGGCATGATCCAGCGGCTGGACCACTACGTCTGGGGCCAGGCCGCCGCCCAGGTGCGGGATTGGAAGAATCGCTTCGGGCTTTCCATCCCCGTGTCGGTAAACGTCTCCCGGGTGGACATGTTCGACCCCGAGATCGCCCAGACCTTCAAGACGCTGCTGAAGGCCAACGGTCTGGCCCCGGAGGAGCTGATCCCCGAGATCACCGAGTCGGCCTACACCGACAACGAATCCCTGATCATCTCCACGGTGCAGGGCCTGCGGACGATGGGCCTGAGGGTGGAGATGGACGACTTCGGCACCGGCTATTCCTCGCTGGGCATGATCTCCCGCCTGCCGCTGGACGCCCTGAAGCTGGACATGACCTTCGTGCGCAACGCCTTCTCCGGCAGCGGCGACACGCGGATGATCGAGCTGATCATCGACATCGCCGAATACCTGGGCGTGCCGACGATCGCCGAGGGCGTGGAAACCCGGGAGCAGGTGGAGGCGCTGAAGGTGATGGGCTGCGACTACGTGCAGGGCTATTACTTCTCGAAGCCCGTGCCGCCGGAGGAATTCGAACGCTTCATCGAAGAAAAAGCGCTGCTGTTGAAGGGCGATCCCGAGGCGGGCGTGCAGGCCCAGCCCTGGCTGGCGGACCCGGCCCCGATGATGCGCGCCGGGAACCGGCTGACCTATGCCCGCCTGGCCCAGGCGCTGGCTGCCGACTATTTCAGCATCTACTACGTGGACACCCGCACGGACCGCTTCACCGAGTTCACCTCCCACAGCGACTATGCGGGGCTGGGCATCGAGAAGGAGGGCGAGGACTTCTTCAACCTCAGCCGCAGGAACATACTGCGGGTGGTGTACCCCGACGACCAGCGCAAGATCCTCGACGGCTTCACGAAGGAGAACGTGCTGCGCACGATCAGGGAGAGCGGCGCGTTCACCCTCACCTACCGGCTGGTGCTGGACGGCGAGCCCATCTACGTCAGCCTGAAGGCCACGGCCCTGGGCAGCAGCGACAGCAGCATCGTGGTGGGCATCAACAACATCGACAGCCAGATGAAGCGCCAGGAGGCGCTGGAGCAGGCCCACGAGGCGCACCTGACCTTCGCCCGCATCGCCCAGGCGCTGTCCCAGGACTACTACAGCTTCTACGTGGTGAACACCGAGACCGACGAGTTCGTGGAATACAGCTCCAGCGATGAATACCAGCAGCTGCACATCGAGCAGAACGGCGTGAACTTCTTCGAGGACTGCCGCCGCAACGTGATCCGCCTGGTGCACCCGGACGACCTGAAGCTGGCGCTGCAGGCCTGGGAGAAGGACCGCCTGCTGGCGGAGCTGAAGGACGGCCGGACCTTCAACATTACCTACCGGCTGATGTTCGACGGCGCCTCCTCATGGATCCACTGCAAGGTCATCCGCATGCGCGGCGACGACGCCCGCTTCATCGTCATCGGCATCAGGAACGTGGACGAGGAGAAGAAGGGGTAATTCAATAACATTTGTTGCCTTGAATATACTGACAGGGGCGCTCGGAGAGCGCCCCTGTCAGTATATTCAAGGCAACAGTTTCAACAATATAAACCGAACGGCCTCTTCTCCGACCTTTTCGCCGTCCGCCTCACGCAAGCAGCATACGGTCGTTGTCCAGCTTTTTGCCGCTCGCCTCCCGGAACTTCTCCAGCAGGTCCTCTACGGTCAACGAGGCCCGCTCCTCCCCGGTGGTATCGAACACGATGTGCCCCGCGTCCATCATGATGGTACGGCTGCCAAGGTCCAGGGCCGATTGCATATTGTGGGTGATCATCAGGCAGGTGAGGTTGTTTTCGGCGACGATCTTCGTGGTCAGGGCCAGGACCTTTTCCGCCGTGCCGGGGTCGAGGGCGGCGGTGTGCTCGTCCAGCAATAGCAGCTTCGGCATGCTCAGCGTGGCCATCATCAGCGTCAGCGCCTGCCGTTGGCCGCCGGAGAGCAGGCCCACGGGCTGTTTCATCCTGTCCTCGAGTCCCATGTCCAGCAGCGCCAGGCGGTCGCGGAAGGCCTGCTTTTCCTTTTTCCCGGCGGTACTCAGCCATCCCCCCTGCCCCGCTGCGAGCACCAGGTTCTCCTCGATGCTCATGCCGGGCGCGCTGCCGCGCATGGGATCCTGGAACAGCCTGCCGATAACCTTGGCGCGCCTGTGCTCGGGCATCATGGTCACGTCGTCGCCGTCCAGCACGATACAGCCCCGATCCACATAAAAGCTGCCGCATATGGCGTTGAACAGTGTGGATTTGCCTGCGCCGTTCGCGCCGATGATCGAGATAAATTCCCCCTTGCGCACCCGCAGCGTCACGTCATCCAGAGCCACGCGGGCATCCGGCGTGCCTGGGTGGAAGGTCTTGCAGACGTTCAGCAGCTTCAGCATCGTCTTATCGCCGTTGGTCTGGTTCATCGCTCCGTCCCTGCCTTTCCGAATTTCGCCGCCAGCTGCCGCTTGATCAGCGGAAGCTGCCCCTTCAGGTAGGGCCCGGATATGGCGATCACCACGATGACGGAGGAGATCAGCTTCAGCATGAACGCCGGAAGGTTGAAGCGCAGCGCGACGGTGTACACCAGCCGGAACACGAACGCGCCGATCACCGCGCCCACCGCCCGAAGGGGGATGCTCCTTCGCCCCATGAACACGCCGCCGATCAGCAGCGAGGCCAGCGCCACAGTGACCATGCCCGAGCCGATATTGACATCCACCGACTTCTGGCTCTGCGCCAGCAGGCACCCGCTCAGCGCCGTGAAGCTGTTGGAGATGCACAGGCCCACGGTGGTGGTAAACACCGGGTTGATGGACGAGGAGCGCACCATGTCCGGGTTGTCGCCGGTCGCGCGTATCGCAAGGCCCAGCCGCGTGCGCAGGAACAGGGACAGGAATACGATCACCGCCGTCACGGCGATCAGGCCGATGATCAGGGAATACTGCGCCCCCAGGGCGGTGTCCTTCAGCGCGTCCTTCAGCATTGAAAAGACCGTGGACGTCTTGTTCATGTTCAGCAGCGACGAGCCGCCCATGATCCAGATGTTCACGGAATACAGGCCGGTATTCACGATGATGCCCGCCAGCAGGCTGTTGACCCCCATGCGGGTTTGCAGCGTAGCGGTGACGAGGCCGGACAGCATGCCCGCGCCCATCGCCGCAGGGATGGACAGCCAGGGGTGCCCGACAATGGCCACCACCGCGCCCACCGCCGCGCCCAGCGTAAAGCAGCCGTCGGTGGACAGGTCGCAGACGTTCAGCATCGAATAGCTCAGAAACAGCGCCAGAACCGTAAGGGCGTTGAACAGCGACAGCTCCAGTGCCGTTTGCCCCAGGCCCAGGATCATCGGTAAGGACATGGACTATCTTCTCCCATCGTTTCAGATCGATGAGGAACGGGAGAACAATGTCTCCCATTCCTCAAACGCATTTTCAGAAATTCTCCGCCGTCTCAATCCCCTGTACCTTGGTGCAGTAGGGGCTGAAGGCCTGGGAGATGGCGTCGAAGTCCAGCCCCAGCGCGGCGCAGGTCTCGGTGTTGATGGTGGCGGTGCCGTTGTCGAAGGTCATGACCGGGGTGGTGGCCGGGTCCGCGCCGTCCAGCAGTATGGCGGCGATCATGTTGGCGGTCTCCACGCCCAGGTTGGCGTAATCCACGCCGTAGCCCAGGAACGCGCCGTTCAGGGCGAAGGAATCTGCGCCGGTGTAATGGGGAATGCCCGCCTCGGCCAGCGTCTCGTAGATGGACAGCTCGGCGGTCATGATGGTGTTGTCGGTGGGCGTGAACAGCGCGTCCACATGATCGGCCACGGCCGCCTGCGCCGCCAGCTGCACCTCGCTGACGTTCGTGCCGGTGTACTCCCTGTAGGCGATCCCCTTCTCGTCGAGGAAGGCCTTCGCCTCGGCAATGGGCGTGGTCGAGGCGTCCTGGCCCACGTCGTACAGCAGGCCCACCGTCTTGGCCTCAGGATTTGCGGCGAAGATCAGGTTCAGCACCGCGGTGGTATCCAGGTAGTCCGAGGTGCCGGTGATGTTCGCGCCGGGCGCCTCCAGCGAAGCCACCAGCTGCGCGGACAGCGGGTCGGACACGGCGGCGAACACCACCGGAATGCCGTTGTCCTCCGTCATGCCCTGCATCTGCATGGCCACGGGGGTAGCGACGCCCACCATCAGATCCACCTGGTCGGCGATGAAGTTTGCGATGATCTGCTGGATCACGGAATTGTCGGCGTTGCCGTTGTCGTAATTGACCTCGAAGGTCACGCCCTTCTCCTGCCCGATGGCCTCCAGCCGGGCCTGGATGTTCTCGACGATCTGGTTCAGCGAAGCGTCGTCCACGTAGTTGCAGATGCCCACCTTGTAGCTCGTTCCCTCGGCCATGGCCGCCATGCCCAGCAGCAGGGCCAGCGCAACGATTGTGCAAATGATCTTCTTCATGATGATGACCTCCTGAAATGTATTCTTCACATTGGCTCGGGGCGAAAAAAACACCCCATATCCCGATTGGGATATGAGGCGGAATAGCTTTCCGTGGTGCCACTCATATTGATCTTGCGATCCACTCTGTCCGTACCAACATACGGCGCGGATTGATAACGGGCCCGCATTCCCGTCCCTTCATACTGGCCTGCGCGTTCCGAAGGGCCCTGAAAAGTCCATTCAGCGCGTCCGTCATGCCGCATTCACACTGTCGTCGGCTCTCTGGAATGACCGCATTCGCGCTTACTTCTCTTTTCTACCCGGTTTCTGTGAAGTTGAACCCATTATAATGCATGTCGTATCGGTTGTCAAGCCCCTTTTATTAATTTGGGGACAGCTTTAGTCTGAAATGAGCAAGCGTTCCAGCTTGTCGATCTTGTCCCCCGTCATCCCGCATCGCATCAGGTAGTCCCTGGCCGCCAAGCGCAGATCAATGCCCGGCAGAGCCTCGATTTCCGTTCCAAAGATCGCCGCAAGTATATCGTCAATCCGCATCTTGAACAAGCGGTATTGCAGGGATTCGGGATTCATGTCGATGTTGTGAAGCAGGTCATAGCTGATCATGTAATCCTGCACGATCTCGTCATAGGTCGCCCCGCAAAGCGCCTCCACCACCGCGCAAATAACTCCGGTGCGATCCCTCCCCAGGCTGCAGTGGATCAACCAGGGACCTTCCAACTCCATCAACCGGTCAAGCCCTTCGCCGATACTCCGCATGGCTGCCGGTTCGGTGTAATCCACCCCCAGGTGACAAGTGAGCACACGGCCCTGTTCGATCATGTCAGACGTATAGTCGGGCAAGCCCTCGCCGGCCTTCATCTCCGCCTGGCCGTTCGCCAGATTGAGGATACCGCCGATGCTGTGCGCCTCGATATACGAACCCATCATCTCGATCCTGCCGAAGGCCGGGTCGAAGGGCGTCGAACCCCGATACAGCCGTCCCGGCCGGATGCCGCCGGCCGTCACTTCCCGCGCGTTGATGAACGCCGCATCCGTCTGGCCCTCCATCCGGTACCTGGCGTCGTTGATATTGTAGGCTTTATATTCCTCCCTGTACCGGCCCCTCTGCGCCAAAGTCATGATCGCCGTCTCCCCTGGCTCGATTCCAACGACCAGGTTCAGGTTACTCGCGACACTCCCGAGCACTACTTCATCCATATAAAACGCCAGTATCGCAGTACCCTTCCTCCCATAAAAATCCGGAAAGTACGGCACCGCTTTTATTTCATAACCCCCTGAGAAGCGGAAGTCGACGCTGTCTCCGTATTCCAGGCCGGCCTGATCCAGGTCGGTCTTCTTCACGTCGAACACGATATCTCCGAACTGATCGATCCGGGTGGCGGTCGCGCGCACCGGCACGAAGGCCTCGGCGACGGCACATTGCACAGAGAGCAGGCAGAGGACCAGCGCCAAAGCCGCCGACATCAATCGCCCGGCCTGTAGGCAGGCGACGGATCTGTCTGTTTTGCGAATGTGGCATTTGGGGAGAGTCCGATTGAAACGATTCAACGCTTTTGCGTATGCGGCAATGAACGAGCGCATATTTATCATTAAACTGTACATCGGTTCGGGTTTCCTTACTTCTGACTGTCAGAGGATCACGTTATCACATTCAGGCAAATATGCTCACCAATCGATATGGCCAGCGTCCACATAGCCATAGCTTCCGTCCGCATAGGCCAGGGCGGTGGCATAGAGGCGCGGCAAGGCTGCCATCAGCAGCACCCAAATCGAAGACTTGAGGCGCGGCGCCATTGGCTACGATTTAAGGAAATACCGCGCAATTAAGGTGGTCAGCTGGCGAGTGAATTTTTCGACAGATGCAATTGCAGATTTCGAAGGTTTACTGGCGGTAAATCGAGAGTGCGGTATTTCCTTAAAAACACGCCTTATCCAAAGGCCACTGCCCGCGCCTGCGCCTCGGGCATATTCAGCGCCAGCAATCGCTCATAAACCGCCTGCGCCTGTTCGTCCCGTCCCTGCTGCATGCCCTTTTCCATGCCCTGCTGCATGCCCTGCTGCATGCCCTTTTCCATGCCCTGCCCATAGCCTTCCCGCTTGATTTCTTCAAATATCGTGCACATCTGTCGCACCCCCTCCGGCGTCTCCTTGTAGTATCGGGTTGCCTGCCGCATCAACGGAAAATGCATTTGCGACGGGTCTGAGCAGTTAAAATCGTGCATCAGTCTGCCGATCGGACCGTCTCCCCGGTATTCGCCATTGATATAGAGTATATGCGCCTCGTCCCCAAAGGGCTCCATGGCGTCCAGAACCATCCGCTCAACCGGATAGGCCGGTTGACCCCTGTCCATCACATCGTGCCAAACTCCACCAAGGGTTTGTTATCCCGAAACAGGCAGCGCATGAAATCATCGTCGATCGGCCGCAGTCTGCGCAGCCGGTCCAGGTTTCGAAGGTATTCCCGCTCCTTCTGCGATGCTTCCCGATCCACCGCGACGCCACCTGCCTCTCCATATGAATTGTAGCACAGAAACCCGCCTCAGTCAACTGCCGCGCCCGCAGAGCACAGGGCCCGCGCATGAATGCGCGAGCCCTGTCGCGAACCGCGTATACCTGGGCTCACCAGTCGATATAGCCGGCGTCCACGTAGCCGTAGACCCCGTTCTTGTAAGCCAGGGCATAGCCCCTTTCGCGGTAATCCACGTTCACGAAGATGCGGTCGCCGTCATAGAACTTGTACTTGTACATGAATTCGCCCCGCGGCGTTCTCTGGAACACCAGCGCGCCACCGTTGTCGATCTCCACCGTGCGGTATTCGAAGTTGTCCAGGTCGTGGACGCTGTCGTCCCAATCGTCGTCATCGTCGTCGCCGTCGTCCCAGTCGATATAGCGGACGTCCACATAGCCATAGCTTCCGCCCTCATAGGCCAGGGCGTAGCCGCTTTCACGGTAGTATTCATTGACGAAGATCTCGTCGCCGTCATAGAACCGATGGTCATACATGAATGTGCCCCGGGGCGTCCTCTGGAACACCAGCGCGCCGCCGTTGTCGATCTCGACGGTGCGGTAGACAAAGTTGTCCAGATCGTGCACGTCGTCGCCGCCGCGGCTGTCGCCGCCCCAGTCGATGTAGCTGGCGTCCACATAGCCGTAATCGCCGTTCTCATAGGCGATGGCATACCCGTCCTCCCGCCAATCCAGGTTCACGAAGATGCGGTCGCCGTCGCTGAAGGAATACTCCGACATAAACGACCCCCGGGGCGAATTCTGGAACACCAGCTTCCCCTTTCCCCGTGTCCTGACGGTCCGGTAGCCGAAGTCGTCCAAATCGTAGCGGTCCGAGGCCAGGGCGGTGGCGGAGAGGAGCAACAGAGCCGCAAGGATTAGCGCAATGAGTTTCTTCATATTCTTTCACCCCATTCATTTAATAGGGGCGACTCTCGCCGCCCCCGGTACACAGCTTATTTGGTATTGACCACAAAGATCTCCGGCGCAGGCCAGTCGCCGTAGTGGATGGCGACGAAGTCGGCGGGGGTGGTGATCGTATCTTCCTCAATGACACCGACGGCTTTTGTCTCGGCGTCATCGAGTTGAGCGATGGTTTTCAAGTTGTACTTAGCAACCCTGGCCTCGCCGGTGCCTTCGCCGTAGTTGTCCTTCAGCTTGGTGTCATACGGCAGGGCAGGTTTCCAGTCTGTGAACGCGCCGCAGAACTTATTATATTCCTCGGCATCCAAATCAAGCGCCTTAACGCCATCCTTAGTCCCGTCGCTTTCGCCTGCCTTGGGAACAGGCGTCAAATAATCGTAGCCCACAGTCTCATCCTCATATTCATTGATGATCTCATAGTAATGGCAATCAGAAGTTGTTCCACACGCTCCAGCAAACGCGCCCTGCGTCGTTCCGCTCACCTTGCCGGTGCAATAGCTGCTCGAAATCGCGCCACTGCCTGTACCGATCAGGCCGCCAACGGTTGTGCCGGTTGCGGAGCAGGTGGAATAGCTGTAGCTGATTTCCGCAGCTCCAGCGTCTCCAATCAGGCCGCCCGCAACGCCACTGGCAGTTACGTTGTACTTATCGGAATCGTAGGTGACGCCTATGACCTCAGCGTCGGTGCCGGTGCCGTTCATCTTGTTGATTGCGTGCCCGCCGGCATAGCAGCCGGAAACGCTGCCGCCGTCGGAGGTACCGATCAACCCGCCCGCGTTGCCGCCCTCGCTCTTGACAATCAAAGCAGCGGCAGATTTCTGGATGGTGCAGTTCGTCGCGCTGCCGATCAGGCCGCCCGCAGCACCAGAGGCTTTTGTATACACAGTGGTCTTCGTCTCATCCGTCTTCGCCAGCTCGGTTTCAAAGTCGGACGTATTATGCGCTACGACATTGGTAATTGTGGTGCCCGACAGGGTTCCGGCCAACGCGCCGGCGTTGCCGGAAGCCAGCGTCACCTTGGTGTCGATCAGTTCAAGGTTCTTGATCTCGCCACCCGTCAGGGAGCCAAAGACGCCACCCGGCGCGACCGTTGCTGTACCCGGAGCATCACCGGTGTTGTCCACCACGACGCCCTTGATGCTGTGGTTCTCCGTGAAGGTTTTGGTCGTCGTGGCACTCTCCCCTGTCCCGGAAGTCTCCGTAATCTTCACGTCGGACTGGCCATTGTAGTTCAGGGTGTAATTTACCGATACAGGCAGGAAGCAGTCAGCCTTTGTCGCGTTCGTGTTACTATAAATACTGACGCTCTCCGAACTCTTCCTTGTTTTTATCGCCGAAACAAAATCATCGGTTCCATCATCCTCATCATTCCAATACAGGTTTGTCGTCTGTACTGCATTGATGGTATTATTAAAGTAGCTATTACTATAATTCAAGCCAGAAAGACCGTCGTTGAGATTTGCCAGGTGGCGGATATTGCTGATCTTTGTCGTTTTCTTGCCCGTTTCATCCTCAGTGACTTCATTAAAAAGGCTGTTAGTTGTCCATTCGCCGCTGTAGGCCACGCCAGTCAGGAAGTCATTGCTGAATGCCACCGCCTGAATAGTGATGTTTTCCCCAGGAATGAATGTTCCAATCTCGCGTGTACCCGTAGGTTTCTTTTTCTCATTCTGTAATTCAGAAAAGTGCAAGCCTTCAGTTGTTATATCATCAAGTACCACAGTGAAGACCTTGTCGACTGTATCGTATACAACCCTCTCGCCTGTGCTTAAATCCAGAAAGCTAGTCTTGCTCTCTAATGGTATAGCAATTTTTGCCTTGCTCTGAATGCCTGTAACAATTAGCTTCATCTTAGGAACTAACTCTGACTTATCTGTGTTCGGATTCGTTACCGTTACAAGCAGCATCTCTGCATTTATGACATCAATTACCGGCGCTTCAAGGTATTCGCCAGATTCGACAATGTCTTCCCCGCCGCACCATCCGAGAACGCCATTGCCGCCAATTTTGGCGCGTTCGCTTTTCTTTTCCGTTCCACGGTAAGAACTAACAGCCGTGCCATAATTCATGCTGCTGATACCATACTTATTTTCATCCGTCCAGTAAAACACATCCAGAACTTGAGCGGCATTCGGCTGATAGCGAATAATATACTTTCCTCCCGTCACAAGTTCCACAGCGCCAAGTGGAAGAATCTGGTCCAATGCGGTTCCCGCGTTGCTCGATGTACTATCGAAATAAAATATATCATCGTTTGTATCTGCGTCTGCATTGCCTTTTGTACCGAAAAAGCCGCTGGTAATTGCGGTAGACAAATCTGATTTTTGTTGATAATTCTCGCTCTTCGCCAGCGTCAGGTGATTTTGAGCGGCAACGAATATCTCCTTCGCAATGGCGTCATACTGCAACTGGGTCATGGATTTCTGGTGCGCCTGCACGGCAATAAAGCTCACGGCAGCCAAAATACCGATGATCGCAACAACGATCAACATTTCAGCCATCGTAAAGCCAGCAGTGTGCCGTTTACACCATTCTCCGTTATTAACGCGTATCGCACTGTTTCTGCTCTTCAACATATCAATCACCACATTCATTGCCATGATTTAGCAGGGTACCGCCTGCCATTATCTGTTTTGCCTTATAAATACCATTTACGTACCCGACTCAACAGCATCCTTTGAAATAACGCGGATTGTTAAGTCGAGCTTTGCTCCATCTTCTCCTAAAAACTTTAAAAAATCGGAATCATCGGATTTTTTACATACCCTCAGGCCTTTTATTGTGACGATACCATTCGTCGTATCGTAGCTAATTCCGTTATCATCACAAGTCACATACCCAAAGGAAGAAGAATCAGCGACAAGAAGATGTCCCTTATCTTTATGATTTTGTTCTAGTGTCGCCTCATCCAAGTCGTGTATAAGGTCATCATTTAGGGAAATATATTCCTCAACCCATAATTTTCCATCAGAATCCTTTGTAAGCGTTGTTTTTGCGCCTGTGCTGGCACTGAAATACGACAATCCTCCATCAATTTGCTTCACATCCCATGCTGTGCCAATTTCATCATGCAGAGCCGTTATTGCTGTGGAAAGCATGACCTTGGCATTTGCGCCGAGGATGACCTTGTTATAAGCGTTTGTGACCGCAGGCATGCCTGTGGCAACTACGATAGAAACCAAAAGCAATATCAGCACAGCCAGCAGAGTCTCCGCAAGCGTAAAGCCTCCCCTGCCCCTGAGCTTGCGATCCACCGGCAAACATGCCTTTTCAGAGATTCCGTTTTCAAACAATCTTCTATTCATATGCTCCGCCCAACCATCGTCTGCATACTGGTCTGTCTCTGGTTATATTTCCTTACGGTGTCTTCGTTAGTTTATACGCCACCACTGGCTTGCTGGTAAAAGCATCGTTTACATTATAATTCACGTCGTTGTGATACTCCTCTATCGTACCTGAACCCTTGATCGTAATATTCAGTTTTTTTCCGCTTGTGGGTTGCTGAACCAGGCTTGCATCAGCTTTGTAATACTTCCCCATCTGCTTGTCACTGACATTGATCATCCTTGCGGTGGCACTGATGGCACCCGCAAGCATGACCAGCGCTAGCGCCGAAATCAGCAGCGCCACCAGCGTTTCCGCAATGGATTCGCCCGCACTGTTTTTCAGCTTACGGCATGTTTGTTTCATCATTGCTCTCATAATGTGCAAACTCCTCCCGGTCTTTTGCCCCTTTTCTTTAGCTACTCACATCAATTATACCATTGCACCCTTTTTTATACTGTTTACAGACCACTCCAGCGTAGTTATCACCCTTTTCATCGATTTCCCTCCATTGGTATATTGTAACTCGGATGTAGTGATATTAGCGTCAAACACCGCTTGCAGCGTATATTTATTCTGCTTTGTAGCACCTTCCACATCCGCATTGGAAACTTCGAAGATAACTCGCCCGTCTTTGAAGACATATTCTTTGATTGTGCAGGCTGTCAAAGAACCTGTTGGTGCACCGTTTGTCGTCAGCTGCAAAGTGTCATCCGGAACCGTGGGAGTCGAAGCATTATTTGCAATCTTGTCGACCAACTTTTCCGACACCGCTTTGAGCACAGGGTATAGATCCTTCACGTCTGTTCCCGTCGTATCATCTTTCTCGACAGCCTTTGACACAACAGGAGTATCATTATTGCCCGTTGACAAATCTTTGCTGTATTCCACCGTTACCTTCATTCCCTTGAAATCATCGCACAATAATTCCACCGCCGAGGTGACGGCGTAATAGCGTTGATCGGTTTCGGCCCTCTGGCTCATGCGCCCGGTGGCCGCCGAACCTGCGACGACCACGACGATGCTGACCACGGAGCACACCAAAAACAACAGCAACGCGAAGGTGATGGACGCACCCCTTTGGGATTTTATCTTGTTTTTCATGGCGTTCATGCGCCATCACCTCCGGTTGTTGATGGGGGCATCTGTCAGGGTTTGGGGCTAACCATCCCACCGCCCATTAGGGCAGCGGGGTGGTTGATTGATCCAGCCTGTTGGTCAGGGTCCAGTCGGTCCCTTCCGGCTTGGAAACGCCCTTATCGTCTACCTTGAACTTGAAGTACTTGGCAACCGCTGCGTTCTCAGCATTGCTTTCATACTCTTCCATATAGTAGGTGCCGAAGGGCAGCTTGCCAATCCAGAACGCGCCGCCAACACCGGAAGCCAACTTCTTAAGGGGCACGCCGTCCACCTTCACAATCGTCGTTTTGTCGGCGTACTTCACTGTGAAATACTTACCCTCCAGCGGTGTCAGGCTCCCGTCCACCTTCTTCAGGATGACCTTGCGGGTGCGCGCGTCGACATTCAGGGCCAGCGCCACAGGCACGGAATCGGTGCCGAAAGTCAAGGTCTCTGTCGGCGCGGCGCCCGTATTGGTATAAGTGGGTTTCTTGCTGCTGTCCTCGCCCACTTCCACCCTGGTGATGGTGTAATACCCCTTGGGGTTCAGGTCAACCATATACATGTCCTCAACGGGCCTGTACTTCACGCTGCCGATCGTCACGGTACCATCCGCGTCTGTCTTCTCCTTGATGAAGTACACAGCCGGAGGTATCTTCTCGAACTTGAGCAGGCCCTGGCCATAGACGTTTTCCACCTTCTTCGGGATAGTACTACCATCAGGCATGACCATAATGGTGGCGGCATCCGCGGCGGTCTCGATCGGCTTGGTAGTCGCGGTTTCTTTCTTGCCGCTGCTCCCGGTCTGTTCATAGGGAACAAACGCACCGCTGGTGTCTGTCGCAGGTGTATAAACACCCTCGCTGACTTTGGTGGAGGTGTACAGCTCAAACTCCGCGCCGGACAGCGCATTGCCATCAGGGCCGATCTTCTTGAACACGAAGTCGAAGCCGCCGGTCCAGTAGATGCACTTCCAGGTCTTGCCGGCCTCATCCGTCAGGTCGTCGCCGTCCTGGCCGGTCAGGTAGTCCGCGCCGCAGCCGGTGCTCTCGTCGTCCCAGGCATTGCGGAAGGCCTTCATCGTGGTTTCGTTCACAGTCGAGCCGGAGTACACCGCGAACTGCTTGAGCATCTTGTAATGGTTGTTCTCCGGTTCTTTTTCCTGCTCCTCGGCCGCAACCCAGATGGTGCCCGCGCCGGAATTGATCGCGCCGGTCACGACGATGGAGGTCGCGGGCTTCGGCTTCGCGGTTTCACCGCTGCCAACCGTTCCCAGGTACCCCTTGACATAGATGTCCTGGCGCTCCTTGGTATAGGTCTTCTGGCCATTGGTTCGAGCCGCGGCGACCTCGTCGTCGGTCCCATCGCCGGTGGCGCTACTCGTATTGTCGCCGCCATCGCTCGTGCCGCTGTCAGGTGTGCTATCGCCGTCGGACGCGGCCTGGTCGGCAGACTCAATGAAGTTGCCTCTCTCACCCAGGATATTGCCGTCGGCATCCACATCCGCGCCGCCGAAGTCCGGGCTGCCCTCCAGGTTCAGGGTCGCGCCCTCATCCAGGTATATGCCCGCGCCGTCGGCGGTGGCGGTGTTGCCGGTGATGGTTGCAGAAGTCCCCGTGCCGGACGTGCCGTCCTTCAGGGTCATCGTGCCGCCGTTGGCCACGTACACCGCGCCGCCGTTGGCCGCCGTGTTGCCGGTGATCTCGCCGCCGGTCATCTCAGTGATCGCTCCTGCTGCCACATACACCGTGCCACCGTTGCCGGTGGTTTCGGAGTTGCGCAGCATCGCGCCATCGGCGATGGTCAGCTTGCCCGCGTTGACGTTCACGATGCCGCCGTTGACGGCGGTCTGCACGTTGCCGCTGTCAAGAACGATGTCCTTCACGGTGAACTCGGCGCTGCCTGCTTTGGTGAACATGGAAGCGTCGTTAAACGCCGGGCCGCGCCTGATGATCGCCGTGCTCGGGCTGTCCGTCGCCTGCCTGCCATTCTCCCCCTCTTTCCCGGGGACGAAGATATAGCTGTCGGCGTTGGACGCCATATAGGTATTTCCGTCGGTGGTCGTCTCTGCCGTGGTCAGGGTCACGGCGCGTGTGCCGGTGACGCTGGCGCTGGCAGGCAGCTCGTAGTCGCACAGCATCTTGACCTGAATGGCATTTCCGGTATAGGCGGTCGTGCTGCCATAGGGATACAGTGTGCCTTCTGCCGCCGCAAGGCCGCAGGTACTGGCGTCAGTTCCCTCCAGATGCGGATAGACCGCCGCGACCTTCACGTCCTGGCCGTTGATATTGCGCTGCGTGTACAGCAGGTTATTGCTGCCATCCGTCAGCTTGCAGACGATAGGTACCCAGTAAATATTGGTGTCCGTCGCCGACTTGCTTACCGCGTACAGCGCCAGGTCGCGATCATTGACGAATACCTGGGGATTGGCATGGCCTGCGTCTCCAAAGGTGCCGAAGGGTGTATCCTGAATACCATGCTTATCGTAGGTATCCGTCCCGTCGATGACATACACGCCGATGGTGCCGCCAGTCAGGCCGGTTTCGTTGGTATTGATCACCTCGTTGTTATCCACGCTCAGTACCACGTTCTTCTGCTGCCCGTTCGCGGCCGGATTGCCGTAGACCACGGGATTGCCGGAGAAGTTCAGGCGCGCATCCGCGCCGTCGACATTGATCGCGCCGCCATTGGTGCCAGTGGCCTTGTTGCCGGTGATGCTGCCGGCGGACAGGTTCAGTATGCCGCCGTTATCTACGAACACCGCGCCGCCGTTGCCGTTGGCCGTGTTGTTCGCGATGCCGCCGGCGGACATGTTCAGGATGCCACCGTTATACACGAACACCGCGCCGCCGTTGCCGTTGGCCGTGTTGTTCGCGATGCCACCACCGGACAGGTCGGCCGAGCCGGACGCCACATAGATGCCCGCGCCGTCGATGGCCTTGTTGGCGGTGCCGCCAATCGTGCCATCGGTCATGGCAAACGTGCCGCCTGCGTGGTACACGCCGCCGCCGTTGGCCGCCGCTGTATTGTTATCGATGCCGCCGCCGGACACGGTGAAGCCAGGTACCGCAGGATCCGTTTCAGTGGCTTCAATGCCGGTGCTGTTCTGGTACACGCCACCGCCGTTCCTTGTGGCCGTGTTGCCGGTGATCTTGCCGTTTTCGGACAGGGCAAACACACCCGCCGCGTTGTACACGCCGCCGCCGTCTCTCGTTGCCTGATTGCCGGTGACGCTGCCGTCGGACACCGCCGCCGAGCCGGACGCCACATAGATGCCCGCGCCGTCGATGGCCTTGTTGGCCGCGCTGGCAGTGGTGCCGCCGATCGTGCCGCCGGTCATGTTGAACGTGCCGCCCGCTTGGTATACGCCGCCGCCGTTGGTCTCCGCTATGTTGCCAGCGATGTTGCCGTCCTTTAGATTCAGGGTGGCGCTGTTGTCGCTGTACACGCCGCCGCCGTTGGTCGCGCGGTTGCCGGAGATGGTGCCGCCGGTCATAGTCATCGTAGAATCGTTGAACATGCCCACGCCGCCGCCGCTGGCCGCTTCGTTATTGGTGATGGTGCCACCGGACAGGTTGAAGGTCGCACCGCCGTTCGCCAGGCGGACGCCGCCGCCCTGGCCATCGTCATTCAGCACCCGGTTCCCGGTGATGGTACCGCCGGTCATGTTCAGCGTGGACTGATAGACGTACACGCCGCCGCCGCCCTCGCTGTTCCGGGCGATGTTGTCGCTGAGGCTGGAATTCCCGGAGATGGTTGCGCTGCCGACCAACATGTACAGCGCGCCGCCGCGTCCCTTGGCCTCGTTGTGGCTGATTTCAGCATTGCCGGCGAGGTTCAGCGTGCCGCCGGCCAGGCAGATGCCGCCGCCGTTTTCTTCGTCCCACCGGGCTTCGCCCTGCTTATCGGCGGTATTGTACCGGATCTTCGCGCTGCCGGTCACTTCGGTCTGGCCGTCGGCGACATAGATGCCGCCGCCGTTGGTCGCCCTGTTGGGCTTTCCTTCGTCGCCGATCCGTGCGCTGCCGCTCACTTTCAATGTGCCGGCGGTATAGATCGCGCCGCCAAAGCCGCTTGCGGAATTGCCGACGATCGTGCCGCCGGTGACGTTAACCCTCGTTCCGGCAGGCGCGTTGACTGCGCCGCCGTTGCCATCCACCAAGGAATTGCACAGGGTCGCGCCATTGGCGATCGTGAGCACTGCCGAGGTCTGCGCGTTGTTGACGAAACCGCCTTCACAGACCACCTGGCGATTGCCGCCGTCCAGGGTGATGTTCATCAGCGTCAGGTTCGCGTTATTGCTGATCATGGTGCCATCGCAGCTTTCACCCCGGGTAATGACGCAGACTGTGCCCGGCTCGCCCGTATAGGCGTAGCTGTCGGTATCGGTCGTGGGCGCGGTCGTCAGCGTAACGGTCTTGCCCCTCGCCACCGAAACCGACTCGTTCAGGGTATAGGTCGGAACGAGCATCTCAATTCGCCTGGCCGTGGCCTTGCCGCCCGTGCCATAGGTGAAGGTGGACGAACCCGCCGCGTTGTACGCTTCAAATCCCGCTTCCAGGGTGCCGTAGACCGCGGGGCTTCCGTTGACATAGAGGATCTTGCCGTCTCTGTCCGTGATCTTGCAGACCACCTCGTCCCATTGCGCATACAGGGTCATGTCGCCCTTCGAGGTGCCCTGGGTGTTCTCCTGCTGCTCCGTTCCGCGGAAGAAGGTAATTTCGCTGAGGCGATCGTATTCGAAGTATCCCTTGTCAGACAGCTCCTCCTCGGTCAAGTCAACTCCATCCGTGCTCTCCGGCTTCTTTTCCATGGTCGCCCAGTTCCGGAACACATGGCTGTCCCAGGTGGGGTTCGTCTCCGTGATGGTGTACGCATGGGAGGTTTCCTGGGTTGTAAACTTGATGGTATCCGTGCGCTCAATTTTATTGTCTGACAGCTTGCCACCCGTGGCATTGTAGGTCAGCGTCGGCTTGCTGTCGTTGAACAGGTCGAAAGTGTCCCCCAGATAGCCCTTTTCAGTGCCCTCCGGAAGGGCGATGGCGATGGTCTGGTTGACAGTATCTATGACAGCATCCTGGGACCACGTCACCGAATTGTCCCTGCCTACCGTCAACGACCACGAACCGGCCGGTAGCACCGTATCCGCGTTCGCCGCAACCTGCTTGAGCGTATAGCGGCTCTTCGGGGCAAAGGTCGCCGCTTTCCCGTTCTCGCTTTCCTCCGCGCCCCAGGGAATGGTTACAAGCCCGGTCGCGTCGCTGTTGCCGGACCATACCATCATATTGGTGGTATCATTGGTCAGGGCAAATCGGATGCCGCTGGCGGGGGTGGGATTCTTTCCATCCGAATCCACCTTGTAGACCCTGAGTTGCAGCCCCTTGCCAGTCCATACGACGTAATTTCCGTTCGTTACGCTCGCGCCGGCCATGCCGTTCAGCGTGGTATCGCGGTCGTTGACGAACTTGTTCAGCCGCGCGCCGCCCGCATTGCTACCGGTATAGGTGCCGAAGTTCCTGGACGACATGCCGTGATCGCTGTAGATCGGATTGACAACGGCGTCCTCGACGGTCTCCGGGTCCTCCGGGTCGCCGTCGGCCACATAGACGCCGATATCGGCGCTTGTGCCCAGGCCGGTAGTGGTAATGATGCTGTTGCTGTCAAAGCCGAGGAACACGTTCATGGCGTTTATGCCGTCCGTGTCGGTGTTGCCGCGGACGACCGCGTTGCCGGAGAAGGCCAGCACGACATCGCTGTCAGTAGAAACCGCGCCCTCGGGCGATTTGTTTCCATCCTTGATGCTGCCTCCGGACATCGTGAACGCTTTCCCGCCAGCCACATAGACTGCGCCGCCCTTATCGGAGGCGGTATTGTCGGTCATGCTGCCGCCGGTCATGGTCGCGCTGCCGCCGTCGTATACCGCGCCGCCCTGATTCGCCTCGTTTTGGGTGAAACTGGCTGCACCGGAGATAGCCACGGTCGAGCCCGTGCCGCCATAGACCGCGCCGCCGTTTACGGTGGCACTGTTATTCTGAAGCACGCCGCCGGCAATTCGCGCATTGGACACCGTTGCAAGTCCGCCGCCGTTGTTCGCATTGTTGCCGCTGAGGCTGCTTCCGGCATACATGGTGAACGTGGTATATTCGCCCATGCAGATGCCGCCGCCGTTGCCGCCGGCCTTGTTGCCGTCATTTTCTTCGGTGCCGCCGACGGTTCCCCTAAGGATCACGTTGGCCGCGGACCAGACCGCGCCGCCGTCGCCGCTGGCGGTATTGCCGGTCAGCACCGTGCCGGCATTGAGGTTCACGCTGCTGCCGATGGACGCATAGATCGCGCCGCCGTTGCCATTGGTGGCTTCGCAGCCGGAGATGGTGCCGGTGGCCGTGAAGCCGGTAAAGCCGATTTCGGCATAGACGCCGCCGCCCGCTGCCGCTTCGCAATTCAGGATGGCGCCGTTCATGGCCAGGGATGCGCCAGCGCCCAGCCAGATCGCGCCGCCATTGCCGCTCGTAGCGGAATTCTGCAATGTAGCGCCGCCATTGACGGTCAGTCGAACCGGGCTGGTGACCCGAACGACGCCGCCTTTAACCGTTGCATTATGGACATCGGCCCCGCCGTCGAGGGTGATCTTATCGATGGTGAATGCGCCGTCGGTCACGATCATGCTGTCGCCGTCATAACCGCGGGTGACGGTGGACACATTGCCTTCGCCATCGTCTACACCTTCGTTATAGGGATACTGTTCATCCGTGGTCAGTGCCGTGGAGAGCAGCACGTTCTTGCCCGCGATCAGCGTGGCGCCCCGCTCCATGGTATATTCCGGCACGACCATCTCGATGCGCAGCTGGCCGGACACCGTGCCGTTGCCGGATGTCCTCAGGTTGCCGCTGTTGACCTGGTCAAAGGCGTCCTCCAGATGGGCGAAGATCGCCGGCTGCAGCTTTCCTGCCGTATCCCTGTAGTACAGGAGCGCGCGGCTGCGGTTGGTGATCTTGCAGACGATCTCCAGGAAGTTGTTCGTGAATACCACTTCCTCGGGCGTCTCCGCCTCGCCAATCTTGCCATTCTGGCTCTGCGCATAGACGGGCTCGACCCCGTTCCGGGAAACCTGGGTGCGGATGTGCGTCTTCTGCTTGTCGTTCAGCGTCTCCTCCACCGTATAGGGCAGGTCCGTCGGCAGATCCCGGATCGTGATGGATTCATTGTGCTTCAGGCTGAAGGAGGCCACGCCCGCCGTGAATTCGAGTTCGCCGATCTTCCCGGTAGCGGGATAAGTCTTGCTGATCGTGTTATCGCCAAGCGTCAGCGTGTAGTCAAAGCTCTCCTCATAATCCGATTGCACGGTGCTGACCGTCTCAGCCTTGATGGTCAGCGCATCTGTGTTGCGGGTGTTGGTGAAGGTCACGCTGGACAGGCTTGTGGAATTCGCCGTACCGATATTCTCGCCCAGCTGCCCGCTGACGGTCAGGGGCTTATCCTCTGCGAAGGCATATGCCTCCCCGTTCTTCTGCGCCGCAGTTTCATAATCCGCCTGCGCATCAGCCGACAGGATTTCCTTCACCTCATATTCAAACTTGTCAAAGTTGTTCGGGAACTCAGCGCTTGCGGATTCCCCTGCCTTCAATTTAACCGTAGCTATGCCCTGCCCGTTAAAGCTCATGCCCTTGATGCTGTTGCGCTCCGTTTGAGTCATAGAGGTTTTTTCAGGCAGGCTCACCTCAAAGGTAAACTCCGCTTCGTTCCGGTCATACGACCAGTCGCTCTCAACCGCCTTGAACACGGTGAGCAGCGGGTGGTATTCCCAGTAGATGTAGTGATTACTCGCCACAGCGCTCTCGAAGCCGCGCAAATCTATGTTCCACAAGTCCCTGCTGCGGTCATTGACAAAGCAGAACAGCTTGTCACCGTCCTCGCTCCAGGTGCCAAAGGGATCGCCCGATTCGCCGTGTTTGGTCAGGATCGTCCCATTCGCCGTATAGACACCGATCTCGGAACGGCTGTCCAGGCCCTTGGCATTGATGATGGCGTTGGTGTCCGGGGTAAACTGGACGTTGCAGCGCGTCGTGCCGTTCAGGGTGTTGCCCGTCACAGTGCAATAGCCGGAGAAGTTGGCCCGGGAATTGCCGTTGACCAGCGCGATGCCGCCACCGATGGAGGTGGCATTGTTGCCGGTGATCGTGCCCCCGTTCATATTGATCGCGCCGCTGTTGGTCACGTAAACGCCGCCGCCATTGGCCGCGGAGCAGCCGGTGATGCTGCTGCCGGCGTTCATGGTAAAGGTGCCGTTGTTGACGGCCACCGCGCCTCCGTTGCTCGTTCCCGCGGAGCAGTCCTTGATCTGGCTGCCGGCGTTCATGGTGAACACACAGGCTGCATCCTTGAGATACACCGCGCCGCCTGCTTTGTTGGCCGTACTGCCGTTTTGAAGTGTTGCCCCAGAGTTAAGAATTACTTCGGGAGTGGTTCCAGCAGTGGCCCATATTCGTAAAATCGCGCCTTCTGCATTATTTGCCGCCTGATGACCCCCATCCAGCGTAACATCGTTCAGAATCAACTTATTGTTGTTGCCCAGGTTGACCATGGGGACGGTCGCCGCAGTTCGCTTGATCGTAGCGGAGAATCTGCTGTCACCGGTATACTTGAAGCCGCACTCGTCCTCTTCCGTGGAAGCTGTGGTCAGCGTGACTTCCAGCGCGCCGGCGCTCAACACAATCTGCTTTCCAGACCCAAGCTCATATTCCTGCACCAGCATCTGAACCTGATACCTGTTGCTCGTGTAAGAAGTTCCTTCCGCCGTGTAGAAAGTAGGTGTCGCTGTATTGAGCGCATTGGTTCCGGTTTCCAGCTCCGAATAGACGGCAGGCGTGCCGCTGGTATCCTTGTACAGAAGGTTGCCATCCCCGTCTGTGATCTTGCAGACGAACTCCGGCCAGATGACCAGATTGTTGCTGCTGCCCTTCATGCCATACAGGTATTGCCTGCGGTCATTGTGGTAGACGTTGAGGTTTTTGTCATAATTCGTTCCGGTATTCCAAGTGCCGAAGGGCTTGCCCGACTGGCCGTGGCCCGCGTCCTGTTCGTCGGAGGCATAGACGCCGATGTAGGCCGCCGCATTAAGGGCGTTATTCTTGATGACCGTGTTGCGGTTCTGATCCAAGTAGACGTTGCACGCGGTGTTCTGCGAGCCCATCGTATTGTGGCGCACCGTCACCGTACCCTGAAAGGTCAGCACCGCGTCAGGCCCGCCGACGGCGATGCCGCCGCCCGCGTTCACGGCATGGTTGTACGTGACGGTGGAGCCGTTAAAGGTCGCCGCCTGATTGTCGGCCACAAAGACGCCCGCGCCCATGTTCGCGGCATTCGCATTCTCCTCGGAGCCGCCGATCACCGCGCTGGCATTGGTCATGCTGAACGTGCCGCCCGCGTGGTATACGCCGCCGCCATTGTTTGCCGCGCTATTGCGAATGATATCGCCGCCACTGAACGCAAACGCGCCGCCCGCGTGGTATACGCCGCCGCCGTTGTTCGAAGCGCGGCAGTCCGCTATCGAAGAGGTATTGTACTGGTTGAAGGTGCCGCCCGCCTGGTAAACGCCGCCGCCGTCAGCGTTTGCAATACATGCCTTGATGGCGGAAGCATTGCGCAGATTGAAGGTACCGCCCGCGACATAGACGCCGCCGCCGTTGATCGTGGCCTGGCAGTTCTCGATGGTGCCAAGGCTGGTCTTGCCGTTCTCGCCCATGTGGAAGGTGTTGGAATTCACATAGACGCCGCCGCCGTTGGACGCGAGGCAGTTCTGGATCTTGACCGTAGAATCCGCCCCGTAAAAGTAGAGGTCATTGTTACTGCCAGTGCTGGTGTGGAAAATACCGCCGCCGTTGCCCGTCGCCTGGCAGTTGGTGATGACGCCGCCATAGATTCTGACGGCTCCGCCGCCGAGATAGATGCCGCCGCCGTTGCCCGTCGCCGTGGCCGTATAAACAATCCCGCCGTTTTCGCCGGTCTCCAAGCTTCCGATGCTGCCGCCGGCATTCAAGGTGAGCGTGCCGTTGGCATTGTATACGCCGCCGCCGTTGACCGCCGAGGAAGTGACCGCCTCGGTGGTTTCCTCGCCGTTGACCGTAACGGGAAGGGTGATCAGGCCGCCGATGGACGCACCCTTGTTGTACTCCTTATTATTATAGCTTCCGTTTCCGACAGTGTAGCTGCCGTTGTTCTTATACACGCCGCCGCCGTTGGCCGTGGCCGTGCCGGCAACCGTGCCGCCGTAGTGGTAGACCTTGGTGTTGCCGTCATACATGTACAGGCCGCCGCCGTTGGTGGCGCTGCCGCTGATGGAGCCGCCGAGGATGTACAGCGTGCCGTTGTTCTGGTACCAGCCGCCGCCATAGGCCGCGCCACAGCCGCTGACGGTGCCGCTGTTATAGGTCGTCGTGCCGCCGTTGACGTAGACGCCGCCGCCCTTGCTGTCGCTGTTGGTGACGGTGTTGCCGGTGATGGTACAGCCGTCAAAGGTGGCTTTGGTAGCAGGACTGATCCAGATACCACCGCCTTGGGCCTTAGCGGTGCTGCCCTTGACGGTGCAGCTCTGCAGCGTCACGTTCTTTGCCGGCGTATAGATAGCGCCGCCATAGTTGCCCGTCGCGGTGCAGCTTTCAAAGCTGCCGTCGCGGAAGGTAAACGACGATCCGTCTGCGTTGCGGTTTTGGTACAGACCGCCGCCGTCGGTCTGGGCTGTACAATTCTTGAACTTGCTGTCCACGCCGATTATTTTCAGCGTATGCGCGGTGGTGTGCAGCCCACCGCCGGTGTTCGTCTTGGCCGTGCAGCCGTCAAAGCCGCAGTTTGCAATGTTGACGGTACCTGCATTGTCGTGATACAAGCCGCCGCCCGCGTTGGCCGCCGTGCAGTTTACAAAGGAGCCTTTTGCACCCTCTATGGCAGAATCGTTCGCCGTATCGTAGTTTATGGTCAGCGTCTTGGCAGTAGCGTACAGACCGCCGCCGTTTCCGTTGTTGTTGGCCTCGCAGCCGGTAAACGTGCAGTTTTCAAGCGTCACACTGCTCTTATCGGCATTTCTTAACTGGTACACCGCGCCGCCCGAGCCGTAACCGGTGCAATCGGTAAAGTTGTTGGCGTCGCCGGTGATGGAAAGGCTCTGGGCCTTCGTGTACAGCGCGCCGCCGTTGCTGGTTCTCGCCGCGCAGCGGTTAAAGTCGACGTTCTCCATCGTGACGGTCGCGCCATCTTTGTTGTTATCGATGCCGCCGCCGCGGTTCGCCACGCAGTCGATAAAGTGCGTGGAGCCGTCGTTATCAGTGTTATCCAGGAACTTTCCGGCATTGGATTTTTTTATCTCAATAGACGGAACCGCGGCGTGAACGCCGCCGCCAACATCCGCGGCGGTACAGTTCTTAAATGTAGATCCGTTGATGTGCAGCCATTTTGCGTTACCATTGGTCATTTTGATCGCGCCGCCATATTTTGACTGACAATTATCGAATTTGCAATTCTCGATTGTCACGTACCACATGGAGCTTACGATCGCCCCGCCATTGCCGCTGTTATCAGCTCTGCATCCTTCAAACAGGCAATTTCTGACCGTGAGACAACAATCGGCGTTGTAGTTACCAATATAGCCTTCAGTGCCGCTTGCCCCCGCATCGCCAGCCAGGGCATTGATCGCTCCGCCGTTGCCTTTACTCTTATTCGTATAGCTGCCACGGAACTCGCAATTTTCTATCGTGACATCCAGGGCGTCGGTTTCGATCGTGCCGCCGGAGCCGCCCACCGAGTAGGAGTTGCTGAAGGTGCAGTCCGAGATCACCGTCTTGGAATTGGGAGCCCAGTCACTCCTGATGTTGTGGAATATGGAGCCGGCCTGGGCGTTGCCCGCGAGACATGCGCAGAAGTCGAAATCACAGCGCCTCACATACAACTCCCTGGCTGTGGTCCAGAGGCCGCCGCCGCCGGCCTTGTCATTGGAGGCGTTGGTCTGGCAGTTATAGAAAGAGCAATCCTCCACCGTCAGGCTGCTGCCAGTTTTTTGGTTGTCCACATACACCGCGCCGCCGTTTTTAGCGCGATAGCCTTTAAAATCGCAGTTTGTAATGGTGACAGTCGTACAGTTCGTCGCGCTGACCGCGCCACCCGCGCCGCTTGCTGTCAGCGACCGGCCGTCAAAGGCCAGGCTGTCCACGGTCAGCGTGCTGTTCGTCGCTGATACAGACGAGCCTGTGTTGCCTGTGTCGCGGCTGAGGGTCGCCCGGGTGCCGTTGCCTTTGTAGGGCAGGGTCTCGGCGTCTTTGGCTGCGGTGGTAAAGGTGATGTTGTAGCCGGCAGGGATTTCCAGAATATCATCCTTGGGCACCAGGTAGTCCACCAGCATCTCAATCTTATAGGTATCATTGCCGGTAGACGCCTTCTGGGCCACGGCGTAAGCTATCGCCGCCTTCAGGGTGGAGAAGGGCTGATCTCCGATCTTGCAGATGGGCAGGGCGTCGCCGAAGATGAGGTCCGCCGATTCGTCATTCGGATTCAGCTTAAAGCTGTCGCTGCTGAAATCCACCGTTGTGCCGGTGATGGTCTGCCTTGCTCCGCCGTTGAAGGTATAGGAAACAGCGGTGCCTTCGCCCGCGCCTTCGCCGGTGAACGTACCCTTCAATGTAAATTTCTGTCCCTGTGCGCCGGGGAACATCAGCTTGATGGAATCGCCGGCGCCGAGCTTGAGGTCATCCGCGGTAAGGGTCCGCAGGGTCGTCACGGTGGCGCCGTTCTTCGCGGTCACATAGCCGTATACGCCCTCCCCCGCGTCCTTGCCCAGCACGGTCAGTTCGGAGATATCGAGCTCAAGGCCGCTGGTGTTGTTGTTGACGACGGTCAGGTAGGCCGGGGCGGAGTAGAAGATGACCAGCTTGGTGGTATTCGCAGGCGCGGTCGTGCCGTCCTTCTTGTCATACACCCACTTGCGCGCAGTGCCGTCCCACCGGATGGTCTTCAGGTAATTTTCAAAAGTATTGTTCAGCGCCTTGTCGGAGAAGGTATAGGCATAGACCGCTGTGGAGGCATAGTCGGCCCCGACGTTGGTTACAAAATCATTGTTGTGCTTCTCGTACAGCTTCATGGCCATCACGAGGTCGTAGATATCGCTCTGGCGCGTGCGCGGCGCATAGGTTTTGTTGGTGCATACCTTTTTGCTGGGAGCAGCGGTGTAGCTTGTGGTGGGCGGGAACTGGCTGTCGTAATTCTTCAGCCAGTAAATATCGTAGGTCAGGTTGCCGATCCAGTACACCCGGTTGTTTTCATACGCCACCTTCAGGTCGCTGAAGCGGTCGCTCTTGAACACGTTGGAGATGTTGGCAAGTGTGCCGGCGGATACATAGGCGCCGAAATAGCCGGTGACATCGCCGTGCTTGACCACCTGGTCGCTGTTCACGTCGCCGGGCACATAGATGCCGATCTTCTTGCCGTTGTTCAGGCTGTCGGCGTTGACGACCAGCTCGGAATCCACGTCCAGGTAGACGTTGCTCTGCGCGCCGTTCATCGTGTTGTTGTTGACCTCGGCATTGCCCTTGAAGTTCAGGCGCGCCAAAGTGCCGCCGACGCCGATGGCGCCGCCGTTCGTTGCGGTGTTCCCGGTGATGGACGCAGAGACATTGGCAATGCCCGACCCGACGAAGATCGCCGCGCCGTTGACCGCGCTGTTGCCGCCGTTGATGCTGCCGCCGGTATAGTTCACCGTGCCGCTGTCCGCGTAGACCGCGCCGCCCTCACCGCTTTCAGCGCTGTTTCCGGCGAGCGTGCCGCCGCTGATGGTCACCGGGCCGCTGCCAGAGTAAATCGCGCCGCCGTTGCCCTGCTTGGCCACGTTGCCCTTGCCGGTGCCGCCCAGGGTGCCGCCCTTGACCGTCACGGAAGCGCTGTCGACATAGATCGCGCCGCCGTTGGCATTGGCCTCGTTGCTCTCCAGCTTGCCCTTTTCCACGGTGATCGCGCCGCTGGTGGCGTAGATCGCGCCGCCGTTTTCAGCCGTATTCGCGTTCAGCGTGCTGTTTGCGTTCATGACGGTCACGCTGCCGCCCTCCATGTACAGAGCGCCGCCGTTGCCGGTGGCCGCGTTGCCTTTGAAGGACGCCGCCGTGCCCTCGGTCGCCGCGTTGGTCCAGGTGCCGCCGATCACCGTATCGGCGTTCAGCGCGTAGATCGCGCCGCCGTTGTCCGTGGCGGTATTCCCGGTGAAACGCGCCCCGTTGAGGTTCAGCGTGGTGCCGCTGGTGTAGATCGCGCCGCCGTTCGCGGCGGAGTTGGCCGCGCCCTCCGCGTCGCCGCCGAGGGTGCCCGTGACGGTCACGGCGCCGCCGACGGTATAGAGGCCGCCGCCGTTTTCATTTGCGGTGTTGCCACTGAGCGTGCCGCCCACCGTCAGGGTGCCGTTCACGCGGTAGATGCCGCCGCCGCTGGCCGCGCCGTTGCCGCTGATGACGCCTTCATTATCCACCGTGCCGCCGGCCTGGTAGACCGCGCCGCCGTTGCCGGTCGCGCTGGTCGCGCTGTTGTCGGACAGGCTGCCGCCCGCCTCCACGGTCAGGGTGCCGTTGCTCACGTAGACCGCGCCGCCGTTGACCGACGCGGTGTTCTGATTCATGCTGCCGCTGACCGTCAGCGTGCCGCCGACCTGATAGACCGCGCCGCCGTTGTCGGCCCCGTTTCCAGTCACGGACCCGGTCACGTTGACCATGCCCTTGTTGATGTACACCGCGCCGCCGCTGGTGGCCGTGTTGCCATCGCCTTCTCCGGTGCCGCCGATGGTGCCGCCGATGTTGACTGTACCGTCATTGACATGCACCGCGCCGCCGGTCGCGGCGGAGTTGCCGATGAGCTTTCCGTCAGCGCCCATCGTAAACGTGCCCGCCTTGACATACACCGCGCCGCCGCCGTTTGTGACCGCATTGTTGGTCAGGGTGCCGTTCACGGTCACGGTGCCGCCGGCCTGATAGATCGCGCCGCCATTGACACCCTTGGCATTTTGCAGCGTCGCGCCTTGATTGACAGTCAGTGCCGCGTTTTCCGCCCGGTTGAGCACCAGGGCGTCCCCGGCCTGAACGCTATTGCCCTCCAGGGTGATGGTGTCGAAGGTCAGCGTTCCGTCGTTATAGAACAGGTGGCCGTTGGGATAGCTCAGGCTGCGGCTGATGACCGCCGTGCCCGTGCCCTCGTACTCGGTTGTCGCCGTGGTGATGGTGATCGTGCAGTCCGCCGGAATGGTCACGGCGTCGTCCTTCGAGCGAATGGTATACTCCCCGATCAGCATCTCGATCGTGGCGGTCTTGCCGTGCTCATCGGCGTATTCCACCGCGTCCCTGAGGCTGTAGAACTTCTCCGTGCCGATCTTGCAGACGTACTTGGGCAGGTAGAACAGCACCAGCTGGGCGTTTTCGGGAACCTCCACAAAATCCCCGTTCGTCCTGTACAGCCACTTGGCGTTATCCCGGTCGTACTTGATCTGCGTGACATTCGTCCCGCCGGCAATCGCGTCCCCCGCTGCGGTGTACAGGGAGGCATGATCATAGGCATAGTATTTATCCGCGGGCAGCACATACTCGATCTTGCTGTGCATATCGTCCGCGAAGCCGGAATCGATCGCGCGGATGCCGTCCTCGGCCTCGGGGATGCCCGTCGCGCCTTCCCTGCCCGGCAGCGGCGTCGCGCCCTCCTCCGTCTGTCCGACGGCGGCCCTTGCCGATACAGGCAGGCTGATGCGGTTGTGGGCAAAGGCGATTTCGTGGTAGGTATCCACGTGGTCGAGCACGCAGCGCAGGGGATCATCCGCATCGGTATAGGGCGCGCTGTCCAGGCGGATCGCCGTGTTATAATCGGCATAGACATGTTCGTCGGTTTGCAGAACGGTCAGCTTCGCGCCGCCCGGAACCTTCAGCGTCTTCATGCTCGCCTGGTCCTCGGCGGGCAGTGAGAAGGTCTGGGTGGGGACGCCGTCGACCATTTCAAAGCCGTTCTTGCTGTATTCCGTCAGGCCCGTGCCTGTCAGGTCGAGGGTCGCCTTGTAGGTAAAGGTCGGATTGGCACTCGCGTCCACGTGGTCCACCAGCGGCTGCGTCACGTCGATATCCAGAATCGCCAGGATCTCAAAGACGCCCTCTTCATATTCAACGGTATAGTTGGACTGCTCAGTGCCGCCCGTGGCCGTGATCGGGTAATCGCCTTCCGCCTCGCCCGCGTCGCGCTTCAGCGAGAAGGTGAGCAGGGTTTGGCCGTCGCGGTTATAGGTCCAGGTGATGACGCCAGCGTTTTCGCCCTCGCCCACCTCGTGGGTAGCTTCGGCCGCCTCATCCCCGTTCATCCAGCCCGTCACGGTGGCGGTGAGCAACGGGTCCTCGGCCAGGCCGACGGCTTTCACCTTACGGTCGGGCGTGACCAGCAGCTCGGCCCGCAGGATCGTCAGCGTGCCTGTTTTATACTCGATTTTATAGTTGCGCTGTGTCGCATCGCCGGACGGGGTCAGGATATAATCGCCGACATTCTCGCCCGTTTCGCGGCTCACGTTGAAGGTCAGCAGGGTCTTCGCGTCCTCGCCCTCCCCGACGGTATAGGTGTAGTCCCGCGCGCCGGTTTGTTCGTTCAGGGCAGAGGTGAGCGTGCCGCCCTGGTCGTTCTCCGTCAGGCCGTCAAAGGTCACTTCCCATTCGAGATCCACGTCGCCGTAGGTCTTTTCATCGTCCTCCGCCTTGATGGTCAGGCCGGCGGTGCTGATGATGAATTTGCCTGTCTCGTAGCTGACGTTATAGTTCCCCTGTTCCGCTTCGCCCGAGGGGGTGATGGTATACTCGCCGACATCCTCGCCCGCCTCGCGGGTCAGGTCATAGTTCAATACCGTCGCCTCGTCGGAGAATTTCAGGCCGGTAACCTCCGCCTCAAAATCCGGGTCGTCCTCGCCGTAGGTCTTGCCACTGTCTTTGGCCTTGACCGTCGTCGTCGCCCTGTTGATCTTGAAGTTATAGGCCTTGCCGTCCGCGTCCCTGCGGACATAGGTAACGGTATAATTGCCCTGGTCGGTTCCCCCCGACAGGGTGATGGGATATTCGCCGACATCCTCGCCATCCTCGCGGGAGACGGTATAACTGAGCACGGAAGCGTCGTCGTCGCGCTTCAGGCCCTTGATGGTGACGAGCGCGGGATCCGCATCGCCATAGGTCTTTTCCGCGCCCGCGGTAATGATGACCAAGGCCTTGTTGATCGTCAGCGTTCCGGATTCGTACAATACCCTGTAGCCGCTCTGGAGCGGATCGCCGGAAGGCGTGACGGTATAGGCACCGGCATTTTCGCCTTCCTCTCGGGAAACCGTAAACGTGATGGTGTTCTCTGCACCGTTCGCCGAGGTTACCGTGGCGGTATACTTCCCTTCGGAGTCGGGGCCGGAGACCACCACAGTGGCCCCGTCCTCCTTCACGTCCGGCGTGAAGGTATAGTCGGGGGTCTCGTCGCCGTAGATTTTTTCGAGGTCGTTCACCGCAATGGTAACGGTGTAGGGCGTCTGCCTGTTGCTGATCGTCAGCGTCCGCGGCGCAGTCTCCGTGGCCGCGGCGACGGCATAGCTGTCCTCGTGGTTGTCCGGGACCTGCTCCAGGGCATAATAGTAGTAGGGATGTTCCTCTTTGTCGGTCGCCTGCAGGGAATCCACCGTCTTGCTCCAGCTGTCCGCGGAGAGCTTCAGGCCCGTGCGGACGCGCTCGGCCCCGGCCAGGAACGTGACAAGTTCATCGCGCGTAAAGCCGGTTGCTTTGCTTTCCGTCGTCGTGCGGTAGATGTCGAAGGTCACCTCGGGCTTGCCGGACGCATCGGTCACGGGATGGCCGTCCAGGCCAAGCCACGCCTTGTTGACCACGACGCTGACCGCGGGCTGGTTGTTGACCACATACCAGCCGGTGCCGCTGACACTGCTCGAATCAGCAAACCGGTCGGAGATGTCCACATCCGCCTCGCCGTAGACGTTTTCCTCCACGACGGAATAGAAGATATCCTTGCCGCCCTCCTGCGCGGGAAGGCCGACAAAGGTCGCCGTGTCATAGTATTGATCTTTTGTCAATTCGAGGGTCTGGGGCTGGCCGTCCTTGGTCACGGGCTCCGCGGTCCCGCCGCCGACGGACTTGTACAGCCCGACCACCACTTTTTTGACCTCTTCAGGCCATGCCTCGTCGCCCTTGACACCCCAGGTCGCCGTCACCGGGATGTCGACCGCTTCGCTACGGTTGGGGAGGGTCACGGTGTTGTAGGAGGTCGTCAGATCCGTCGCGGAGACGTCAGCGGGCAGGCCCTCCGGGACGCCGCTTTTGCCTTCGGAGAAGTAGAAGTAGATCTTCTCCGGGCTGGCGGGCGTGATATAGTCCTCCGGCGCCCGGGTTTCCGCCACATAATACAGGGTATCGGCGGCATACGCGGCCTGCGCATCGCCCCTGCGAATCGTGATCGAATTCCCGTTGCCGGCCTCGTAGGTCGCCACGGGGTTGTCCTGGGCGTCGTACACCGTGAAAACCGCGCCCGGCAGCGCCTTGCCCGTATTCCCGTCGATCTTGATGATGGTCAGCTTGTGATCCACATACTCGTTTGTGAAGGCAAGGTCATAGCTGAACGCCTTGCTGTCGTCCGGATCAACGGTAAACTCGTTGGAATCATCCTGGACGGGCATGCCCTCCTTCTGATAGGAGATGGATACCGAGACATTCTCTTCAACGATGCCCTCCAGCTCTTCGGGAAGCGCGTTTTCCTCGATGACATGGTAGGTGGCATAGTCCTCCAGTTCCGCGCCGCCTTCCTTGCCGATGCTGAAGTTGATGGAGCCGTAGGAAAATTCCGCGTAGGTGTGGCTTTCCACATCCTCCCAGCCGCCTTCGACGCTCGGGTTCTCCTTCTGCAGGATGAAGGTGATGGCGTTCTTCTGCGCGTCCGTCAGCGCATAGTTGCCGCCGAAGCGCTTGGTGACGTTTACACCCTTCCCCTCGGGATAGCAGCGAACCTTCAGCACGTCGCCGTTGGAATAGCTGTAGATGCTGCCATATTCATAGCTGGATTCGTCGGTGATCAGGAAGCTGTAGTAGGTATTGTCCTTCTGGTAGTAGATATAGTTCCCGTCCAAAATCTCAAACGGAGTGGTGACCATTTCGAGGTAATAGGCGGTATTCTTGCGAATCGCCAGGCCATCCTTCGCCTCGTCCAGGGCGATATCCACGTAACCTGTCTCGCCCGTCGTAAACACGATGGGCTGACCCTTGTTCGCTCCGGCCTTGTAGGTCATAGGCCGCATGTTGGAATCGAGCAGGCGGAACGCGGCGCCTTCAAGCCCTCGCTCCATGTGCCCCTCGGCATAGACGTACAGCTTGATGCTGTACACGCCGCCCGTGCCGGAGATGTCCGAGCCGGTGGGGGCGATGGTGACCTGCGTATTCACCGTAGAGGAAGGGCCGCTGGCATAATCCTGGTTGGTGACCCTGCCGAGCGTCGCGGTGTTGGTAATATCCACCGTATCCCCCACGTTGCCCTTGACCCTGGTGGTATAGGTAATGGTCACAGTATCCCCGTCAGGAACGGTAAACGTTCCGGTATAGCCGCTGTAATCAAACGAGGGATCTTGCGCTTCGGAGGTCTGTACTCCGCTCTTGCTCTTGATTTGAACCGAGCCATAGTTGATGGACTGGTTTTCACTGAACGTATCCTTGATTGTGATGTCTCCGCCATTATTCAACGACAGTGCATTCGGATTGAAGACGATCTTATAGCTGGCCAGGTCGCCGTTGAATTCTGTAAGTTCCTTGCTGATGAGATTGGAAACCTCGCCGTCCATGATGATCAGCAGGCCGTTCTGCGTAGCGGTGACGACATAGTTGCCGGTGGTGTCCTTAGTCTCCTTCAGCGTTACGCCCTCAAAGGTGACGTCGTACATGCCCGGCTCAGTGCCGCTGCCGGAGGCCGAGACGCCGTCGAAGGTCAGGCCGTTCACGCTGCAGGTATAGCCACTGACGGTAATTGCCTCGTCTGTTTTAGGCATCGTTGCGCTGTTGGCCGTCAGGGTGACGGGAGCGGGCTTGATGGTGGCGGTGATGCTTTGAGCTTCTTCTCCATCCAACCTGTAATTTACGGTATAGGTTCCCGCGTTTATTGCGGTGGGAATCGCGCCAAGTGCATACTCGCTGCCATCCAGGCTGAAATACAGCACATCGGGATTGTCCGACGCCACAAGCGCGTGCACCTGGCCGTCATAGGTGGAATCAACCGCCGTAACCGTGGGCCGGGTGATTTCCAGCGTGCCGGGAACAAAACCCACCTCATAGTTTCCCTGCTGCGCTTCTCCCGTGGGCGTAATGGCATACTCGCCCACGCTCTCACCTTCGGCGCGGGAGAGGGTATAGGTTATGACACTTTCCGCGTCGTCATTCTTCAAGCCGGACACGGTGGCCGTCAGTTCGGGATCGGCAGTGCCGTAAATCTTGCTCTTGGCGTCAGCCGTCACCGTTGCCATCACCTTGGTGACGGTCAGGTTGGCAGGAACAAAGGTTACACTGTAGTTGCCCTGTTCCGCGTCGCCCGTGGGCGTGATGGCATATTCGCCCGCATCCTCGCCTTCGGCGCGGGAGAGGGTGTAGGTTATGACGCTGACGGTATCGTCGTTCTTAAGTCCCGTCGCCGTCGCCGTCAGCTCGGGGTCGGCATCGCCGTAGGTCTTGGTCTTGGCTTCCGCAGTCACTGTAGCCGTCGCCCTGGTGACGAGCAGGTTGGCAGGAACAAAGGTTACATTGTAGTTGCCCTGTTCTGCTTCGCCCGCAGGCGTGATGGCATAGTCGCCCACATCCTCGCCTTCGGAGCGGGAGAGGGTGT
This sequence comes from uncultured Eubacteriales bacterium, assembly GCA_902765305.1. Taxonomy (GTDB): domain Bacteria; phylum Bacillota; class Clostridia; order Christensenellales; family Aristaeellaceae; genus UBA2862. The sequence goes on from CACWZI010000014.1 coordinate 56,671, forward strand.
ATGCGACGGTGTCCTCACCAATGAGACCCTCCACTGTCGCCGTAAAGTCAGGGTCGGCATCGCCGTAGACCTTTGATTTTTCATCTGCGGTCACCGTCGCGCTGGTTGGATTGATCGTCAGCCCACCATCGGCAATGACAAAGGTCACATCGTAGCTGTCGTTTACATTGACAAAATCAGCAGCGGTCAATGCCATGTCATAGCTGCCAGCGTTCGTGCCGCTTGCGCTAGCAGTGCCGCTGAAGGTGAAAAACTCCTCGGTATAATTATCGATATTACTGGATACCTCATAACCATTCACTGTGTGCTCCTGGCCATCGTAATCCACCGTCTCGGAATGCTCAGTGATGGTAACAGTTACCTTTTCGCGAAAAGTAACATTGATGGTGATCGTATCATTGTTATTCATCATCAGCGTCAGACTGCTGTCGCCCTCTGTGGGTTCGCCCTCTGTGGAGATTCGCCAGTCGCCATTCTCTTGTTCCGCCTGCACGCTGCCGACTGCTGTTACTGTCTCAACCTCACTGATACCGTTCTCTATGCCCAGTTCTTCAAGCAGCTCCGAAAGCATGAGACTGCCCCCGGCTTGTGCTGTGTATGAATAAATCTGATTCTCAGGCTGATGTGTATACGTCACCACATACACCGAGAAGCCGTCGGCCTCGAAGGTCACGGCATCGCCCTCCAGGGCGCAGGAAAGCGTCTTCGGTTCGTCGCCGAAGTGAATGACGTCGATATTGGTGTTTTCAGCGGCCTCCGGCGCGTCCAGCAGCTTGATGGACACGGACACGGGGGTCTGGGGCTGGACGGGCTGGCCGTCTGCCAGTATGGAGATGTCCAGGGCCTTGGCGTAGGCGACCTGGCTGCCGTTTACGTTCAGGGCCTCGGCGGCGCGGGCGGCGTAGGCTTCGGCCTCGTCGCCGGTCAGCTCGGAGACGCTCAAGGTCGCGCCGGAGGGGATGCCGGCCTCGGGGCCGTAGCTGACCTCCACGTTATAGGTGTTGCCGGAGGCGTCTATGTAATGGGTGGAGATGGTCTCGGTGACCACCACAGCGTACAGCGAGAAGCCGTCGGCATCAAAGCTGATTTCAGTCTCGACGTCGCCAACGCCGACTTCGGTCTGTTCAATTTCGACTTCACCCGGTTCCGTGTCGCCGGCAGGCAGTTCGACGTTCAGGTTTGTCCTGCCGCTCGCGCTCTCGACGTCGGTATCGGCGACGATCTGCGTCTGACCCTCGTCGTCCATGTGGACGACCACGGCGGACTGGTCGTCATTGATCTCGCTGACCGAGATGACCACCGATACGGGGATGCGCGGCTCGATCTCATTGCCCCCTGCGTCGTAGAAGGCGATGTCCACCAGCTGAACGCGGCGGACCTTCACGAAGTCGTCTGCCACGCTCTCGCGGATTTCGGAGAGGGCGTCCGCATCCCATACACGGCGCACCGACATCGTGGCGCCCTCGGGGAAAGCGCCTTCATCCGCCGTCACGGTCACATTGACGCCCGAGGTGCGGGCCGCAAAGCTGGCGGCGGGCCAGCTGACGGCAGTCTCGGGTTCAGGCGAAGGTTCGTCGGTCTGGGCTTCAGTTCCGGGTTCGACCTCAGGCAGCGCTTCAGGTTCCACCGCTGACACGTCGTCGACCTCGTCTTCACTTTCTTGCTTCGGCGTTTCCTCGGATACGATCTCCTCCTGCGCTCCATCTTCAGGCACAATTTCAAGAGCGCCGTCCTGCGTCGCTTCGGGGCTGCTCACCGCTTCCTGCCGAATCCCGCTTTCAGCGTCATCGCTGCCCCCGGATTCCTGAGTGGGTTCTGCTTCTGTCTCTGCTTCCGGCTCCTGCTCCGGTTCAACCACCGGTTCAGATTCCGGCTCAACTTCTGACTCCTGCTCAGGTGCCGCCTCCGGCTCCTCTATCTGTTCAATCTCCGGTTCGGCTTCCGGCTCGTGTTCAGGCTCTGCTTCCGGCTCCTCGATCTGTTCAACCTCCGGCTCGGCTTCCGGCTCCTGCTCAGGCTCCTCGATCTGTTCAACCTCCGGCTCAGCTTCCAGCTCCTGCTCAGGCTCCTCGATCTGTTCAACCTCCGGCTCAGCTTCCGGCTCCTGCTCAGGCTCCTCGATCTGTTCAACCTCCGGCTCAGCTTCCGGCTCCTGCTCAGGCTCCTCGATCTGTTCAACCTCCGGCTCAGCTTCCGGGTCCTGCTCAGGCTCCTCGATCTGTTCAACCTCCGGCTCTACTTCCGGTTCCTGCTCAGGCTCCTCGATCTGTTCAACCTCCGGCTCAGCTTCCGGCTCCTGCTCAGGCTCCTCGATCTGTTCAACCTCCGGCTCTACTTCCGGCTCCTGCTCAGGTGCTGCCTCCGGCTCCTCGATCTGTTCTACCTCCGGCTCGGCTTCCGGCTCCTGCTCAGGTGCCGCCTCCGGCTCCTCGATCTGTTCTACCTCCGGCTCGGCTTCCGGCTCCTGCTCAGGCTCCTCGATCTGTTCAACCTCCGGCTCCTGCTCAGTCGCTGCCTCCGGCTCCTCGATCTGTTCAATCTCCGGCTCCTGCTCAGTCGCTGCCTCCGGCTCCTCGATCTGTTCAACCTCCGGTACGTCCTCCGGCTCCTCGATCTGTTCAACCTCCGGCTCTACTTCCGGTTCCTGCTCACGTTCTGTCTCCGGCTCCTGTATCTGTTCAATTTCCGGCTCGGCTTCCTGCTCCTGCGCCGGTTCTACCTCCGCCTCAGCTTCCGGCTCCTGTATCTGCTCAACCTCCGGCTCGGCTTCCGAGACAGGCGTCTCTACCTGTTCAACGTCAAGATCAACACCGATATCAATGCCGAGTTCGTCATTCTGTCCGGATACTTCGATCAAATCCCCGGATGAGGCATCCTCCAACCCAATGTCATCGATTTCAGGTATTTCCAGTGAGCTGTCGAAAACATCGGTTTCTGTTTGTTCCGAATCCGATGCCCGCCCGTTCTGCAAAACAATGGTATAGGATTTGCTGCCCGTAAACACGGCAAGCTCGATCTCGTTAAAGCTCCGAATCACCGTGAGCCGGTAATCCTTCTTGCCCTTTTCAATGGTCAGGCACTGTCCTTCTTTCCCATTGTGTTCGATCACGCCCAGATCCACAACATCACTGACCTTAATGGGCAAGCCGGCGCGCTTGAGCAGCGCGCTGAGGCGAATCTTCGAGGACGCGTCACGGAGGTCGCAGCTGAAGAGCGGACCAAAGCCCTCGGGATCCTCCGAAAGCGCCATGGCCGCCTTGGCCACCTCCTCCGCCGTCAGGGTCGGATCGTTGACCAGCCTGAGGTTAAACATGCCGTCAACCGTATAGACCGTCAGCCGCGCTTCCGCGAAGAGAGGCTTCAGGACGATGAGATAATCGTCCTCCACCTCGGCAATCGCCACAAACAGGGACATGTCGATGCCCGTATTGGCGCCGTTGTTCTGCAGGGAGACGCTCTGGATGTCCTTCAGCTGCCTGACCGGCAGCTCCAGTTTCACAATAAGATCACTGAGCAGCAGCCTGGTCTCATCCTCCAGACGATAGGCATAAGTCTTCCCGTCTCCCGCCGCATTTGACGCGAGATTGTTCGAAAGGGAGAGATCGCCCAGCTGGTCGAGGGCATCGTCATACGCATCCGCCAGCGAGGTATCCGTCTCCAGGTCCTCGGCAAAGGCAAAGGGTTCGGGATTGATCTCCAGGATCTCAGCCGACGCCAGTCGGGTTTGGGCGGCGTTGATATCGTCCACCACAAGGCCGAGGGTATTGGACAGCAGGCATACGACCACAAGCATGCTGAACAGCCGCTTCGCAAAACGCCTGTTGATCCATCCCCGCCACGGTCCGTGCCGCCACGATTCCAAGTCCCGCGGCGCTCGGTTCGATTCTATATTTCGATAGTCCTTCATCTGGTCTACCTCCAAAAAGCAGAAGCCATTTTTATATGGCAAACTCCGCCTGCATTATTTTATCTGCAGACGGAAACCCATTATTCCGTTCCTCCAACCGATTCCTCGGAATATGCATTCCGGCCATATCGGTTGAAAATCATTGTGGATGTGGCAAAATCCATCTATATATAGTCGATTCTACCAACCCACATATATTATATCATGGAAAAGGGTATAAAGTCCATATCCCAGGCCCCAAAATTCACAGTTTGCCCAAGTTTTTTTACAATGAAACCCTTTGAAATAACAGGGAGAGGAACAGAAAAATCGGCGTCCAAATGATCTCAATCATTTGAACGCCGATTACACTCAAAAGCGCTCATCCGACGACCCCGCCGGGGTCGATCTTTCCGCCTGCCCTTTTCCCTGCGGCGACGATGGCGCCCGCATTGATGTGGCTGAAATCGTCGATCCTGGCGTCGTGGTCGACCAGCGCGCCTATGGACAGTATGCAGCCCTTCCCCACACGCGCACGGGTGTTGACCACGGCCCCGGGCAGGACGACGCTTCCCTCGCCCAGGCTCGCGGATGGCGCGACGAAGGCCCTCGGGTGAACGAGGGTCGCGATGGGGGCGTGGACCGCCTGCAGGCGCTGGATAAACGCCCGGCGCAGGTCATTGTTGCCGATGCTGACGATCACGCCGTCATAGCGGCCCGCCAGCGCCTCGGCGCGGTCCGTCGTGCCGACGGCGCAGGGATTGCGGTCGTCCAGGAAGTCCACCCGGTCATAGCCGCAGGCCATGGCGACCTCGGCCAGCACCTGTCCGTGGCCGCCCGCGCCGATGATCAGCAGCCTTTTCATAGGCACCCCCGGCTCACGCCGCCTTGATCGGCCCGACCTCGATCTTCGCGCCGCGCATACACTTGACCTCGTACCGGTCAGAGAGCACGGCCACACACTCCTGAAGGTTGGAAAACTCGCGGTCGGCGCCGTCCACCGTCACCGTCACTGGCCCTTCCACAAGGCCCAGCAGCGCACTCAGCGGCATTTTGCCGGGCAGGTCGCTGAGATATTCGAGGTAATCCCTGACGGGTACACCCTTCGCCGACTGGCGGATTTCTTCACGCTTTTCCGGGCTGAGGCTCTCGTCGGCAATGAACACGATGCTGATGCCCTGGTACTGGATTTGCGCCGGGATGGAGCCGTAATCGACGATCGGAATGCCGTCCATCGTCTTTCCGCTGTGCTCGCCGACGATCACCACCACCTGGAACGGGGAATTGTCCTCCAAATAGCGTATGAATTCCTTTCCGGTATCCCCGGACCCCACCACCATGGCCGGAATCGTCCACGATCGAATCTTTTCGCCCCGCTGCCGGTGCATGTGCAAAAAACGATACGCGAAGCGGATCATGGCGGTCATCAGAAACTGCAGGAAGGCGCCGATGAGATAATAGCTGGTCGGCATGCTGTGCACAAACCACTTCGTACCGAACACGTGAATCGCGGCGGTGATCGCGTTGGCCACTATGATCCGGTTCATATCGTCCAGCCCCGCGTAGCGCCACATGCCGTTGTACAGCCCGCAGGCATAGAACACGATCAGGCAGAGCACGGTATAGTACGGCGTAAATTGCAGGTAGTACTCCCTGAAATCACCGATACCCGACGTGAACCTGAAGTGCACGTAGAATCGAATCAGCAGGGCCAGCAGATAGGCCCCGTTGACGGCGATGATATCCAGCAGCACGATCCACAGATCGGAGCGCAAGCGCTTCTTAATGTTCTCCATCATAACAATTCTTCTCCATAATGGGTTTTCCTCAACGCTATCATACCACAAACGAAGCGCGATGTCTACTGTGCTGCTGAGACGAAATTTAGGCTTTCACACCCCTATAGCTTATTTGAATCTTCTCATAGCTTTCAAGATTGCCGATATCATAGCGGCTTCCGGGCATGGGCCAGGCCTTCATCGGCGTCTGCGTGGACAGCCACGCAGCGAAACTCCCCGGCGCGTCATAGCCGCAGCCCGCCGCCAGGGCTTCCGGGATCCGCTGTAGGTCCTGCGCCTTATAGAAATAAAAGGGGGGCACCGCGAGGTTGCTCTTGGGCGCCTTGGGCTTCTCCTCGTAGGCGGTGATCCTGTTTTCCCCGTCCACCGAAATGATGGCCGTGCGCTGCTGCTTCGCCAGATCGTTCTCCTCGTAGCACATGATGCAGGAGCAATTGTTCTCAATGCCGAAGCGGATAAACGGCACCAGGCTGAAGTCCAGCACATTATCGCCGGCGATGACCAGCGCGTCGTTGCGCAGGCCCTGGGCTTCAGCGGCGAACTGGATGTCCTTCACTGCGCCCAACCGGGTTTCGTTGGTGGACGTGCCGTCGTCCACGACGGTGATGGGCTTGTCGCTCCCTTCCGCCCATTCCAGAAAATGTCCGGCGAACTTATGGTTGCTGACGACCACATACTCGTCCACCAGTCCGGAGGTGTGGATGTCGTCGATGAGCCAGTCCAGTATGGCCTTCTGGCCCACCTTCAAAAGCGGCTTTGGAAAATTCTCCGTCAGAGGATACAGGCGGGTCGCATAGCCCGCAGCGAGTATGACCGTCTTCATAGCTGCACCCCGTCCGCGCTGTCGCAGAGATGGAAGCTGTACTTTCCCTCCAGGTGGGGGTACGCCCTCAGGTACTTTTCCGTCACGGTTTGCTGGACATCCTCTGCCTTGTCCGGGTCGATCAGCGCCATGCAGCAGCCCTTGAAGCCCGCCCCGGAGAAGCGCCCGCCGTAGATGCCGTCGGTGGCGGTCATGATGTCGTACATCGTGATCAGCTCCGGGCAACCGCACTCGTAGTTCTCCACGCTGCTCCTGCCGCTTTCGAAGACCAGCTGGCCATAGGCGTCCAGGTCGCCCCTGCGCCAGGCCTCCGCGCCGGCCTCGGCCCGGGCGATCTCGGTGAAATAGTGGGTCGCCCGCTTGAGGAAGCTGCCCGGCAGGCGATCCTTGTAGGCCTCGAACACCTCCACCGGCACGTCCCTCAGCCGGGTATCCCCAAACTTGCCGTATTCCATGCCAGCCCAGGCGAGCAGGCTGTAGGCCGCGGCCTTGCACTCGTCCTGGCGAAGGTTGTAGGCGCTGGTGGCAAGCGAGCGCTCCAAGCCGCTGAACAGCACCGCGATCCTGAAGGGCTTCATGGCGGGATTCATCGGGATCAGCTCATAGCTGTCGTCCCGGCAATCCATGTACAGCAACTGATCCTTACGGCACAGCACCTCGCAGCTCTGGTCCAGCTTGCCGCAGTTGACGCCCACATAGCGGTTCTCGGCGGCCTTGGCCATCATGATGGTCTCCCACTCCCCGAGGGCGATGCCGTTGACCTGCGCCAGCGCGGTCAGGAAGGCGATGATGACCGCCGCCGAGGAACTCAGGCCGCCTACCGGCAGCGTGCCCTCGATCACCGCGGACAGGCCTGTGCGCAGCGGATACTTCTCCCCCAGCATTTTCGCCGCCCCGCGCATATGATCCGCCCAGTCTCCAACCTTCTGCTCGGGAATGCCGTTGACGTGGAACTGCGCCCGCTTGGGAAAGTTCAGGCTCTTCAGCTCCACCACGCCGTTGCGCTTGGGCGAAAAGGCGATGTGGATGCCCTTGTCCAGGGCCAGCCCGTTGATCTTGCCGTACTGGTGATCGATGTGCGCCCCCAGCGGGGAAATGCGATAGGGGCAAAAGGCGACGCCATCCGGATCTCGGTTGTAAATCTCACGGAAAACTTCTTCACAGCGCATGCATTAATCCCTCCTGAACAGGTCGCGGGTATAGACCTTCTCCTTCACGTCGTCCAACGCCGCATCGTAGCGGTTGGCGACGATGCAGCCGCACATCCGCTTGAACTTCTCAATGTCGTTGACCACCAGGGAGCCAAAGAAGGTGCTGCCGTCCTCCAGGGTCGGCTCGTAGATCACCACGATAGCGCCCTTGGCCTTGATCCGCTTCATGACGCCCTGTATGGAGGACTGGCGGAAGTTGTCGGAATTCGACTTCATGGTCAGCCGGTACATCCCGACCACCAGCGCCTTCTGGTGGTTCTCCCTCTCCGCCGACCAGGGTTCGCTGTTGCCGTAGGCCCCGGCGATCTCCAGCACCCGGTCGGCGATGAAGTCCTTGCGGGTTCGGTTGGATTCGACGATGGCCTGGATCAGGTTCTCCGGCACATCCCGGTAATTGGCCAGCAGCTGCTTCGTGTCCTTCGGCAGGCAATAGCCGCCGTAGCCGAAGGAGGGGTTGTTGTAATAGTCCCCCACCCGGGGATCGAGACACACGCCCTTGATGATCGGCGCGGTCTCCAGCCCCTTCACCTCGGCATAGGTGTCCAGCTCGTTGAAGAAGCTGACGCGCAGCGCCAGGTAGGTGTTCACGAACAGCTTGGTGGCCTCTGCCTCCGTGGTGTGCATGAACAGCGTCGGTATATCGGTCTTTATGGCGCCCTGCTGCAGCAGCGCCGCGAAGCGCTCCGCCGCGGGCCTGTTTACGTCGTCCGAGCCCACGATGATCCGGCTGGGATACAGGTTGTCGTAGAGCGCCTTGGACTCCCGCAGGAACTCCGGGCTGAAGATGATGTTGTCCATGCCCAGCTTGTCGCGAACCGCCGCGGTATATCCCACGGGGATCGTCGACTTGATCACGACGGTGGGCTTGTTCTCACGGCCGGATGTCGCGTCCCTGACAAGCGTCAGTACGGCTTCCACCGCAGAGCAATCGAAGAAGTTGGTTCTGGGATCGTAGTTGGTGGGGGCGGCCACGACGACGAAGTCCGCGTCGGCATAGGCCGCCACCCCGTCCGTCGTTGCGGCGAGGCTCAACCCCCTGGCCTCATGCTCCGCCAGGTAACGCTCGATGTATTCATCCTGGATCGGGCTTTTCCAGGCGTTGAGCTTTTCCACCTTCTCCGGCAGGATGTCCACGGCGGTCACGTCGTTGTGCTGGGAGAGCAGCACCGCCAGGGAGAGGCCCACATAGCCCGTTCCGGCCACGGCGATCCGCTGGCGTTCCACCGCCACAGCCCTGGCCGTTTCGTCCACGATGACATCCGACGGGTCAAAGCCCAGCGTCTCGGACAGCGCGAGCAGCTGGTCTACGGAAGGGCTGTAATCCTGCGCTTCAAGCCGGGATAATATGGATCGGTTGATGTCCGTCATCCGGGAAAGCGCCGCCTGGGACAGCTTCAGCGCCTTTCTGCGGCTGATCACCGTCTCCGCAAGGCGTTTGAGTGACATGTGTTTCATGATCATCCTCCTGAATAATAGTTGCTATCAGCCCTTCATTGCCTCCCCGGCCTTTTCCACAAAACGACGCTGTACGCTCTTCAGCGCGCCCAGGCCCGTCAAGCGGGCGCGAACATCGAAGCCCCTGGACAGCAGTATGCTCTTCCAGGAGTCCGGCGCTTCGCCCGCCAGGTCGTTCCTGGCGTGATCCCCTGCCACCAGCATCAGCGGCATCAGCGTGAGCCGCTTGCCAGTCACCGTTTCCAGCGCGTCCAGTATGCCGTTCAGGGCGTGACGCCCCTCCACGCAGGCCAGCTTCACGCGATCGGTCAAAACCGACCGCAGTCGGGCGTAGGTTTCGTCGGCCGCATGGTCGGTGCCGTGGCCCATCACCAGCAGCGTGCGGCCCTCCTCGGCGGCGATGCCGTCCAGCAATCCGGCCATCCATTTCAAATCCGCTTCTGTGTCCAGCAGGGGCGCGGACACGGGCAGGCCGTCCGCGACGGCGATCACCCGCTCGTATTCCTGGCCCCGGATCATGTGCGTCGGCACGAAGGTGATATCCTCGCAGCCCGCCGCGCGCAAGCGCGCCAGCGCCTCTGTTTCGTTTTCCACGGTCTCGCCCCGGGCCTCCAGCCTGCGGGCGATGATCCGCGAGGTCCACGCCCTGTGGATCTCCCGGTCTGGGAAGGCCGCAGCCAACGCCCGCTCCACCGGGCGAATACAGCTTTCCTCGGCATCCGCATAAGTGGTGCCGAAGCTGACGACGATGATCGCTTTTTTCATAATCATTCCTCTTTCGGTAGCTTTTTGTTGGACAAATACTGATTTATCGAGCTAGCGCGCAGGTAATAGGAATGGCGGCTGACGCACCCCAAAGCCTTCCCCTTCAGGGGAAGGTGGCCCGCGTAGCGGGTCGGATG
>CACWZI010000015.1 GCA_902765305.1 uncultured Eubacteriales bacterium
GGCCCCATCTCGCTAAAAACAGTCCACAGGACTGTTTTCCGGGCGCTCGATGTCCCTGTTCCCTTTGTACTGCCCTTTGCTTTTCCACTAACAGCTCGATAAATCAGTATTTATCTCTTTGCAGCATGACATTCAATCGCCCCAGCCCTGCCCGCAGCGCCTTCGCGCATGCGGCGCTGGCGAGGACGATGGTCAGGGTCCAGGCGAACAGGTCGGGGGTGGCCAGGTACACCTTGGCCTTGTACAGCCGCTCGCCGATGGAGCCGGTGGGGATGCCGATCACCTCGGCCGCCACGCCGGACTTCCAGGCCAGGCCCATGGCCACCGAAAGCGCGGAGGTCAGGCTGGGCATCAGCGCGGGCAGCGCCACGCACCGCAGCCGGTTTCTGCGGGACATGCGAAATACCCTGGCCATCTCCGTCAGCTGGGGGTCGATCTGGCGCAGGCCGTCCAGCGTGCCGGCGTACACCACGGGCAGCACGATCACCGCCACGATCAGCAGGCTCAGCCGCCGGGAGGGGACCCAGATCAGCGCGGCGATCACGAAGGACGCCACGGGCACCGAGCGCATGGCCGACAGCAGCGGCGCGAGCAGGTCGGCCATCAGGGCATACCGCGCCGCCAGGGTCGCCAGCGCGATGCCCAATCCGCAGGCCAGCGCGTACCCTGTCAGTATGTGCCCCAGCGTAAACAGCACCGACCGCCAGAAGTCGCCGGTCCTCACCAGCGTCCCCAATCGCAGCAGCGTGTCCACGGGCGAGGCCAGCAGTATGCCCTGGCCCACGGCCGTGGCCGCGACCTGCCACAGGGCCACCCAGAACAGGGCCGCCAGCATCAGCCGCAGGGGACGGGTTCGGCTTGAATTGTCCTTGTTCATCATCATACCTGTTGCAGTTTTTTCTCATTATACACGAAAACGGGGCCGCTGTAAATTCTCTGCCAATCATTTGCACCTATGAAAAACATAACACGTTATATGTTGCATCTGTGTATTGGTTTCGATAACATACACTTGTATACATAAAACAGAATATTATACTGGAGCAAACATGAACGTATTCAATCTCATTTCGCTGTTCGGCGGCCTGGCCATGTTCCTCTACGGCATGCGCATGATGGGCGACGGCCTGAAGGAGAGCTCCTCCGGCGCGCTGAAGCGGGTCATGGAGCGGGTCACCGGCACGCCCCTGAAGGCGTTTTTCCTGGGCCTGATCATGACGGCAGTGATCCAGTCCTCCACAGCCACGATCGTGATTACGTCCGGCCTGGTGGGCGCGGGCATCATCTCGCTGCACCAGTCGCTGGGCATCATCATCGGCGCGAACGTGGGTACCACGGTCACCGGCCAAATCATCCGCCTGCTGGACATCAACGCCTCGGGCACGTCCCTGCTGCAATTTTTCAAGCCCTCCACGCTGGCCCCGCTGGCACTGATCATCGGCGTCGTGCTGATCATGAGCGGCAAGGGCTCGGACAAGGTGGGCAAGATCGTCATCGGCTTCGGCATACTGTTCTCGGGCCTGCTGAACATGACCGACGCGGTGGGCACGCTGACCCAGACCGGCATCATCGAAAACCTGTTTTCCCGGCTGGGTGAGAATCCGTTCATCGGCTACCTGATCGGCGCGGGCGTGGCCTTCGTGCTGCAGAGCTCGTCGGCCACCATCGGCATACTCCAGGCCTTCTCGATGTCGGGCCAGCTGACCTTCAAGGCCATCTACGCGGTGCTGGTGGGCATCTACCTGGGCGATTGCGTGACCACCGCCATCGTATGCAACATCGGCGCGAAGCCCGATTCCAAGCGGGTGGGCGTGGTGAACATACTGTTCAACCTGTCCGAGACCGTGCTGATACTGATCGGCGTGAACGTGGCCCATAAGCTGGGGCTGCTGGACGGGCTCTGGAACCGGGTGGTGTATTCCGGCGATATCGCCAACACCAACACCGTGTTCAACCTGTCCTGCGCGCTGCTGATGTTCCCGATGCTGAACGTGTATGAAAAGCTGAGCCTGAAGCTGGTGAAGGACGAGCCCGCCGAGGCTATCACTTCGCCCCAGGCGGGGGAGCTGCGGGTGCTGGATGGCCTGAATCCCGTGTTCCTGGAGACCCCCGGCCTGGCCTTCAATGCCTGCTATGACGTGCTGATGGAGATGTTCAGGCTGGCGCAGCAGAACATCAACCGCGCTTTCGACATCGTCCGCGGCTATGACGAGGAGCTGATTGGGCAGATCCGCGGGTATGAGGACGCCCTGGATACCATGGCGGACCGGGTCAGCGGCTACCTGATGCAGATCTCGGCCCACATCACCTCGGACGAGCAGACGGAGACCATGAACCACTACTATTCCACCATCTCCGAGTTCGAGCGCCTGGGCGACCACGCCATGAACATCGCCGAGGACGCCGAGGAGATGAGCAAGGCGGGGGTGAGCTTCTCCAAGACCGCCCTGAAGGAGCTCGGGGTGGTGCGGGACCTGCTGCGGGCCGTGCTGAACTACACCGGCAGGACCTTTGAGCGGTGCGACGCCAAGGCCGCCGCCCACATCGAACCCCTGGAGGAGGTCGTGGACGACATGGTCAACGCCCTGCGCCAGAACCACCTGGAGCGCCTGCGGCTGCACCAGTGCTCGGTGCTGGCCGGCACGGAGTTTTTGAACATGCTCTCTGACATCGAGCGCATCTCGGACATCTGCTCCAATGTGGGCGTGTTCACCATCGCCCGGGTCAGGCCGGAGATCAAGCATGAGGTCCACGACTACGTCTCCCGGCTGCACTCCGGCAAGGACGAGGCCTTCAACCGGGAATATGAGGCCGCCCACGACCACTACTTCGCGCTGCTGAAGGCCGAGGAGGAGGGCGCATGAACATACAGATCTTCGGAACCAAAAAGAGCAGCGACACCCGCAAGGCGGAGCGCTGGTTCAAGGAGCGCCGCATCAAGGCCCAGGTGATTCACCTGCTGGACAAGGGCATCAGCAAGGGCGAGCTGCGCAGCGTGGCCCAGGCCTGCGGCGGGCTGGACGCGCTGCTGGACGAGAACGCCAGGGACAGGGACGCCCTGGCCCTGGTGAAGTACACCGCCGCCGCCCAGCGGGAGGACGCCCTGCTGGAGCGCCCCCAGCTGCTGCGGCAGCCCATCGTCCGCAACGGCAAAAAGGCCGCCGTGGGGTATTGCCCGGAGGTTTACGAGCAGTGGCAAAGGGAAGAACAGTAGAGTGCGCGGGTGATTGATGAGGATTTGAGGGGTTAGGGGTTAGGTTTTAGGGGTTAGGGAAGGTAGAAATCCTTCGGATTTCTTTGATTCATAGGATTGTGAAGCGCCAGAACTCCTGTAGTTTCAATAAAATCAAACAAATCCTGTAGGGATTTGCGACGCGAAGCTAGCCCTTTAGGGCACCACCCCTAACCCCTAACCCCTAACCCCTAAAACCTAACCCTTAAAACCTAACCCCTAAAACCTAACCCCTGAATACTGCTTTGTCGCTCTGCGACAAAGCAGTATTCATCCCAACGCGCAGTCCAGTGCCATCATCACCGTGAAGCCCAGGGCGAACATCAGCGTGCCCAGGTTGGAGTGGGCGCCGGCCTGGGTCTCGGGGATCAGCTCCTCCACTACCACGTAGATCATCGCGCCGGCGGCAAATGAGAGCATGTAGGGCAGCGCCGGCACCACCAGCGAAGAAAACCAGATGGTCAGCAGCGCCCCGACGGGCTCCACCGCGCCGGAGAGAACGCCGTAGGCAAAGGCGCGGCCCTTGCCTGTTCCCTCGGCCCGCAGGGGCATGGAGATGATCGCACCCTCGGGGAAGTTCTGTATCGCGATGCCCAGCGCCAGGGCCAGCGCCCCGGCGGCGGAGATGCCCGCCTGGCCCTGCAGCAGGCCAGCGTAGACCACGCCCACCGCCATGCCCTCCGGCAGGTTGTGGATCGTGACCGCCAGCACCAGCTTCGTGGTCCGCGCCAGCGTGTTGCGCGGTCCCTCCTCCTCGTCCAGGCCGGTGTGCAGGTGGGGGACGACCTTGTCCAGCAGCAGCAGGAACAGCACGCCCAGCCAGAACCCTGCCGCCGCCGGCAGGAAGGCCAGCGGCCCCATGGCCGCGGACTGGTCGATGGCGGGCAGCAGCAGGCTCCACACCGACGCCGCCACCATCACCCCGGCGGCAAAGCCTGTCAGTGCCCGCTGGACCATGGCGTTCAGCCTGCCCCGCATGAAAAATACGCACGCCGCGCCCAGCGAAGTGCCCAGAAAGGGGATCAATATGCCCCGAACGACCTCCATATTCATGTTCAAGCCTCCCTTGGTTCCATCGATGACAGTATAGCAGGCTTTTTTAGTTAGATATATCTAACTTCTGTTAAATCGTGAAAACTTTTTGCTGACATTGTCAGTCTATGCGGGTTTGAGTATATGGGTGCGGGAAATACTGAATTGTCGCGCTGTTGGCGAAAATGCAGAGGGTAGTACAAAGGGAACAGGGAACAGTCAACAGGGAACAGGAAAAGCCGCGCACGGGACGTTATGACCATGACAGAGGAAATGTTCCCGCGAAGAGAATGAAGTGCGAAAACCCTGTAGCGGCGGCGCCCTAAAGGACTTGCTTCGCTGCGCATGCGCCGCGATACGAAGTTAGTCCTTTAGGGCCGCTACATTTCGCACAACCCCGGAATGTATACGGCACCCGCCATTCCTGTTCCCTGTTCCCTGTTCCCTGTTCCCTCGTCTCCCCGCCAAATCAGAATTTGTCAGGATTCGCGAACAGGCTTAATACGGGCGGACTATAATCGGGGGCAGTAAGCGGTGAGGAGGATATATACGATGCAACGGCGCGATCCCTTGCTGCCCCGCCGGGTGGTGCTTGCGACGGTCGGCATGCTGCTGGCCGGCGTCAGCCTGGGCTTTTTCAAGCGGGCCTTTTTCGGCGTGGACCCCTACCAGTGCCTGGTCAACGGCCTGGCCAACGTGATTCCCGTCAGCTTCGGCACGCTCTACATGCTGGTCAACCTTTTGCAGCTGGTGCTGGTGTACTTCCTGGATAAGCGCTATATCGGCATTTCCACGTTCATCAACCTGTTCCTGCTGGGCTATATGGCCCAGTTCTCCGAGGCGCTGCTGGCCGGCTGGTTCGGCGACCTGGCGCTGCCGGGCCGGGTGGTCTTCCTGGCGGTGGGCATCGTGGTGTCCTGCTTCGCGGCTGCGCTGTACTACACGGCGGATCTGGGCGTCTCCACCTACGACGCCATACCGCTGCACATCTCCGATTGCAAGCCCAGGCTGTTCGGACGGGTGCTGCCCTTTCGCGTGGTGCGGATCATCTGTGACCTAATCTGCACCGCGGTGGGCGTGCTGCTGGGCGCGCCGGCGGGCATCGGCACGGTGATCACCGCGCTGTTCATGGGCCCGCTGATCAGCTTCTTCCGCAGGACCGTTTCGGAACCTTTGCTCCATCGTGGTACAGGAGGTGCGTCAGTATGAACGCGGATCCGTTTTCCCGGACCCGGCTGCTGCTGGGGGATGAGGGCATGGCCCGCCTGGCGGCGGCCCGGGTGGCCGTGTTCGGCCTGGGCGGCGTGGGCGGCAGCGCCGCGGAGGCGCTGGCCCGAAGCGGCGTGGGGGCGCTTGACCTGTTCGACGACGACGCGGTGAGCCTGACCAACCTGAACCGGCAGGCCGTGGCCACCGTCGATACCCTGGGCATGGCCAAGGTGGACGCCATGGCCGTGCGGATCGCCGCCGTCGCGCCGCGGGCCCGCGTGGAAAGGCACCGCATGTTCTACATGCCCGAAAATGCCGGCGCGGTGGACCTGTCCGTCTACGATTACGTGGTGGACGCCGTGGACACCGTCGCCGCCAAGCTGGAGCTGGCCGTCCGGGCCACGGCCCTGGGCGTGCCCATCATCAGCGCCATGGGCGCGGGCAACAAGCTGGACCCGACCAGGCTGGTGATCTCCGACATCTACAAGACCTCGGTGTGCCCGCTGGCCCGGGTGATGCGCCGGGAGTTGCGCAGGCGGGGCGTCCGGCGGCTGAAGGTGGCCTGGTCCACCGAGCCGCCCGCTGCCGCCCTGGGCGCGCTTGCGGAGGAGGACACCCTCCATCCTCGCCGCAGCATAC
Source organism: uncultured Eubacteriales bacterium (assembly GCA_902765305.1). Lineage (GTDB taxonomy): Bacteria > Bacillota > Clostridia > Christensenellales > Aristaeellaceae > UBA2862. Next base: position 6,113 of record CACWZI010000015.1, read on the forward strand.
CGGGCAGCACCGCCTTCGTGCCCCCGGCCATGGGTCTGGCCATCGCCGCCGAGGTGGTGCGGACGCTGGCCGGGCTGGAGGGCTGAATCGCAATGATTCCGGGGGCTTTCGGAGGAAGGTTGAATTGAACTACGTCTATATCCTTCGCTGCGCGGACGGTACGCTGTACTGCGGCTGGACGACGGACCTCGAGGCCCGGCTCGCCACCCACAACAGCGGCAAGGGCGCGAAGTATACCCGGTCCCGCCGTCCCGTCGAGCTGGTCTATTCCGAGGCCTACGAAGACCGGCACGACGCGCTCAGCCGGGAATGGCACATCAAGCGGATGACCCGCGAGGAGAAGCTGGCGCTGGCGCGCGCCGATCGCGTCGTCAAATAAGTGAAGAAAAAGGAGTGTCCCACATGATCTCGTTGATTGCATGCTTTGGGGTGCTGATCATCGGCTACCTCACCTATGGCCGGCTGGTGGACAGGACGTTCGGCCCGGACGACCGGGTGACCCCGGCCAACCGACTTACCGATGGCGTGGACTACGTTCCGATGAAGGGCTGGCGGCTGTTCCTGGTGCAGCTGCTGAACATCGCCGGCACGGGGCCGATCTTCGGGCCCCTGATGGGCGCCTGCTTCGGCCCGGTGGTGTTCCTGTGGATCGTATTCGGGTCCGTGCTGGGCGGCGCGGTGCACGATTACATGGTGGGCATGATCTCCGAGCGCCACGACGGAAAGTCCATCGCCGAGCTCTCGGGCATCTACCTGGGCGGCGGCGCGAAGTGGGGCATGCGGCTGTTCTCGGTGCTGTTGCTGCTTTTGACGGGCACCGTGTTCGTCAACAGCCCCGCGGCGCTGATCGACCGGCTGACGCCCATGCAGAATGACACCCAGATCTGGGTGGTGGTGATACTGGCCTATTACGTGCTGGCGACGCTGCTGCCCATCGACAAGATCATCGGCAAGCTGTACCCGGTCTTCGGCGTGGTACTCATCGCCATGGCGGCGGGCATACTGGGCGGCACGGTGTTCGGCGGCTACAGGGTGCCGGAGATCTCCCTGGCCAACCTGCATCCGGAGGGGCTGCCGGTGTGGCCCTACATGTTCGTCACGGTGGCCTGCGGCGCGATATCCGGCTTCCACGCCACCCAATCGCCGATGGCCTCCAAGTGCATCACCTCGGAGCGGCAGGGCCGCAGGATCTTTTACGGCGCCATGCTGGCCGAATCGGTGATCGCACTGATCTGGGCCGCCGGCGGCGCGGCCTTCTACGGCGCCACGGGCGGCCTGAACAGCGCGCTGTCCACGCTGGGGCAGTCCGGCACGGTGTATGACATCTCCATGGGCATGCTGGGCCCGGTAGGCGCGGTGCTGGCCATCATCGGCGTCATCGCCTGCCCGATCACCTCCGGCGATACCGCGTTCAGGAGCGCCCGCCTGATCCTGGCGGAGATGTTCCACCTGGATCAGAAGCCCATCAAAAACCGCCTGCTGGTGACGCTGCCGCTACTGGGCGTGGCCGCGGTGCTGACCCAGCTGGATTTCAACGTGCTGTGGCGCTACTTCTCCTGGTCCAACCAGACCCTGGCCATGATCAGCCTGTGGGTGGCGACGGCGTACCTGATCAAGGCGGGCCGGACGCGCTATGGCTCCCTGGTGACGGCGCTGCCCGCGACGTTCATGTCCGCGGTCAGCCTGACCTACATCCTGATGGCGAAAGAGGGCCTGAGCCTGGGGGCGGCGGTGGCTTATCCGGCAGGCGCGGTCTTCGCCGCGGCGATGTTTGCGCTGTACATGTGTGCGCTTCGCAGGGGCAGCCTGCCCTGGCAAAGGCCCGACAGCCTGGCGTAAATACAGGAGGATCATCGCGCAAAACGGCGGCCTGTACACGAAATGTACAGGCCGCCGTTTTGCGCGGTGCGAACGGGGAAAACTATTATTCAAAACTGTAAAATTCCCATACAATACTTAAATTTCGCCATATAAAACCAGCGTAATTTATCATATCATGATATAAAAGTTAACTTGAATTCTTTCGCGTGGCCACACGTGAATGATAAATAGAGTAAGGAGGCTATACCCATGAAGAACGTGAAAGTCCTGCTGTCTGTCCTGCTGGCGCTGGCGATGCTGATCGGCGCCACCGCCGCCTTCGCCGAGGGCTTCTCCGTGGATGTGCTGGAGGTCAAGATCTGGGATAACAACCAGCTGGCCGGCCTGCAGCAGATTGCCGACGAGTGGACCGCGCAGAGCGGCGTCAAGGTCAACATTCAGGTCGTCGACTGGGGCAACTACTGGACCCTGCTGGAAGCCGGCGCTTCCGGCGGCGACATGCCCGACGTGTTCTGGATGCACTCCAACAATGCCGAGATGTACATGAACGCCCACAAGCTGCTGGACCTGACCGACTACATCGCCGCCAGCGACGTGGTGAACCTGGAGAACTACTATCAGGGCATCACCGACCTGTACAGCAAGGACGGCCGCAACTACGCCGTTGCGAAGGACCATGACACCATCGCCCTTCTGTACAACAAGGCCCTCTTCGACCAGTACGGCGTGGAGTATCCCAACGACGACTGGACCTGGGAGGACTACAAGGCCGCGGCCGAGAAGATCACCGAGGCCTCCGGCGGCGAAGTCTACGGCGGCGCCTGCAACACCGGCAACAACCAGGATACCTTCTACAACATCATCTATGATTTCGGCGGCTTCGTGATCTCCGACGACAAGAAGACCTCCGGCTGGAACGACCCGAATACCCTGAAGGCCTTCGAGTTCATGGGCACCCTGTTCAACAACGCCTGGGCGCCCCAGCAGATGCTGGCCGAGAACGGCAAGGACCGTCTGTTCCTGAACAAGAAGATCGCCATGGACACCGAGGGCAGCTGGATGATCAGCCAGTTCTACAACGACGACAACCATGACGATTACGCTTGGGCCATGCTGCCCTACGAGGACGTGAACGGCAACGGCCAGTGCGATGCGGGCGAGCGCGTCTCCATCTACAACGGCCTGGGCTGGGCCGCCTCTGCCGACGTGAAGGATCCTGCCGCGGCCTGGAGCCTGATCGAGTGGTTCTCCAGCAAGGAGATGCAGCTGAAGCAGTCTGAGCTGGGCGTGACCATGGCCGGCTACATCGGCTGTTCCGATGCCTTTATGAACGCCTTCCCCGGCATGGACATCTCCGCCTTCCTGAAGATGGAGACCGAGGGCACCCTGGTGTTCCGTCCCTATAGCAAGTACACCTCTCGCTGGGAGGATCAGGCCACCAGCGATCTGGTCGCCGTCTGGAACGACGCCTCCGTCATGAACGACGTCCTGAACCGCATGGCGGACGACATGAACGCCCTGCTGGCCCAGGAATAATTCCCCTGAACCATACGCCCAAGGCCCATGGGCCTTGGGCGTATCCACATTCCAGAGAATAGGAGGTTTGGTTCATGGCAACGACGAAACGCAAGATGACGCCCAGTCAGAAGAGCCAGGCCAAATGGGGGCTGGCTTTTGTCGCCCCGACCATGATCGGTCTGATCGTATTGAACTTTTATCCGATCTTCAATACCGTCTATCAGTCCTTCTTTAAGACCGGCGACTTCGGCATGGGCAACATCTTCGTGGGTCTTCAGAACTATGCCACGGTGCTCAAGGGCGGCGAATTCTGGAGCAGCCTGCTGAACACCTTCAAGTATGCCCTGATCGAGGTGCCCTTCTCGGTGTGCTTCGCGCTGCTGCTGGCCGTGTTCCTCAACCGCAAGATCGCCTTCCGCGGCTTCTACCGCACCGTGTTCTTCCTGCCCATGGTGGCGGCTCCGGCGGCCATCGCCATGGTGTGGCGCTTCCTGTATAACCAGCAATTCGGACTGATCAACAACGTGTTCCACACCACCACAGCGTGGATCTCCGACCCGAAGATCGCCTGGATCTCTCTGGGCATCATTGGCGTGTGGAGCGTCGTGGGCTACAACATGATCCTGCTGATCGCGGGTCTCCAGGAAATCCCCCATGATTACTACGAGGCCGCTGAGATCGACGGCGCCACCGGTATCAAGCAGTTCTTCCGCATCACGATACCGCTGCTGAGCCCCACGATCTTCTTCATCCTCCAGACCCGCATCATCGGCGCGCTGCAGCAGTTCGACCTGATCTTCATGATGATGGACCGGTCCAACCCGGCGCTGCCCAAGACCCAGACGGTGGTCTATTACTTCTACGTCAACGCCTTCCAGTACAACAACCGCGGCCTGGGCGCAGCCATCGTGCTGTGCATGCTGGTGCTCATCATGATGATCACCTGGGTGCTGCAGAGGACGGAGAAGTACTGGGTCTTCTACAACTGAGAAGGGAGGGGCGCAAATGGAAAGCTACAAGGCCAAAAAAGCGCTGACCCAGGGACTGATCCACCTGTTCCTGATCGTGTTTACCATCACCATGCTGGTGCCCTTCCTGTGGATGGTGCTCACCGCATTCAAGACCCAGTCGGAATCCACCGCCATCGATCCCTTCGTCATACTGCCGTCTACCTGGCACTTTGACAACTTCGTGACGGTGTGGAACAGCTACAACTTCCTGCTACTGTACAAGAACACGCTGCTGATGATCTTCTTCCGCGTCCTCTGCGCGGTGCTGACCGCAACCATGGCGGGCTACGCCTTCGGACGGCTGGAGTTCCCGGGCAAGAAATTCCTGTTCGCGCTGGTGCTGATCCAGATGATGGTGCCCGGACAGATATTCATCATCCCCCAGTACATCATGGTCAGCAAGCTGAAGTGGATCAACACCATCGCCGGCCTGGTGTTCCCCGGCGCGGTGACCGCCTTCGGCACCTTCCTGCTCAAGCAGGGCTACCAGGGCCTGCCAAAGGATCTGGAGGAGGCGGCGTCCATCGACGGCTGCAACATTGGCCAGCAGTTCCTGGTCATCATGATGCCGCTGACCCGCTCCTCGATGGTGTCCCTGGGCATCTTTACCGCGGTGTTCGCGTTCAAGGACCTGATGTGGCCCATGATCGTCTGCTCCGACGCCAAGAGTACCACGCTGTCGGCCGGCCTGGCCAAGATGCAGGGCCAGTTCTCCAGCAATTTCCCGCAGCTGATGGCAGCGGCGACCATGGCCTGTCTGCCGATGATCGTGCTGTACCTGATCTTCCAGAAGCAGTTCGTCGAGGGCATCGCCACCTCCGGCGGCAAGCTGTAATGAATCAAGGGTCGGTTTGGACGGGGCACCGCTTTGCCGACGCTCCGTCCGACCCGCATTGGCCGAGACGGACAAGTGGCGTCTTTCCAATGAGGGAGGATATCGCATGAGTCCAAGAAACTACAGTGAAACCTCCGCCTATCGGGTATTGGTGGAACACAGCCCCAGGCACAGCGACGAGCTGTATATGACCATGTGCGGCATTGAGCAGTGCCGCGCGGACAAGGAGCGGGAATCCCGGGTGCGCGACGGCTTCCACCTTCATGCCATCCTCTCCGGCTGCGGGAGGCTGGAGACGGCGAAGGGATCGGCAAGCCTGCGCGAGGGACAGCTCTTCCTGATCAAGCCGGGGGAGAAGATCACCTATTATCCCGACCCCCAAAACCCATGGGCATATTGCTGGATGTCCTTCGGCGGCGCGCGGGCCGGCGCGCTGATGTGGGAGGCGGGCTTTGTGGAGGGCGTATATCACCTCGAGAGCCATGTGGACGTGTCCAAGTTCTACCAGCTGTGCAATGCGGCGCTGGATACGCCACAGCTGACCGAGGCGGCGTCGATCAGGCGGCTCGGCCTGACGCTCCAGTATATCGCCACGGCCATAGAATCCTCCGAGCGCGCGCACAGCAACCGCAGCCGGAGGGGACACCGGCCGCTGTACAACAAACAGGACTACATTCGCTACGCGATCGACTTCTTTGACCACAACTATTCAAATATCGCGCTGACAGACGTATCCAACTATCTGGGCATCAATTACAACTATTTTTCCTCGATATTCAAGCAGAGCCAGGGCATATCGCCCAATGAATACCTTCTGAGGGTGCGCATGCGCCAAGCGAGCCAGATGCTGGTGAACCTGACGATGGACGTACAGACCATCGCGAATTACGTGGGCTATGCGGATTCACTGACCTTCTCCAAGGCGTTCAAGCGTTTTTTCAGCGTCAGTCCCAAGTTTTACCGGGAGATGCCGCCGGAGGAGAGGCCGGTTTTCGATACAGTTATCCAAAACAGAAGAAACGACAGGCAGGAGTAGACGAGCATGTCTATACAGTTTGACCCGCAGGATAAAACCATTACGCTGCATACCCGCCAGACCACCTACCAGATGCAGATCTCCGATACCGGCCATGTGCTGCACCTGTACTATGGACGCAGGATCGACGGTATGTGCCTGGACTATCTGCACATCCTGACGGATTGCGGCTTTTCGCCGAACTGCTATGAAAACCGCCTGCGCCGCCAGGTCTCCCAGGACATACTGCCGTTGGAGTATTCCGCCGCGGGCTGCGGCGATTACCGGGTGCCCGCGCTGGAATGCGTCAGCGCCCAGGGCATTACCGGCGCGGACCTGCGGTATGTCCGCCACGAAATCACCGGGGGGAAGTATCGCCTGCCCGGCTTGCCCGCCGCCTTTGCGGGGGAGGGCGAGGCGCAGACGCTGTCCCTGGTGCTGGCCGATCAGGCCACGGGCCTGGAGGCCGAGCTGCTCTACGGCGTCTTTGAAGCGGCGGACATGATCACCCGGGCCGCGGTGTTCCACAACCGTGGGAAGGCGGCGATCCGCCTGGACCGGGCGTCCAGCCTGTGCCTGGATATTCCGTTCGATGGAGATTGGGACCTGCTGCACTTCCACGGGCGGCACTGCATGGAGCGCATGCCCGAGCGCGTGAGGCTCATGCACGGCATACAGTCCGTCTCAAGCCGCCGGGGCGCGTCCAGTCACCACCACAATCCCTTCGCGGTGCTGATGGCCTCTGACGCCACCCGGACGCAGGGCGCGTGCATCGGCGTCATGCCGGTGTACAGCGGGAACCACCGCACGGACATCGAGGTGAACCAGGCGAACGCGATCCGCGTCGTCAGCGGCCTCGGGGGCGACCTGTTCAGCTGGCAGCTGGAGCCCGGCGACAGCTTCCATGCGCCGGAGGTCATACTGTGCCACACCGACGGGGGGCTCGAGGACCTGACCCACCGCTATCACGCCTTCCTGAACCGGCACGTCATCCGCAGCCCCTGGAGGGACCGCGTGCGGCCGCTGCTGATCAACAGCTGGGAGGCCATGACCTGTGACTTCGACGCTGAAAAGGTGCTGAAATTCGCCGGGGAGGCCGCCAGGCTGGGCGTCGAAATGGTCGTGCTGGACGACGGCTGGTTTGGCACCAGGGACGACGACAACGCGGGCCTGGGCGACTGGTGGGCCAACGAAAAGAAGCTGCCCGGGGGCATACGGCCGCTGTCCGACGTCATCCACGGGATGGGATTGAAATTTGGGCTCTGGATCGAGCCGGAGATGGTCAACGAGAACAGCGACCTCTACCGCGCCCACCCTGAGTGGGTGCTGGCGGTGCCCGGCAGGAAGCCGGTGATGGCCCGAAACCAGCTGGTGCTGGACATGGGCAACCCGGCGGTGGTGGCGCATCTGTACGGCGTGTTTTCCGCGCTGATCCGGGAAAACGGCATCGATTACATCAAGTGGGACATGAACCGCAACATCGCGGATGCCCACAGCGCCGCGCTGCCGCCCCACCGGCAGCTGGAGGCGAGCCACCGCTACATGCTGGGCGTCTACGGGCTGCTGGATCGACTCACCGGCGAATTCCCGGAGGTGCTGTTCGAGAACTGCGCGGGCGGCGGGGGCCGCTTCGACGCGGGCATGCTCTATTATACGCCCCAGATCTGGTGCAGCGACGATTCCGACGCCATTGAGCGGCTGACCATCCAGGCGGGCACTGCCGTCGGCTATCCCGTCGGCACGATGGGGGCCCACGTCTCCATCTGCCCCAACCAGCAGACCGGGCGCACCGTGCCCTTTGGCACCCGGGCCATCGTCGCCATGAGCGGCACCTTTGGATATGAGCTGGACCCGGCGCAGCTGTCGGAGGCGGAGAAGCGGCAGATGCGCGTCCTGGCGGAGCGGTACCGTCGCTTCTACGACGTGATCCATCGGGGCCTGTATTATCAACTCGCCGATCCCGGCGAGCGGGGGGATTTCGCCGCCTGGGCCTTTGTGGCCGCAGACGGCGGGCAGGCGCTTTTGAACCTGGTGGTGACCCGCACCCACGCCAACACCCACGGCATCCACCTGAGGCTTCGGGGCCTGGACCCTGAGGCGCAATACCGCCTGGCGGAGCTGATCGTTGAGGGCTGCGACCGGCCGGACGGGGAATACCTGGGCGGCGCAGGCCTTGAAGGGCGTGTTTTTACCGGAGCGGGTCTGATGTACGCGGGGCTCACGTTGCCGCCCATGCGGGGCGATTATCCCGGCGTCCAGCTGCTGCTCGAACGGATGGACGCGGAGGCGCTTTGATATGCGAACACTGCCCCAATGGTATCGTGACGAGCGGGAGAAGCTCAGAGGCTACGGCCTGCGGGCCCGACTCAAATACATCTGGCAGTACTACCGGCTGTGGATCATCGGCATCGCCTTCGCGGTGGGCTTCGTCGGCTACGCCGTCTGGAATTACGTCACGGTGCCGGGAGACATTCACTTTTACGGCATACTCTCCAACACCTACGCCCAGCTGGGGAAGGACTCTGATTTTTACAACGGGTTCGTCGAGGCGGCGGGTTACGACCTGAAGACGGGCGTGGTGGAGATCGACTGCGCGAATTACTGCAAGCCCTCCGGGCGCGTGATCGGCAACAACTACTACGAGAAGCTGATCTCGATGCTGGACGGCGGTGTGGACGACGTGTGGATCGCCGGGGCCGAGGACGTGATCGCCATTGGCGAGGCCGGCCGATTGATGGATCTGAACGGTGACGCGATGGCGTCGATCCGGGAAAAGTACGCCGACCGGTTCATCTACTGCACGCCGCTGGATGAGAGCTACAGCGATCAGCCCGTGCCCATAGGCATCGACCTGGCGGGTACGGCGCTGACCGGGGAATACAGCGCCTATCCGGAGGGCGCGGCGCTGGCCGTCAACGCCAGCACGCAGCGACCGGAGCAGGTACTCGTCTTCCTGGACTATCTGTTTGCGTATGAGGGGTGAAGCGAATTGCAGCGGTTGCTCAAGCTGTTCAGCGAGGACAGCGCCCTTGGGCGCTTCCTGAACCGGCTGTACGTCATCATCGTCTCCAATCTGCTGTTCGTGCTGGCCAGCCTGCCGGTGGCGACCATCGGCGCGGGGCTTTCTGCGCTGAACTACACGCTGATGAAATACCGCCGCGGCGACAGGCATTTCAAGGTGACGTCGATGTTCTGGCGGGGCTTCAGGGAGTCCTTCGGGAAGGCGACGGTCTGCTTTGTGGTCTATGTGTTGCTGATGCTCGTACAGCTGCTTGAGATCAGTTGGTGCAGGCAGTTCACCGGCCCGGTAGCGCTGTTCCAGTACGCGCTGATCGGCCTGATGGCGCTGGAGACCATCGTGGCGGTCTACCTGTTTCCGGTGATCGCGGCCTTCAAGGGCGGCATCGGCGAGCTTTTGAAAAACGCGCTGTACTTCGCCTTCAGCAAGCCCCACTGCATGCTGGCCTGCGTGGCGCTGTACGTTGTGCCGCTGGCGGCGACCTACGCTTCCATCAAATACCTGCCCCTGTGGGCCTTCCTGTGGCTGATGTTCGGGTTCGCGCTGATCGTCTGGCTGGCCAGCGGCATCATGCTGAAGCAATTCATACCCTTCCTGCCGGAGGTGGACATCTGCGGCGACATCATCGAGCCGGGGCAGGCGGACGACCCCAACATCATGGTGGGCGAGGACGATTCCGGGGACGATGCGGACGAGAACACGCTCCGGGAAATGATGAAATACGGGCTGTAGATTTCAATTCTGAATCCAAGGGACAGGCGTCCCTTTGAATAAATGGCGTCCGCCTACTCCACGCAAATAGGCTGGCGTACATGCGAAAAGGAGGTTAACCCATCCCGCAGGGCCCGCGGTGCGGCAGTGTGGAGACCTGTCGTAATATGGTTCACCGAGAAGAACACGGTGACATGAGGACGCGGCAAAGGACCGCCGCGTTCAGGGCTGTAACGCAATGGCAGAGGTCATCATCAAGAACATGAAGAAGGTTTACGGCGGCAAGACGACGGCAGTACACGACGTCAACCTGCACATCAAGGACAAGGAGTTTATTGTGCTGGTCGGTCCCTCCGGCTGCGGCAAGTCCACCACGCTGCGCATGGTCGCCGGCCTGGAGGACATCACCGACGGCGAGCTGTACATCGACGGCAAGCTGTGCAACGACATCGCCCCCAAGGATCGCGACATCGCCATGGTCTTCCAGAATTACGCCCTCTATCCCCACATGTCCGTCTACGACAACATGGCGTTTGCCATGAAGATGAAGAAGGTGCCTCAGGACCAGATCGACAAAAAGGTGCGCGAGGTGGCCAAGGTGCTGGACATTACCCAGTACCTGGAGCGCAAGCCCAAGGCCCTCTCCGGCGGCCAGAGGCAGCGCGTGGCCATCGGCCGCGCCATGGTGCGCGACCCGAAGGTGTTCCTGATGGACGAGCCCCTCTCCAACCTGGACGCCAAGCTGCGCAACCAGATGCGTGCCGAGATCATCAAGCTGCGCCAGAGCATCAACACCACCTTCATGTACGTTACCCACGACCAGACCGAGGCCATGACCCTGGGCGACCGTATCGTCATCATGAAGGACGGCTACGTCAACCAGATCGGCGCGCCTCAGGACCTGTACAACAAGCCCGTGAACCTGTTCGTGGCCGGCTTCATCGGCATGCCGGTGATGAACTTCTTCGACGGCTCAAAGCTGCTGCTGGAGAACGGCAGGTATTACGCCCGGATCCACAATGCGAAATTTGAGCTCAGCGAGTTCCAGCAGAAGGCGCTGAAGGCCAACAACCAACAGCCCTGCGACATCATCGCAGGCATCCGTCCCTGCCACATACTGCTGGACGAGGGCGAGCTCACCGCGAAGGTGGAAGTCTCCGAGATGCTGGGCAACGAGGTCAACCTGCACACCGACTGCGAGGGCGACCATGTGGTCATGGTTATCCCCACGATGAACCTGGAGACCGACGTCAGCATGGGCAAGACCATCCGCTTCTCCACCCAGCCCAGGCTGATCCAGCTGTTCGACAAACAGACCCAGAACAACCTGATCTGGTTCGACGAGGCCTCCGCGAAGGCCAACGCGCCGGTTTGCAGGGAATATAACTTCTGATCGCTGCGTGAATTTGAACAGCGCCGCATAGCGCGGCGGCAGGGGCGTCGTTGAGGCGCCTGCCCGGGGCGTTTCGCTGTGGACTTCCCGGCGGGCGACGAAACGCCGCCCCTGCGTGTCTGATGTTGAAATTGAGCCAGTTACAATGTATAATACGGGGGAGTGCGCGATATGTTTGAGACGATTTTCCGGAATCCGGATTTCGTCACTGTGGAAAACGGCGAGGCGCGCAGGGACGATGCCCGGCCCGGCAGCTATGCCCGCGGGGACGTTCGGGTGACCTGCGAGCGGCAGGAGGAATGCCTTGCGGTGTACGTCGAGGCCGGGGCGACGCCGGTAAGGCAGGTGCGCCTGCGCTGGCGCTTCAAGTCCCGTCTGCGCGGGACCGTGCTGGGCGACGCCTGGGAGCGCGCCTACGGCGATCTGGAATGGACGTGTATCAATCCCTTCCGCAGCCTGCCCTGGTATGCCCTGGTGCAGGACGGATGCGATACGGTGGGCTACGGCGTCATGGTGCGCCCCGGGGCGATTTGCAGCTGGCAGCTGGATCCCGAGGGCGTCACGCTCTGGCTGGACGTGCGCTGCGGCGGGGAGGGCGTCGTGTTGAACGGCCGGCGCCTGCCGGCAGCCCGGGTGCTCTCCAGGGTGTACGCCGGAACGAAGACCTATGCTGCGGCCCGGGATTTTTGCAGGCGCATGTGTGCCGACCCGATACTGCCCCCCGCGCCGGTATACGGTTCAAACAACTGGTACTACGCCTATGGCTGCAGCTCCGCCCGGACGATACTGGATGAGGCGGACTATATGGCGAAGCTGACCCAGGGCCTGTCCAACCGTCCCTACGTCGTGATCGACGACGGCTGGCAGCAGGGGCGCTACAGGCCGGACGGCACATATGAAGCGGTCTACAACGGCGGGCCCTGGATGCCGAACGCCCGCTTTGGCGATATGGCGGCCCTTGCGGCGCAGATCGCCCGAAAGGGCGTCATTCCGGGGATATGGGTGCGCCTGTTGCAGGACGACAGCGGGGACATACCCCGTGGATGGCGGCTTGAAAGCGGCGCACTGGACCCCTCCGTCCCCGAAGTGCTGGACCATGTGCGCACGGTCGTGGACCGCATCGGCGGATGGGGCTACCGACTGCTGAAGCACGACTTTTCCACCTTCGACATCACCGGGCTGTGGGGCTGGCAGATGCCCCATCGGATGACCGGCGACGGCTGGCGCTTCGCGGATCGCACCCGGACGACGGCGGAGATCATCGTGGATTTTTACAGAGCGGTTCTGGAGGCCGCCGAACCCCATGGCATGCTGGTTCTGGGCTGCAACACCGTCGGCCACCTGGGCGCGGGGTTGATGCACCTGAACCGCATCGGCGAGGACACCAGCGGGCTGGTTTGGGAGAGGACGCTGAAGAACGGCGTCAACGCGCTGGCCTACCGCATGCCCCAGCACCGCGCGTTTTACGACGTGGACGCGGACTGCATCGGCATCACCGAGCGCATCGACTGGACGTTCAACCGCCAGTGGGGCGAGCTGCTGAGCCGAAGCGGCACCTCCATGTTCGTCTCCGTCGCGCCGGGATCCCTGCCGGCGGCCCAGGAGGACGCGCTGCGGCGGATGCTGGCGGTGAACGCGTGCCCCCGGGAGGCCGCCCAGCCTCTGGACTGGCAGGAGACCACCCAGCCCCGGATCTGGCTGATCGACGGGGAGGCCGTGCAATTCAACTGGCACGGCCCCCGGGGGCTGCGCACATCCTTTGACGACGCCCCTTTGACATCTGAAGACGAATAGGAAGGAACGAAACGGTATGCCGAAGATTACATTTATGGGCGCGGGCTCCACGGTGTTCGCCAAGAACGTGCTGGGCGACAGCATGATGACCCCGGCGCTCCAGGACAGCGCCATCGCGCTGTACGACATCGACGCAACGCGTCTGGATGAATCCGCCGCGATGCTGGAGGCCATCAATCGAAACAACGGCTCAAAGGCCAGGATCGAAAAGTACCTGGGCGTGGAGAATCGCAGGGCCGCGCTGAAGGGCGCGAACTACGTGGTCAACGCCATCCAGGTGGGCAGCTACGACCCATGCACCATCACCGACTTTGAGATTCCCAAAAAATACGGACTGAAGCAGACCATCGCCGACACGCTGGGCGTGGGCGGCGTGTTCCGGGCGCTGCGCACCATACCGGTGATGCTGGACTTCGCCCGGGACATGGAGGCGGTTTGCCCCGACGCCTGGCTGCTGAACTATACCAACCCGATGGCCATGCTCACCGGCGCGATGCTGCGGCTGACGAACGTGAAGACCGTGGGCCTGTGTCACAGCGTGCAGGTGTGCGCGTCCACGCTGCTGCGGGAGCTGGGCATGGACTACGACGACACCGTGCAATGGAAGATCGCGGGTATCAACCACCAGGCCTGGCTGCTGGAGCTGACGAAGGATGGCGTGGACCTGTACCCCGAGGTCAGGCGCCGCGCCCTGCTGTACAACCAGGGCAAGCTGGATATCGGCACCATGGAGGCGCGTATCGCCAGCCTGACCAAGGGAGAGGAGCTTCCCGGCAAGTGGATCGAGCGCCTGAAGGAGGAATACACGCTGTACAAGACCAAGGGCGTCCACAGCGACATGGTGCGCCTGGAGCTGATGCGCCGCTTCGGCTACTATATCACCGAATCCAGCGAGCACAATTCCGAGTATTGCCCCTGGTTCATCAAGGAACGCTACCCTGAGCTGATCGACCGGTTCAACATCCCGCTGGACGAATATCCCCGCCGCTGCATCCACCAGATCCAGGAGTGGAAGGAGCGGGGCCACGAGCTGACCCAGAACCCGACGCTGACCCACGTGCGCACCCATGAATATGCCAGTTACATTATGGAAGCCATGGAGACCGGCGTGCCCACGAAGATCGGCGGCAACGTGCTGAACAACGGCCTGATCACCAACCTGCCCCGCAACGCCTGCGTGGAGGTGCCCTGCCTGGTGGACAGGAACGGCGTGCAGCCCACCTGGATCGGCGACCTGCCGGAGCAATGCGCGGCGCTGAACCGCACAAATATCAACGTGCAGCTGCTGACCATCGAGGCCGCCCGCACGCTGAAGCGGGATTACATCTACCAGGCCGTCATGCTCGACCCCCACGCCGGCGCGGAGCTGTCCATCGACGACATCGTGGCCATGTGCGACGAGCTGATCGAAGCCCACGGGGATTGGCTGCCGAAGTACCGTTGATGAACATGAATCAAGGCCCACACAAATGCCGCCTGCATGGGCGGCATTTGTGTGGGCCTTGATTGTGATGTCTATCGCGCCACCGTCATCTCGCCGCGCAGGCTCCGCTCCATGCGGGCGCGGATCTCGTCGGTGGACAGGCCGCGGCTGAACAGGTAGTACAGCTTGGCCACGGCGGCCTCGGTGGTGATGTCATAGCCGCTGACGGCGCCGGCGCTTCTGAGCGCGGAGGAGGTTTCATAGGCCCCGAGCGAGACGGCGCCGTGGGGGCACTGGGAGCAGACGATGATGATCGTGCCGTTGTCCGAGGCCTTGCGGATGATGGGCAGCAGGGCGTTGGCGTGGCCCGGTATGTTGCCCGCCCCGAAGGTCTCGATCACGATGCCGCGCAGCCGCTCCGTCATGATGGAATCAAACAGTTCGAACTGTATGCCGGGGAATACCTTGATGACCCCGATGGGGACGTTCTTCAGGGGCTGCAGGCAGAAGCGCCCCCTGGCCGGCGGCAGCAGCGCGGCACGGTTGATTCGAATGGCGATGCCCGCCTCCGCCAGCGGGGGATAGTTCGGCGATTCAAAGGCGATCAGGTCGTCCGCCGAATACTTGATGGTCCGGTTGCCCCGCAGCAGCTTGCCCCCGAAGTACAGGCACACCTCGTGGATGTGGTCGCTGGCGGCGATCAGCAGGGCCGTGATGATGTTGTCCCGGGCGTCGTTGCGGATCTCGCAGAGGGGGATCTGCGACCCCGTCAGTATGACGGGCTTGCGGCTGTTCCGCAGCATGAAGGAGAGGGCCGAGGCGGTATAGGCCATGGTGTCGGTTCCGTGGAGTATGACAAAGCCGTCGTAGGCGTCGTAATGCCCGGCGATCATCCTGCCGATGGCGTTCCACTCCACAACGGTGATGTTGGAGGAGTCCAGCAGGGGGTCCATGTCCACGATATCCCAGCGGGGCATGGCGTCGAAATGCAGCTCGGGCAGCGCGTCGAGCAGCGCGTGAAAGGCTTCCTTCTGCGGCGCGTAGCCCTGGGGCGTGGGCACCATGCCGATCGTGCCGCCGGTATTGATCACCAGTATTTTCTTGTTGACAGACATATAGGGCGCCTCGTTCATACCGCCAGTTGCATACACCGCCTCAGACCTCCGCCTTCTGGCAGGCGTCCAGGAAGGCCAGTATGCTTTCCTCCGGGGTGTTCACGTCCATGCCCACGCAGGAGATGGAGATCTTGCCCTGGTCGGCCTTGCCCTCCTTCAGCATGCGGGCCACGTTTTCGTGGATCTGGTCCGGCGTCTCCTTCTGGATATTGACGGCGCTGTAACGCAGGTTCAGCCAGGTCTCGGGCAGGTGCTCCCGCACATAGGGGATGTTCGAGCCGGCGCCCACCTCGGCGAAGGCCAGGTTCTTCACCTTGCCGTAGCCCTCGCAGACGTGCTCCATGCTCTTGCCGCAGTGGTGGATGCCGAAGCAGGGGAATTCCTTCGCCAGCCGCAGGTCGTGGGGCAGCAGGAATTCCTCGTAGCAGGCGTTGGACACCATCTCCACCGAGCAGTTGGAGGTGAGGTAGTTCTCCGGCATGACCTTGCGCACGATGCCGGTGACGCCGCCGGAGACGTCGTTGCTCAGAGCGTAGAAGCGCTTGCCGATGTCCACGGTGAGGTCGGTGATCTTGGTGAGCAGTTCGGTGATCTCGTCGGGGTCGGTGTAATAGGCCATGTACAGCTCCTGGCCCATCAGGTCCAGCGCGATGTTCTGTATGCCCTGGAGGTTGATGTAGGTCTCTACCCGGCCGTAGTCCTTAAGCAGGCCGTCGATCTGCCGCTGGGTGCGGGCCCATACGGGGTCGCTGTCCAGGTCCGGCACATGCACCTGGTCCAAGTCCTCGGCGGTCAGGTTTCGGCAGACGACCTGGGGCGAGTTGTCCGGCTGGTAGACGATGTCGCAGCCCATCAACTCGGAGTAGAGATAGCCGGCGGCCAGCAGATCCGTGCCCATCAACGGCCTGGGCGCGGGGTCCTTTTCGCCGATGCCGTAGGCGCCGAAGTGATCGTACAGTGCCCGGCGCATGCGCACGTCGCAGTCCATGCGGTATTTGTAGTCGTCGAAGAACGGCTGGGAGAAGTCGATGCCGGCGTTCTTGTGCCACCACGAGGGGTGGAAGGTGATGTCGTAGGGGATTTTATTCATGGCACAGCCCTCCGAGTTTAGTCGATTTCTTTTGTCTGTATTATAAAAGAAATGTCCCCAAAGGTAAAGGAAATTTACCACATCTTAATGGGGACGGGCGGCTGTTTTTATTGACAGTGTGGTAAATCTACAGTAGTATTTTTCCAGAATAAACGGAGGATTGAGAGCTATGTTTGATACTTCGCTGAGGGATTCCCAGAGCACGGCGGTGACCGGCATTGCGCCGGAGGCCTTTGATTTCGATCAGTATGCCGAGTATGCTGCCCGGCAGGATGAGAAAGTGCGCAATTTCGTGGCGGCGGATTCCGGCGTGCTGGTGTACCGGCGCTTCCGCGTGGCGGAGGTCTACGGCTGGGAATGCCAGGATCGGGAGCTGTCCCTGCGCCTGCAGCTGGGCGCGCTGAAGGAGAGCATGAAATACACCGCGGACATGGCCAACTATCTGGAGCCCTGGTACGGCATCGGCGTCGGCGCGTCGGCTTTCGGGGCGAAGTACATCTGGCTGGACGGGCAGGCCCCGGCGGTGTCCGACGCGTTCCAGAGCGTCGAGGAGGCACTGGCCTGTGACCCCGTGCCGATCCACACGACCCAGATCGGCAAGGACCAGATGGCCTATGTGGAGTACTTCCTGGACAAGACCCAGGGCAAGCTGCCGGTCTCCTTCTGCGACATACAGTCCCCGCTGAACATCGTCAGCGAGATGATGCCCACCAACGTGCTCTTCGAGGATATGCTGGAGGACCCGGATGCCTACAGCGACCTGGCCTATCGGGCGGGCGGCCTGATGCGGGATTACCTGCTGAAGCTGAAGGACATGATCGGCGGCGCGCTGGCGCTGCCCGGCCACGGCTTCGCTTCATCCCGGGCCCTGACGGGCATCGGGGCCTCGGACGATACCAGCATCATGATCAGCAACGGCATGTTCGACGAGCTGGAGGCCGACCAGCTGGCGGACATGTGCGAGCCCTTCGGCGGCGCGTTCTACCACAGCTGCGGCAACTGGGGCGTGAAGATTCCCTCCGTGCTGAAGGTGCGCAACCTGCTGGGCGCGGACGGCGCCTTCTCCAGCGAGACCGACCCCTCGCCCAACGACCCCGCCCTGTTCGGCAAGGCCTTCGCCGGCACCGGCAAGATACTGAACCTGCGGGCCGTGGGCAATCCCGACGTCGTGGCGGACACCGTTCGCAAGGTATGGCACCCGGACCTGCGGCTCATCGTCAACACCTACTGCAAGACCCCCGAGGAACAGCAGGAGGCTTACGACCGTATACAGGAGATTTGCAAATAAAGACTGTGGCCGGAATTTACCGAAATTGTCTTGAGTGCCCGGATTTGAAAAACCCCCGAACCTCCGCCATAACGCGAAGATCCGGGGGTTTCTTGTCGTTCAATCACTTGCCTTACATGAGGATCGTCTTCACGAGGTCTTCCAGGTCGCCGTCGATCTCAAAGGTGATTTCGTTGACATTCTTCGAAGCGCTCAGGTCTTCGATGTTCACCCTGTCGATCCTGCTGAGCTTGAAGCGCACCGGCTGATCGGATTCGCTGGTGTTCATCTCACAAACCAGGCTGTCGTCGTCCTCATAGCAGTCAAAGATAACCGTGGCCTGCTGGCCATCGGCGGTCTCGGCCACCACCTCGTAGCGGATCTTGCCCGTCCAGGTTTCCCGCACGGAGGTGCTGATGGCGCCCTTCGGCCCCTTCATGAAGAAATAATCCGGGCCAAAATTCATCCGCATCCATTCGCTGTCTTCGATCACGCTGAGGACGCTCCCGGCGTCGATCTGTTCGCCGTCGAAGCTCAACTGCACGTCCGTCTTGGAATTTCCGGCGCTCAGCGCTTCGCGGGAGGAATTCGGGTTCACCGAAAGCTCATGGACCAGCAGGGGCTCCTCGTCCTTGATGCCCAGGCAGGTGGTGATCTCCGCCTCGCCGTTCGCCTCGTTGATCCAGGCATCCGTGTCGCACATCAGAACCTTCGACGCGGAAGAATCCTCGCCGATCTGGAAATGGGACACCCAGTGACCGTTGGCATCGAACGCTTCGGTGCTCTCGATGGTGCGGACGGCCTCCAGGATGGCTTCGCGGTTGTCCAGCCAGTTCTCCTGGAGCGCCGCAAAGTCCTCGCCGCCGTTCAGCGCGGCCTGTCGGTTCACCAGCGCTGCCAGGTCAGGGTTGGACATCAGCTCGTCCATCGCATCCGCCAGCGCGGAGGCGAGGGCATCGCCGCGCAGGCTGACCGTCGCGCTGGCCTCCGTTCCCTTGACATCCAGGATGTATTCCGGCTTGAGCTTGCTGGCAAAGGCCATCGCTGCGGCGCTCAGGGTCGCCGCGTCGGCCTGCGCCT
This sequence comes from uncultured Eubacteriales bacterium, assembly GCA_902765305.1. Classification (GTDB taxonomy): domain Bacteria; phylum Bacillota; class Clostridia; order Christensenellales; family Aristaeellaceae; genus UBA2862. The sequence continues at coordinate 25,204 of CACWZI010000015.1, forward strand.
GTTCTTCCGCCGCAGAGGCAAGAATGCCGAATTCATTGACGGCCTTCTCGATCTCCGCCTGCGTGGGAAGCGCCTCCTCGGGGATGCTCTTGATGGCCTCCTCCAGCGCCGCGTTCACTGCGTCGTCGATTTTCTGCATGGCGGCGGTAACGGTGGCGTAGCGCAGCAGCGACACCGTGCCGTCGGCGCTGACATAGATGCCCGTGGGATTCAGCTGAACATGGCTGTCCTCCACGGCGTTATTGCGCGATACCAGGTGAAGGTTATCCCCGTCGACGCGGATCACGAGGTCGCTGGCCTCGTTCCCGGACTCAACCTGCAGGGCGATGTCCTGTGTCTGCGGGTCGGTCCCCTTCACAAACCGGCTCAGTATATTGGCCTGGCCAAAGCGTCCCATTCCCGTTGGCTCTGCGAAGGCGCCCGCAACGGTGAAAAGCATCATGACGACCAGCAGGCAGGAAACAAGCTTCTTCATAACGTGTACCTCTTTCATCATAGCTGTCTTGCTAAGTAGTGATGTTATTGGATGCATGGATATCCCTGGCAATATCCAGGCTTCTCTCCTATTATCCCATGTTTTCCAATGAAATTCAAGGGGAGGCGCCGGAATGTCACCTTTTCCGGGCGAGGACCGTTTCGATCCAATCGCCGCACTCCCGGATCCATCCGGCCACATGGGCGTCGGGCAGGCGGCCCTTTTCGTACTCCGTGACCTCGTCGGTGGCCAGGGAGAGCCCGTGCTCGCCGAAGGGGTAGACGTGTATTTCAAAGGGCACGCCACAGCGCCTCAGGGCCGTGGCAAACATCAGCGAGTTCTCCACCGGCACGCTGTGGTCCTCGGCGGTATGCCACAGGAAGGTCGGCGGGGTGTCCGCCGAGACGTGCTTCTCCAGCGAGAAGAAGTCCCGCTGGTTCTCCCCGGCGATGCTCTGAATGCTTGGGGCGTTGCAGAGGCCTTCTTCGGCGGTGATGACCGGGTAGCACAGGATCAGCCCGTCGGGGCGACTGAGCCCCAGGGTCTTCCAGTGCACGCCCAGCGTCGCGGCCAGGTGGCCGCCCGCCGAAAAGCCGCAGACGAATACCGGCGCGCCGTCGGCGGTCTTCCGTAGTTGCGCCACCCGCTCGGACAGCTCCCGGACCGGCCCCAGGCCCAGGGGCTCGGTGTCGCCCTCCGCCTGGACGGTGTAGCGCAGTATGCTGGTTTCATACCCCATGGCCTCAAAGGCGCGGGCGATCGGCTCGCTCTCCCGAGGGGAGAGCCACTGGTAGGCGCCGCCGGGGCAGATGACGATGATCGCTTTTTTCTTCTGCGCCATATATTGTCTCCTTGCGTATCTATTTACTTCTGACGTATCTGCCTTCTGCGGCGACTGGAGGCCGCCGCTACAGAAACATTCGCTGTAGCGGCGGCGACTGCGCCGCCTCAGGGCTTTATTTATACAGCATCCCGGGCAGCCACATGAAGCTCTGGGGGAAGTAGGTGAGGATCAGCAGGGCGATGGCCATGGTGATGTAGAACGGGACCATCTTCTTGGCCAGCGTCTCGATCTTGATGTTGGAGATGGCCGAGCCGATGAACAGCGTCGAGCCCACGGGCGGCGTCAGCAGGCCGATACCCAGGTTCAGCACCATCACGATGCCCAGGTGGATCGGCGACAGCCCCATCTGGATCCAGATCGGCAGTATGACCGGGGTGAGCATCAGGATCAGGCAGGCCATCTCGATCAGGCAGCCCAGTATCAGCATCAGCACGTTCAGCATGATGAGGATCAGTATCTTGTTGCTGGTCAGCGTGAACAGGCCCGTGGCCACCTTCTCCGGGATCTTCAGGTAGGTGAGCAGGTAGGTGAACGCGCCGGAGACGCCCAGCAGTATCAGCACCTTGCCCAGCGTGGTGACCACGTTGATGAAGATGTCCGGGATGTCACGGATGCGGAAGCCCTTGTAGATGAACAGGCCGACGATCAGCGACCACACCACCGCGCAGGCGGCGGATTCGGTGGTGGTGAAGATGCCGGCGATGACGCCGACCACGACGATCAGTACGGCCAGCATGCCCCAGATGGCCCTGCCCAGGGCCTTGAGGGTACCCATGAGGCTGAACCGGCCCGTGGTGGGGATATTCATCTTCTTGGCATACCAGGCGGAGTAGATCATCAGCGCGATGGAGAGCACCGCGCCGGGCACGTAGCCCGCCACGAACAGCTGGCCGATGGAGACGGTGGTCGTGCCGGCGGCGGCCAGGGTGTAGATGACCATGTTCTGCGACGGGGGCACCAGTATGCCCTCCACCGACGAGGCCATCGTCAGGCAGGTGGAGAACGCGCGGTCGTAGCCCTGCTCCTCCTCGCTGAGGGAGGCTCAGGTGTCGGCGGAGACCAGGATCACGCCGCAGCCGAAGGTGTGGGCGTCGGTGATGAAGTAGGGGGCGACCTCGTTGAAAGAGTTGTCCATGTAGCTGGTCACGCCGTTCTCAGCGCCGTCCACGACGCCGGACTGCAGGGAGGTGTACAGCTCCGCATAGGCGATGGGAGTGGCGGAGGCGTTCAGGGCCTTCATGGTGTTCACCATCAGGTCGGTCTCGGGAACGCGGATCTTCAGGCCGTTCATCATGTCAAAGCTGAAGCTCTCGGGCTTGCCCAGCTTCTCATACACGGAGGGGGTGATGAACAGGCTGCGGGGGCCTTCGACCAGCCAGCCCAGCGCGATGTAGCCGCAGTTGGCGTCGGCCACGCTCTGCAGCAGCTCGTCGCCCAGGGGGCTCACGGCGACCTCCTGGAACTGGGCCATGTCCTTGAAGACATAGGGCAGGCCGGTGGCGCCAATGACCTCAGCGCCGTAGTTCGGCAGGGAGGAGGCGTTGCCGCGGAAGATGTCCAGGGTGCCCATCTGAATGCCCTGCATGGATTCGGCCTCGGAGCCGAGGGTGCCGTTGGTGTAGAGCTCGATCTTCAGCGCGCCGCCGGAGATCTCCTCCAGCTTCTCGGCAAAGGCTTTGGCGGCCACGGTGGCGCCGTAGGTATCGCCGTTGACCTCGTTCCAGGTCAGCGTCCGCTCCGCCATGGCGGGGGCGGCCAACGCGAGCACCAGCAGCATTGCGACGATCAGGGAAAGCATTTTCTTGATGGGTTTGTCCTCCGTTTCAATTTTATGTGATATTAAGAATATCACATTTCACTTGAAGCATAACACAGCCGACTGTTCCTGTCAAGAATTAATTAACGGTAATTGCGAAAAATTGACACATGATACGATTGCGAATGTGATAGAATTAAATAAATTATGAGGAGGAATAGAACCATGAAGAACAGGCTTGTAATTCTGATGGCAATGCTGTTGGCCGCCATGCTGGCCCTGTCCTGCTTCGCGCTGGCCGAGGAGGCCCCGGCGGCGGAGGCCGCGGAGGCGCCGGCTGAGGAAGCGGCGGCGACGGAGGCGGACGAGGAAGCGTTTCCCCTGTGGAACGCGGACGCCCCGGCGCTGAAGGCGCTGGTGGAATACGTGGAGGACGTGACGGACGAGGCCTCGCCCAACTACATCCCGGCGGTGGATCGCATCGCCACCTTCGACATGGACGGCACGCTGTGCGCCGAGCTGAACCCCACCTACCTGGAGTACTACCTGCTGGCCAGGCGCATCCTGGCGGACCCCAGCTACCATCCCGATACCGAGATGCTGGAGTTCGGCCGCATGCTGCGCGACCACGCGCTGGATCGCTCCTTCCCGGACGGCATGGATCTGCTGCATGCCAACCACGCGGCCAAGGCCTACGCGGGCATGACGCTGAACGAGTTCGCCGACTTCGTCACCCGCCAGCTGGTGCGCGAGGCGGACGGCTTCGAGAACATGACCTACGCCGAGACCTTCTACCAGCCCATGATCGAGGTGGTGGAGTACCTGCAGGCCAACGGCTTCAAGTGCTACATCGTCAGCGGCAGCGACCGCTTCATCTGCCGCACCTACGTCGAGGGCGTGCTGGACATCCCCTATGAGAACATCATCGGCATGGACGTGCAGCTGGAGGCCACCAACCAGGGCGACGAGGACGGTGTGCGCTACGTCTACAACAGCAACGACACGCTGATCCGCACCGACAACCTGGTCATCAAGAACCTGAAGACCAACAAGGTGCTGCTGATCGCCCGGGAGATTGGCCGTCAGCCGGTGCTGTCCTTCGGCAATTCCGGCGGCGATACCGCCATGCACAACTACACCATCTTCCACAACCGCTACAAGAGCGCGGCCTTCATGCTGATCGCCGACGACGAGGTGCGCGACTACGGCAACGCCGAGAAGGTGCAGCCCCTGAAGGAGAAGTGGGAGGAATCCGGCTACCACGTGATCTCCATGGCCAACGACTGGAAGACCATCTATGGCGAGGACGTGGTGAAGACCAACGAGTTCCACTGGCTGGACGATCTGGCCGAGGACATCGTGCCCATCGACGAGCCGGTGCCCGCAGCCGAGGCGGACGTGCAGTACGTGATGTATCTGGGCACCAACGACAAGGACAGCGGCAAGCCCGTGTTCACTCAGGCGGAATCGATGGAGCAGGCGAAGGCCATCCTGATCAAGCACTTTGGCGGCTATACCATCCAGGACGCCGAGGGCGGCTGGATCGACGATGACAAGGTGTACCAGGAGTACACGCTGGTGATCTACCTCAGCGATACCACCGAGGAAGCGGTACACGCCGCGGCGGACGAGCTGGTGCAGGTGTTCAACCAGAGCTCGGTGCTGATCCAGAAGAATCCCACCACGACCGAATTCTATGCCGGCGCAGGCAATTGATCTTCGGTTGTGAAAGCGCGAAGGCCCGAACCGATGCGGTTCGGGCCTTCGCGCTGCCTGTCTGAATTCGCGCCGAAGCGTCTTTCACGCCATAGACGCGGATATTTGCGGTTATCTGCGCCCTTACAGACGACGTTTGCCTCGGCGTAGTAGATAAAGTAACTGGACATCGTTCCGCTCCCATCTTCAGAGCTTGTCTGGAATTCCAAGCACATGTTTATTCCGACCGTATTATAACTGATTTGTATAAAAACAGGATTAAAAAGCATCTGTTCCGGCGGACACAATGACAGAATTTTCCTTCAGGTCGTGGCGCCGAAATTCGGATTGCAAATTGATATTGTTTGTGTTAATATGCAAACATGTGCGGCCATGACCCGCACGAGAAAGGAGACATGGAATATGAAAAGAGCAATTGCATGGATGATGGCGCTTATGCTGATATTTGCGCAGGGCGCCTATGCAGCCACCGCCTCGGAGGAGAGCAGGTCCATCACCAGCGGGCTGCCCACGGACCATGAGGCCACGATCATGGTGTGCCAGATGGACAATGAACCGGGCGCCCGCCCGCAGAAGGGCATCGGCTCGGCGGACATCGTCTACGAGGTGGAGATCTACGATGGCGGCTATACCCGCTATACCGCCGTCTTCAACGACACCATCCCCGAGAAGATCGAGGCCATTCGCTCCGCGCGGATCGTGCACGCCGATATCAGCTATGAGTATCGCGGCGCATTCATCCACTTCGGCGGACAGCGGTATCCGGGCAGCGACGTCTATTACATCATGGATCACAAGAAAAACTTCGCCGTGCGCTATGACGGCATCAAGGGCGACAAGGATTTCTATCGCGACAAGAATCGCAAGTCGCCCAACAATGTGATCTGCAACCTGAAAAATCTCTACGACCGCACCGACTGGAGCGCCGCGAAGTGCAAGTCGCCCCTCTCGTTCCGCACTGAATTCGCCGTTCCCGAACAGGGCGAGGCGGTTTCGGAGTTCAGCATTTCCTATCGCAAAAAGAGCTATTGCCCCTCCTATACGTGGGATGCGCAGCTGAATAAATACAAGCGCTTCTACAACGGCAAGGCGTATGTCGACGGCGAGACCGGCGAACAGCTGCTGGTGGACAACGTCATCGTACAGTACGTGGAGTACGACTGGTACGAGGGAGAGTCCGACCGCCCCAAGGTGACCACGACGGGCGAGAACAAGTGCGAATACTTCATCGGCGGCAAGCACTTTACCGGCACCTGGAAGCGGGAAAGGCTCCACAAGAACACGATCTACTATGATGGCAACGGCGAAGAGGTCAAGCTCAATCCCGGCAAGACCTTCATCCAGATGCTGAGGACGGAGCGGCAGGTGGATATCCTGGCGTGACGGCCAAATCAATGAGGCGCCCGAAAGGTGCGCCTCATTTTCTTCGCCGAAGCCCGATATCCGCGTTTTCCTGGATGCCCAGGGTCACGCTGCCGTCGCCGTACTTTTTTCTCAGATCCTCCACCGCCGCCTCCAGGCGCTCCCGCTTCTGGCGGCTGGCGCCCTGCCCCATGAGGTCGAACAGCGTAAGCTGCTCGGTGGCCGCCTCGGCGTCGACCAGCTTTCCGACGCCTACGGTGATCGCCCGAATGGGGTCGCCCGCCCGCCAGTGGGCCTCGATGAGCTCCATGGCGGTCTGCTGGATCTCGTGCTGGAGGTAGGTGGGGTGATCGAGAGTCGTCTGCCGGGAGATGTCCGTCATGTCGGGCCTTCGGATCTGCACGCTGACGACCTCGCCCTTCAGCCGGTGGCGGCGCAGGTTCCGTGCCACCTCGTCCGTCAGGTACACGATGGCCGTGTGGATCTCCTGCGGCGCGGTCAGGTCCCGCGGGAAGGTGCGCCCCCGGCTGACGGACTTGATCTCCCGATGGGCGCCAAACAGCGCCACCGGCGCGTCGTCGATGCCGTTGGCGTAGCGCCAGAGCATGTCGCCCTGCTTGCCCAGGATGCCGCGCATGGCCTCCGGGCGCGCCCGGGCCAAATCCCCGATGGTACGAATGCCCTTTCCGTTCAGCTTCTTCACCGCCGCGTGCCCCGCGAACAGCAGGTCCGACACGGGCAGCGGCCACAGCAGGTCCCGGTAGTTTTCCCGGGTCACGACGGTGGTGGCGTCGGGCTTTTTGTAGTCGCTGCCCATCTTGGCGAATATCTTGCAGAAGGATACGCCCACCGAGATCGTGATGCCGATCTCCTGACGGATGCGCCGCCGCAACTCGTCCGCCAGCGCTTCGGGCGCCATGCCGTAGAACGGCAGGGCCTGGGTCACGTCCAGATAGGATTCGTCGATGGACGCCGGTTCCACGTACTCGGTGTATTCGCAGTATATGGCGTTGACGCGTCTGGAGATTTCGCCGTAATAGCGGTGCCTCGGCGGCACGAACACGATGCCGGGGCACTTCTTCCTTGCCGCGTAGACGGTGTCGGTGGTCTTGACGCCGTATTTCTTCGCCAGCTCGTTCTTCGCCACCACCACGCCCACCCGGTTCTCCGGGTCGCCGGCCACGGCCATGGGCACGTCCTTCAGCTCCGGCCGCTCCAGGCACTCGCAGGAGGCGAAGAAGTTGTTGCAATCCGCATGGAAGATGATGCGATCCGGCACGGTTCCCGCCTCCCTGTTGTCACATGATGGTTTGAGCGATTTGATCCAGCCGGCTTCTGATCTGCCCGAAGGGCTGCCTCAGGTCCAGCGTGCCCACCGAGATCCGGCTGCCGTGCATGGAATAGGTGTTGTCCGGCTGCGTCGCCTCGTCCGTCCGGGCGTAGAGCAGCAGGCCGGAGACGCTGTGCGGCGCATCGCCGAAGGCGTATTCCCGGTTCTTCACATAGGTGAAGATTTGGTACAGGTTGCCCGAATGGACGGTGTATGAGTCATATTGGCTCTGCAGGGTATGGCTGTAGTACTTCGCGTCGATGATCAGCACGCGGCTGCCCTTTTGCAGCGTGATGTCCGTCTGCATGACGGGCAGCAGCGCCCCTGCGCCGTCATCCAGCGCCCAGGGGATCTGTGACGCCCGGGGCGCAAGCGCCGGGTGATGCTGCACATAGTATTCCAGCAGGAACTTCTCGTACAGCCTGCACATGCGCTGGTCGTCCAGGAAGGCGGCCAGCCGCCGCTCGCCCGCCTCCGTCGTCAGCAGCATGCCCTCGATGGTCAGCTGGCAGATGCCCAGCAGTATGCGATAGCTCTGGTTGCTGCGCTGGAAGCGGATGTCGCCCCAGCGGATCGACAGGGGATCGACGGCATCCACGCCGGAGAAGAACAGCAGCTTCTGGCGCAGGGCGTCCTTGAGCGGGGGCTTGACCTGGCCGTGGCGGATCAGCAGCTGGGCCGTGGTCTTCAATATTTGGTTGAACAGGTTGTTCTCCGACAGCTCGTCGTACTCGCAGGCCAGCGCCTGCCGCCGTGCCAGCCGGTTGCGGATGGTCCCGGGCATGGCGATCCTGCCGCGCAGCGTCGCGAGGTCCTCCCGGCGGTTCAGGTAGCTCCTGTACAGGCCCTGCTTCAGCTGCATGCCGATGCCCTTCGAGAGGATCGCAGCAAACAGGCTGTGGATGTTCTCGAAGGCCTCCGGGGCCATGTCCTCGTCGTCGGACCGGTTGAGCGCCTGGAAGGCGTAGGACAGCATATAGTAGATATTGTGTATCAGGATATGCCTGTTCTGTATCATTGGAACACCCCGTGCAGGCTGTTTTCCCAGCGCTGCAGCTTCGCCTCGTCGTCAAACCAGTATTCGCCGAGCATCTGCAGTATGTCGTAATCCACCACGTCCCGCATCCATTCCACCGTGCAATCCTCCGGGCCCTTCAGGCCGCAGAAGTAGCTGTGGCCGATGCAAAAGCCCCTGCCCAGCGCCTTGTCCTGGGCGATCTCCCGGTTCAGTTCCCGTATGCGCTCGATCAGGGCGTCGAAGGTCTCGTTCTCCAGCCCCGCCTGATACCGCCTGAAGCCCTCGGAATCGAAGCCGGGCTCCATGTCGAAGAAGCTGAACCGGCGGCGCAGGGCGTAATCGATCAGCGCCAGGCTGCGGTCCGCGGTGTTCATCATGCCGATGATGTACAGGTTGCCCGGCACCGAGAAGGGCACGTCGCTGTAGGCCAGTTTGACCTTCGCGTCCCGGTAATCCGGCTCGATCAGCATCAGCAGCTCGCCGAAGATCCTGCTCAGGTTGCCGCGGTTGATCTCGTCGATGATGAAGAAGTGGGGAAGCTCCGGTCGGTTGTTGGCCCTCTGGCAGAAGCGGTGGAACACGCCGGTCTTCAGCGCGAAGCCGCTGTCCTCCGGCTTGTAGCCCATCACGAAATCCTCATAGGAATAGTTCTGGTGGAACTGCACGAACTCGATGCGGCTGTCGTCCTGCTCGCCCATGATCGACCAGGCCAGCCGCCGGGCCGCGAAGGTCTTGCCCACGCCGGGCGCGCCCTGCAATATGATGTTCTTTTTGCGCAGCAGCACCGCCTTCAGGCGGTCGTAGCGGGCTTCGCTGAGGTACATGTCGCGCAGGAAGGCGGCCTTGTCGTAGATATCCGCCGCCTTTGCCACGGCGGCGGGGTTTTCCTCCCGCACCAGGTCCATGATGAAGTCGAACTCGCCGCGGGTCAGCTTGAACAGGCTGCCCTGGGCGTTGGTAAAGTATTCCATGTGCTCCAGCTCGGGGCACGACTTCAGGGTCGCCAGGTCGATGGGCTCGGCGAAGCCCTCGAGCTTCTCAAAGGTCAGCTTTTCGCCGTCCTGTTCGGCTACCACCCTCGCCAGCCCGACCACCTGCTTGACGGGGTGGGACTCGTAGCAGACGATCATGTCGCCAACCCGGGCGTCCAGGAAATTCTGGAAGATGCGTCGCTTGTTGCCGTTTTCGTTGTACAGCGTATAATCCTGCGCCTCTCCCACGGCAATGCTGGAGAAGCTCCAGATTCGGGGATTGGCGTTCAGCCACCAATACTGTCTGTCCGTCTCTTCCTCGTCCGCCGTCACATAGAGTGGAATGTCCGACAGGTCTACCCGGTCCAGCGCCTGCGCCAGCTCGTCCCGCAGCTTCCAGATGTATACGCCGTGATCGATGCTCTTGTCGGCTTTCCTTCCAAGGTAGAGGATCGGCCACCATCGGGAATTATCAGAGTCCCTCGGCATCACGGGGCAGCCCGTCTTTTCGGCGATACGCTTGGCCAGGAAAGAGGAGCCGCTGTTGTAAAAGTTCTTGCTCTCGCCATACTTGACGGCAAGCTGTGTGCAGGTGGCCGCGCCGCCGTAATCCTTGAACCGCTTCATGATGGCCAGGCTGTCGGGCGTGAAGACCGTTTCATCCTTCAGCAGCGTCACCCATTGATCGACGGATAATTCAGGGGAATAACCCGAGGGGAACCACTCTTCCTCGACAGCGCTTGCACTCTCCTCAGTGTAAAAACGGCTGATATAGAAGCCGAAGGTCTGCGTCATGGTTTTGAATTTGGGGTCCGAATAGCATTCTGCCGTCAAATGCGAATTGAACATCATATCCAATTCATAATCCTGCTTCAGCGCTTCGCATATCTCATCATAGAAGGCCATAAAGGAACGAATGTTACCGGCATAATCTCCCTGTTTAAATGCGTATGAACCGCCCAGAGCTTTGTTTGTCGCCTTGATTTCACTGAGCTTGAAGATATAATACCTGTCAGGATAGCGCAGCCAGAGGTAGGTCATGATGGCATTTTCATTCTGGTAGTGCTGTCCCGCGTCAGGGCGCAACCGATCCCTCAGTGCTGCCGCTTTTTGCTTGAATGCGTCGATGCGCGACCAGAGATCGGAGGTCTCGTCAAACAGCGCAATAAACATTGCGCGTACCGCTTCCGGCGCTTCCTGAGCAAATTTCTCAATCATCCTGCGGGGGTAGTTGTTCATCGATGCCAACAGATTGTAGGTCTTCTTCAGCGAGGTGTTCAGCATTGCCGCGAAGTCCGGCGCGTTGACGTCCCAGTGGTCCTGGAACCACTGGATGGCCTCCCACTTGTACTTCTCGTTCGGCCACTGCCGTCCGACAAAATCCTGCTTGAAGGCCGCCAGCGCGCCTTCGTATTTCTTCTGATCGAACATAGCTGTAATCCCATCCTCTCCACCCACATTATATCAGGAATTGGATTCTCCGTCCACAACAAAACGCCGTTCGCCCCTCATTTCGAGCCCTTCAGCGCTTCCAGCCGAACCCTAAAGGACTAGCTTTGCGTCGGTGCCATGTAGAGCATCGCGGCGTCCCGGAAGCGCCGGGGGTCCAGGCCGCAGCAGTCCCGTATGCGCTTGAGCCGGTATTGCAGCGTGTTGCGACGCGAAGCTAGTCCTTTAGGGCGACGCGAAGCTAGTCCTTTAGGGCGACGCGAAGCTAGTCCTTTAGGGCGACGCGAAGCTAGTCCTTTAGGGCGTCCTTTAGGGCGACGCGAAGCTAGTCCATTAGGGCGACGCGAAGCTAGTCCTTTAGGGACGTGCAGAAAGCACCGGCCCACCGTCTCCTTGAGGGATATTTCACACGCGAAGTAGACGCCCGGCAGCGCCCGGTCCGCCGGGCTGAGCTGGCCGAGGCACTATAGTTAAGGAAATACCGCGCAATTAAGGTGGTCAGCTGGCGAGTGAATTTTTCGACAGATGCAATTGCAGATTTCGAAGGTTTACTGGCGGTAAATCGAGACAGATGTCGGAAAAGGCACCGCCAGATGTGCCGCCGTATTGTGCGGTATTTCCTTAATATTTTAGCTTGATTATTGTTATATATAATATATCATTTTTGCGTGGATTTTGCTACAATTATTTCAGCCAATAAACAACGGGGAGGTCAGACACATGAAATTTCTGTTTGCTTCGGATTCCTTCAAGGGCACGCTGACCAGCGCGCAGACCGTGGAGCTGCTGGCGAAGGCGGCGACGGACGTGTTCGGTGAGATCGAGTACAGCGGCGTGCCGGTGGCCGACGGCGGCGAGGGCACCACGGACGCGGTGGTGGCGGCGGAGAACGGCCAGTGGATCGAGACCGAGGTCTGCGGCCCGATGATGGAGAAGGTCACGGCCCGCTACGGCAGGCTGGACGATCGCCGGGCGGTGATCGAGATGGCGGCGGCCTCGGGGCTGCCCCTGGTGCCGCTGGATCGACGCAACCCGCTGAAGGCTACCAGCTACGGCACAGGGGAGCTGATCCGCCACGCGCTGGGCCAGGGCTTCACGGACATCTCCATCGCCATCGGCGGCAGCGCCACCAACGACGGCGGCATGGGCTGCGTGCGGGCGCTGGGCGGACGCTTCCTGGACGCCGAGGGCCGCGAGCTGGAGGGCAGGGGAGAGGACCTGGAGAAGGTGTGCGCCATCGACGTCTCCACGCTGGACCACCGCCTGGCCAACGCAAAGATCACGGTGATGTGCGACGTGACCAATCCCCTGTGCGGGGAAAACGGCGCGACCTGGACCTTCGGGGCCCAGAAGGGCGCGACGCCTGAGATGCAGGCGCGGCTGGAGGCCGGCATGGTGAACTACCGCGACGTGATCTGCCGCCAGTTCGGCATCGACCCCGACGCCATCAAGGGCGCCGGCGCGGCGGGCGGCCTGGGCGCGGCGCTGGTGTTCCTGGGCGGCGAGATGAAGTCCGGCATCGACACCGTGCTCGACCTGATCGGCTTCGACGCCCGCCTGGAGGGCGCGGACCTGGTGGTCACCGGCGAGGGCCGCACCGACTGGCAGAGCTGCTTCGGCAAGGTGATGCAGGGCGTGGGCGAGCGCGCCGCGAAGAAGGACGTGATCGCCGTGGGCCTCAGCGGCTCCCTGGGCAGGAACGCCTGGCAGATCTTCGACCACGGCATCGCCTCCCTGATGACCACCGTGGACGCGCCCATGCCCCTGGAGGAGGCCCTGGGCCGGGCGGAAGAGCTGTACTACCTGGGCGCGGTGCGCATGTTCCGCTTCATCAAGGCGGGCATGGACCTGAAGAAGAGGGAGGATGCATAAGCGTCCCCTTCGAAGCCTGCGTCGGCCTGACCGCAACGCTGGTGAGCGTGGTTTTGTTTTTGGTGTTTGGATAAATGAAAGCTGCCAGGCGGCAATCCCATTCGGGATTGCCGCCCGGCAGCTTTTCCAATACCCGTCATCGGGCCCTGTGCCGGGCCTCCTTGATCTGGTACATCCGGGTGTCGCTGTCGTGGATGCAGCCTTCGATGGTGTCCAGCTCGGTCAGCCGCTTTGTGGTGCAGCCTGCGCTGGCGGAGACCGTGAAGCTGCGGTCTTCCTCGGCGTTGAGCCGGTCCAGCGCCTGGTCGAAATGCGCCAGGAAGGCGTCCGCCTCGCCGTTGCCCGCGGAGGGCAGGAAGATCAGGAACTCGTCCCCGCCGATGCGCGCGCCGATGCCGTCCTTCCCAAGCGCCGCCTTGATGGCCCGCGCCAGCAGCCGGATGGCGAAATCCCCGGCGGCGTGGCCGAAATTGTCGTTGATGTGTTTGAGCCGGTCCATGTCGATGCTGATAAAGGCCACGGTTGCGCCGGCGAGGTTGTGCCAGATGGGCTCCAGGCGCTCCATGAAGCCCCGGCGGTTCAAAAGCCCCGTCAGCAGGTCCGTGACACTGCTCATGCGTCGCTCCTCGTACAGCCGGATGAGCTCTGTGCGCCGGTTCCCGATATAATAGGAATAGGGCATCACCGTGCCCGTCGTGCCCACGCGCAGCGTAAACGCGGGGTCCTCTGCCGGCGGGATGTCCGGCAGGGTCTCCTCGTCGCGAATGACCCATCGGTCATACATGTCGTCCAGCGTGCCGTCCGCCTTGCTTTCCCGGATGAAGGCGTTCAGCCTTTGGGTGAGGCTGGGGATCGGGGATACCGGAGAGATGGCTACAGCGATCCTGTTTATGGCATAGTTCGCCTCCAACAGGCGCACGCCTTCTGCATTAAGGGTAATATTCAGGACATCAAAACCGCAAAACAGTCTATTGAGGGCGTTTTTTTGTACAGTTCATCTGCTATCCTGTCATTGAACGAAGGGCAGAGCCCTTCCTCCGGCAGCCCGCCGGCAATTCCAGTGAGATGAGGTGGCAGATATGTTCATACCCAAGGGCTATTACACCAGTCAGGGCTATACCGGCTTCCTGCCGGACGGCAGCCGCATGGCCTTTCCCACCCAGGAAGAATACATCGACTACGTTGAAGAGCTGCACAGCGCGGCATGACGGAGGCATTCGAAAAAATGAATCGGACTGTAACGCAGTCCGATTCATTTTGGATGATTACCGCTGCACGCGGGCGCTGCCGTCACCCATCAGGCTCTCCACTTCCTTCAAACGGGCCATGGAGGTGTCGCCGGGGGTGGTCATGGCCAGCGCGCCGTGGGCCGCGCCGTAGTTGACGGCCTTTTCCACGTCGCCGGTGGTCATCAGGCCGTAGATCAGGCCGGAGGCGAAGCTGTCGCCGCCGCCCACGCGGTCGAAGATGTCCAGGGCCGGATAATCCTTGGCCTTGTAGGTCTTGCCCTCGCCCCAGGCAATGGCGGACCAGTCGTTGCAGGTGGCGGTCTTGACCTGGCGTAGGGTGGTGGCGATGACCTTGAAGTTGGGGTACATCGCGGCGGCCTCGTTCATCATGATGGCGTAGCCGGCGGGGTCCAGCTTCTTCAGGTTCTTGTCGGTGCCCTTGATCTCGAAGCCCAGGCAGGCAGTGAAGTCCTCCTCGTTGCCGATGATCACGTCGATGTAGGGGGCGATCTCCTTGTTGACCTCCTGGCACTTGGCCTGGCCGCCGATGTCCCGCCACAGGGAGGGCCGGTAGTTCAGGTCGTAGGAGACGATGGTGCCGTACTTCTTGGCGGCCTTGATGGCCTCGATGGTGACCTCGGCGGTGGTCTCGGACAGGGCCGCGAAGATGCCGCCGGTGTGGAACCAGCGGGAGCCGCGCTTGCCGAAGATCTCCTCCCAGTCGATATCGCCCGGCTTCAGCTGGGACACGGCGGTATAGGCGCGGTCGGAGATGCCCAGCGCGCCGCGTACGCCGTAGCCGCGCTCGGTGAAGTTCAGGCCGTTGCGCACCTTGCGGCCGATGCCGTCGTAGGGCGCCCACTTGATCATCGGGTCCACGCCGCCCTGGAGGATGCAGTCCTCGACCAGGTAGCCCACGTCGTTTTCGGCCAGGGCTGTCACCACGCCGGTCTTCATGCCGAAGCAGCGCCGCAGGCCGCGGGCGACGTTGTACTCGCCGCCGCCCTCCCAGACGTTGAAGCTGCGCGCGGTGCGCACGCGGGTCTCGCCGGGATCCAGCCGCAGCATGACCTCGCCCAGGGAGATCTCGTCATACATACACTGGCTCTTGTCCTTCAGTTTCAGATCCATAGTCATCGCCCTCCATTTACAATGTCAATATTCTTTCCAGGTCCATTGGCCCCCTGTTTGCATTATAAATGAATAACCGGCTTCTGTCAATGAATTTCCTGTTTGTCCTGTCCCTTCAATCCTCTCCGTCCGCCATGCGGTAGCCCACGCCCACCTCGGTGAAGATGTACCTCGGCTCGCTGGGGTTGGGTTCGAGCTTGCGGCGGATGCTGGCCATGTGCACCCGCAGGATCTTGTTGTCGTTGCTGGCCGAGGGGCCCCACAGCTCCCTCAGCATGGTCCTGTAGGTCAGCACCCGCCCGGCGTGCTGGCCCAGCAGCGCCACGATCCGGAATTCATTCGGGGTCAGGTGGACGGGTTCGCCCCCCATCAGCACCCGACGCTTGCGGTAGTCGATCTCCATATCACCTACGTGATAGCTGCCGGTGAGGGCGATCTCGTCGTTGTCCAGGGGCGTGCGCCGGTGGCGAAGGGCGGCGCGTATGCGCGCCAGCAGCTCGATGCTGCCAAAGGGCTTGGTGATGTAGTCGTCGGCCCCCAGGTCCAGGGCCCCGGCCTTGTCCTGTTCCATGCTGCGGGCCGATATGACGACGATGGGCGTGGAGGTCCACTGGCGCACCCGCTCGATGACCATGGCGCCGTCCATGTCCGGCAGACCCAGGTCCAGCAGTATGCAGTCCGGGCAGTGGGAGGCGATCATGTCCAGCGCGAGGCTGCCGCTGCTTACGACGATGGCGTCATAGCCGTCCGACGACAGCACCGCCCGCAGGAAGGTGCATATGCCCGGGTCGTCCTCCACGATCAGTATCTTGTTGCGAATCTCATTGGCCATTGTATTCCTCCGAAAATGGTAGATAAAAGCTCACCGCCGCGCCGCCGTGGGAACTGCTGCCGACCTTCATGTCGCCGCCGTGGGCCCGCACGATGGTCCGGCACACGGAAAGGCCGATGCCCATGCTGCGCCGGTCGTCGGAGCGCGCCTGCATGTCGTGGCGCGCGCTGCCGTCGAGGATTCCTGGCAGCAGCTGAGTCGGGATGCCGACGCCGTCGTCCTCCACCCGCAGGGTGACGCTGCCCGGCGCGCAGGCGATATCCAGCCAGATCCGGGTGGCGGTCTTGCCGTGGGCGCTGACGTTGTCGAACAGGTTGATCAGCACCTGCTCGATCAGCGTGGCGTCCATCGGAACGATCAGTATCTGCTCCGGCTGTGTCACCTGCACCGGCAGGGCGTCCGGCGCGCGCCGGTATTTCAGTATGGCGCTGCCCACGATCTCCTCCAGCACCTCGTCCGTCTTCGTGAGGGCGACGTCGCCCCCGGTGAACCGGGTGACGGAGAGCAGGTTTTCCGTCACCCGCACCAGCCACTGGGCGTCCCGGTCGATGCCGTCCAGCAGCGCTTCGCGGTCCGCCGGTTCAAGGGCCTGCGCCTTCAGCGCCGAGCTGGCGCCCATGATGGACGCCAGCGGCGTGCGGATGTCGTGGGCGATGGCCCGAAGCAGGTTGGCATGCATCTTCTCCCGCTCCATCTCAAAGCGCAGCTGCTCCTGGCGCTTGATCTGCGTGGTCAGCGCGCTGATGATGACGGAGACCACCAGCATCATCAGGAAGGTCAGGGGGTATCCGGTCAGCGTCACGTCGAACTGCCAGAACGGATAGGTGAACATGTAGTTGACGCAGAAGGTGCCCACCAGCGAGGCCGCAATGCCCCACAGGTAGCCGTCCGTCAGCCGCGCCACCAGCGCCACGGCCAGTATGAACAGCGGCGTGGCGAAGGGGTTGTTGTCATTGTGAAGCCCGGACAGCGCCATCGAGAGCGCTATGGCCAGGGCCATGATCCCCGCGAAGACCAGTGCGTCCCTGGCGAAGCGCAGGCGGTTGTCGTCTTTCATGATCGTTTTCTCCTGATTCAGTCGCGAGCAAATACTGATTTGTCGCGCTGCGATAAATCAGAATTTTCCTGACTGAAAACTACCTCATTTTAATTATACCACACATCTTTCCGATGTTCGTCGTCCAAACCCCAGAAGTTACACACCGGCGCGTTCCTTTCCGCGAAATTAGCGCCGGTTTGCCTTATAATGGCGGTGATATCGATTCAAAGGAGCGTTGGTTTCACATGTACAGCGAGGAATACGAGAAAGCGAAAAAGGAATTCAACAACTGCCTTCGGATGAGCATCATCGGCCTGGGCGTGCCGATTTACAACGCGCTGCACGAGTGGCTGCCCATCATGAGGCGGGAAAAGGCAAATGCGCTGAAGTCCCAGAAGAAAGAGAAGGAGTGAACAAGCATGGACGCCATGACCATCGTCATCGCCGTAGTTTTCGCCGTGCTGCTGATCGGCGGCTCGATCATCAGCTTCCGCCATTGACGAAAGGAGGTTCATGACATGCCGTCTTTTATCAAATCGCTGGAAAAGATCCGGCCCCTGTATGACTGGGCCTATAAAATCGTGCTGTTGATCTGCAAGCTGCTGTTGATTGCGGATATCGTGATCACCTCCTGGTCCGTGCTGGGGCGCTACGTGTCGTTCATATCCGACCCCCATTGGTCAGAGGAAATGGTGCTGACTTTCATGGTCTACATGGCGGTGCTTTCGGCCACGCTGGCCATCCGCAAGCGCAGCCACATCCGCATGACCGCCTTCGACAAATACCTGCCCCGGAAGGCTCTGATCGCGCTGGACCTGCTGGCCGATATCGCCGTGCTGATCCTGGGCGTGATCCTGCTGGCGGAGGGCCTGGAGGTCGTCAGCCCTGCCGGCAACATCGCCAGGTTCGCCAAGTATTCATCTCTGCCGAACCTGAGCCAGACCTGGATGTACCTGCCCGTGGCCGTGGCCGGCGTGGGCATGATACTGTTTGAGCTGGAGCAGGTGTTCCTGCGCATCGAGGAATTCTACAGGCCCGACGACGGAAGGGAGGCCCAGGCACAATGAGCGGCGAAAATCTTTCCACCCTGATTCTGCTGGGAAGCTTCCTGGTGATGGTCTTTCTGCGGTTCCCCATCGCCTACTCCGTGGGCATCTCCACGGTGCTGTGCCTGCTTTCAATGGGCCAGAACCTGACGGTGCTGCCGATGCAGATGGTGAAGGGCGTCTGGTCCTTCAGCCTGATGGCGGTGCCCTTCTTCATCACGATGGGCGTGCTGATGGGCTCCGGCGGCATATCGGACAAGCTGATCGCGCTGGCGAACAGCCTGGTCGGCTGGATGCGCGGC